>CAZGBA010000024.1:0-45950 GCA_964523435.1 uncultured Xanthomonas sp.
GCACCTTCGCGGAGCGGCGTGATGCGCGATATCGTTCTGGACACTGCGCGCGGCCGTTTCGGCGCGCTGCGCAACGACAACACCGACGGCGTACCGCTGCTCGCGCTGCACGGATGGCTCGACAACGCGGCGAGCTTTCTGCCGATGGCGCCGCTGTTGACCGGCTACGACCTCGTGGCCCTGGACATGCCCGGCCACGGCCGCAGTTTCCACTACCCGGACGATGCCGAATACAGCCTGTTCAGCACGATCCTCGATCTGCTCGCCGCCGCCGATACGCTCGGGTGGGAGCGCTTCGCGGTGCTCGGCCATTCGATGGGCGGCGCGATCGCCAGCGTGCTCGCCGCCGCTGCCCCGGAGCGCATCGAACGTCTGTTCCTGATCGAAGCGCTCGGCCCGCTGTCGGGTTCCGAAGACAGCACTGCCAGCCGTCTGCGCGATGCGGTCGCCCAGCGACGCGCGCTGGACACCAAGCGCAAACGCGTGTTCGCCGATCCCGAACTGGCGGTGCAGGCGCGGATGCATACCGTTGTCGCCGCACTCGACGAAGCCTCTTCTCGGCTGCTGATCGAACGCGGCATCCGGGCGGTCGAGGGCGGGTTCGAGTGGAGCAGCGATACGCGATTGACGCTGCCGACGGCGGTGCGCATGTCCGAAGCGCAGGTGCACGATTGCCTGCGATCGATCGCGTGTCCGGTGGCGCTGCTGGTGGCCGAACCGACGCCGCCGTACTTCATGCCGGCGTTGCGCGATAGCCGCGTCGCCTGCGTGCCGGAGATCCGCAGTGTGTCGTTGACCGGCAGCCATCATCTGCACATGACGCAGCCGGTGGAGGTCGTGGCGGCGTTGGGGCTTTGACCGCGCGGGGTTTGTGGGAGCGGCGGAAGCCGCGATGAGTTGCCGAAGCGTATTCCGCAGCGGATCGCGGCTTCCGCCGCTCCCACAAAAAAGCGTCAGCGCAACAGCGCCTGCAGCGTCGCCTTGATCCTGCGACCCTCGCTGCGGAAATATTCGCGCTGGTCTCGCCATTGCGGATAGCGCGCCTCGACCTCGCGCCAGTAGGCGGGCGAGTGATCGTGATGGATCAGATGACACAGTTCGTGCACCAGCACGTACTCGAACGCGGCCGGGGGCGCCAGCACCAGCGACAGGTCCAGGGCGAGCGTGCCGTCGGGCGCGAGCGAGCCCCACTGCGAGCTCATCACTTTCAGCTGCACCCGGCGCGGCGCGCGCGGCAGGGACGGCAGATACAGCGGCATCCAGCGGCCGATGTCGGCACGCGCTTCGGCTTCGTAGAAATCGCGCAGCGCGCGGTGCATCGCAGGGTCGCCGGCGCGCGCGGTGGTCTGGAACGTCAGTCCGTCGTCATCGCGTCGGACCGCCGTGAATCGTCCACGCTCCCAGCGCAGCGGCAGCCTTTCGCCGCGCAGCGGCAGCGACGCGCTTTCGTCGCGGCGCAGGGCGGTGTCGTCGGCATTCGCCAACTGGTCGAGCTGTGCGTGCAGCCAGTCGCGATGTTCGATCAGGAAACGCTCGCCGGACACCAGGCTCGCACGCTGCGGCAAGGTGAGGCGGACGCCGCGCTCGCTCACCGACAGCTTGATCCGCCGTGCGCGCGGGTCGCGGACGCGCAGCACATCGACGCTGCGTCCGTCGTCGAGCTGCAGCGGCACGCGGTCGCGCTGTTGGCTGCGGACGTCGGCATCGCGCGTCGCCGTGGGGCGCGCGAAGTGCGTGAGTCCGCGGAGACGGAAACGGAAAGGCATGCGAAATGCTAACCGCTGCGCATTGCGCGGGGAAGCCGTGCCGCTCCGCTCCGTGATGTCATTCCGCTTTCGACAGTTTCAGCGCAGGTTCCAGGGTCAGGAACAGCCGCCGCACTTCGCCGCTGAGCAGCGCGAAGCGCGCGCCGAGTTCGGCGCGCATGTCCTCGCGCTCGTCGGATTCGAGTTGATCGACCGCGCCGTCGAGGAATTTCAGCTTGCGTACGATCAGGTCCTCGCCGAGCACGAAGCTCAGATGATCGTCCAGCGTCAACGCCAGCCGTGTGACCTGCTTGCCGGCTTCCAGATGCTTGGCGATCTCGTCGCTCTGCAGCTCCTGATGCTGGCATTTCACGATCGCGCCGTGATCGGTCGGATCGCGCAGTTCGCATTCATCGCCCAGCGACAGGCCCTGCGGCAGCGGATCGCCGGAGATCCAGCTGGTCAGGATCGAACGCGGCGCGACTTCCGCGTTCAACGGCAATGCGGGAAAGCTGCCCATCGCGTGGCGCACGTCCGACACCACCGCTTCGGCGGTCTTGCGCGACGAGGTGTCGACCGCGATGAAGCCATTGGCGCAGTCGATCATCGCGTCGGTGCGCCCGGGGCGCACGAAAGCGCGCGGCAGCAATTCGTGGACCAGATCCTCCTTCAGGCGCTTGCGCGCGCGACCGCCGAGTTTGCGGCCTTCCTTCTCTTCGATCTCTTCGAGCTTCTTCTGCAGCAGATCGTTGACCACCGCACCCGGCAGCAGCTTGTCCTCGCTGCCGGCGGCGAGCCAGATCGCGTCGCCGAGACGGTGCGACAGCGTTTCGGTATCGGCGCGGCCGAACGGCGGCACGAAGCCGCGCGACGACAGCTCCAGCGCACCGACCGGCTTGAGCGTGCATTCGGTCAGACCGGTGTCGAGGTCGGAGAAGTCCAGCGAGGCGGGAAAGCGGAAGAAGGTCAGGTTTCGAAAAAACATCGTGTATCCGAATGAGTGAGTTGTCATCCCGAGGCCGTAGGCCGAGGGATCTGTTGTTGAATGAGGCGTGTAAACAGCAAAGCAGGTCCCTCGGCCTACGGCCTCGGGATGACATTGCCTATGAGGTTTCGCTGTTGTCGATGGATTGCGGTTCGCCCATCAGCCACGCATGCGCATCCGGCATGTCGCCCTGGTTGTGTTGGCCCAGCGAAAGAAAATCGAACAGTTTGGGATCGCTCAACTGCGACGGACGGACATCGCCCAGCGCGCGCGCGATCTGTTCGACGCGCCCGGGCGTGTCGCGTTCCCAGGCCTCCAGCATCTTCTTCACCTGCTTGCGCTGCAGGTTCTCCTGCGATCCGCACAGGTTACACGGGATGATCGGAAACCGTTTCGCTTCCGCGTACGCGGCGATGTCGTCTTCGCGCACATAGGCCAGCGGCCGGATCACCACGTGCTTGCCGTCGTCGCTCAGCAGTTTCGGCGGCATGCCGCTGATCTTGGAGTGGAAAAACAGATTCAGGAAGAACGTGGCAACAAGATCGTCGCGGTGATGGCCCAGCGCGATCCGGGTGAAGCCCTCGGCTTCCGCGTATGCGTACAGCGCGCCGCGCCGCAGTCGCGAACACAGCGAGCACAT
The DNA here is from genome assembly GCA_964523435.1 of uncultured Xanthomonas sp. GTDB lineage: Bacteria > Pseudomonadota > Gammaproteobacteria > Xanthomonadales > Xanthomonadaceae > Lysobacter_I. Next base: position 3,371 of record CAZGBA010000024.1, read on the forward strand.
GGTCTTGCCCTCGGGCACCACGCGCGTGACCACCGAGTAGGTGTCCTGTTCCAAGATCTTGTAGTCCACGCCGATGGAACGCAGATAGTCCGGCAACACATGTTCGGGAAAGTCCGGCTGTTTCTGGTCGAGATTGACGGCGGTGATCGAGAACGACACCGGCGCTTTCTTCTGCAGCTGCAGCAGGATATCGAGCAGCGTGTAGCTGTCCTTGCCGCCGGACAGGCACACCATCACCTTGTCGCCGTCTTCGATCATGCCGAAATCGGCAATCGCGCGGCCGACCTGATGACGCAGGCGCTTCGCCAAGCGGTTGGCTTCGTGCGCGGCGCGACGGCCGGGCGGCGGCAGCGGTTCGGAGAGGGGCAGGACGGTGCTCATGGGAGGCGCATTTTAGCCGGATCGTGCTGCGGGACATCGTGCGCCGCGCCCGGCGGGCGTGGCGGATTGCAATGCAACGACACGCGCGAAGCCATGTAACGCATTGATTCGCATGGCGCGAAGTGCTTGGCACGCGCCTTGTAAGAGTCATGGGGCCGGAGCGTTTTTCCGGTATCCCCCAAGCGTTTGGAGATAGGCATGAGCAACACCCTGTTCGATCGTTCGCGCACGACGCTTTCGCTGATGCTTTCGGCGGTTCTGATGGCGGGCTGCGCGTCGACGGCGATGTCCCAGGCCGCGCCCGGTGAGAAGACGAAGGCCTACGAGGATTCGCAGCAGCCGGTCAACGACAGCTGGATCACCACGAAAGTGAAGGCCGATCTGCTGGTCACCGAAGAGACCAAGGGCCTCGACATCAACGTCACCACCACCAACGGCGTGGTCACGCTGTCCGGCAAGCTCGACAACGCGATGCAGGTCGACAAGGCCGTGGCTGTCGCACGTGCGATCAAGGGCGTGATCTCGGTGGACGCCACCACACTCACGGTCAAACCGCGTCGTTGACGCGACCGCGCCGACAGACAACCCCGTCCGTCCCAACACTCCCCCAAAGGAAAACACCATGAACAGCGACACCATCAAAGGCCAGTGGAAACAGCTCAACGGCAAGATCAAGGCACAGTGGGGCAAGCTCACCGACGACGACCTCACCGTCGCCGAAGGCAACAGCGAATACCTCGCCGGCAAGGTCCAGGAGCGTTATGGCCTGACCAAGGAACTCGCGCTGAAGCAGGTCGAGGATTTCGAGAAGACCATCCGCAACAGTTGAGTTCCGCCACCCTCTCCCGCAGCCGCCCGTGCAGGCGCGCGGTGAGTCCGCTGCGAGCCTGACACTCTCCCCCGCAGGTCCGCAGTGCAACACCGGATGCCCCGTCCGTACCGCAAGTTCCCGAAAGCGGCACGGACGGGGCTCCACCTCTCAAGCGATCGCATCCCGATGCGATCGCCGAAGCCCCGCAGAATCCCCTTGCCGCCCCGTATCGTTTCGCGAGGCGGCTTTTTTTGGCTTCGCAACGGATCGTGCGAAATACCCGTCTCCGCCGTGCGACCGTGCAAAACGCGGGGCTGACGCGGCGGTGAATTCCAGCAACGACGGGCTTTCCGGCTTGGCACAGGGCTTGCGGTGAGCTTGCCTATCCCGTGGCGCGCCACGCACACGATCCGCAATCGCCACCCGCAGGAGTCCCCGCATGAGCGTCACCCTTGAACGCCGATCTGCGCAGCTGCCGCCGGCATCGCCGATCGCCACGATCAACGGCGCATGGCGCCGGCCGGCACCGGACACCGATGGCGTCGATATAGTGGACGCTCCCCCGCAGATCCGGGCCCCGCACACGCTGGAGTCACGACCCGTGCCGAACCCCGCCTTCAAGCCTGCCGGTCGCATTCTCGCGATCGACGACGACACCCGCTTGCTGCAGAACTTCACGCTGGCGTTGGAAAGCGACGGCTACAGCGTCGAAACAGCGGAAACCCTGGCCGATGGCCTGCGTCTGGCTGCGACCAGGCCATTCCATGTCTGTCTGCTCGACCACAACATCGGCTACGACTCGGGTCTGGAAGCACTGCCGCGATTGCGCGAACTGGCGCCGTTGATGCGCGTGGTGATGGTGACCGCGAATGCCGCGATCGATGATGCGGTCAAAGCGATCGCGCTCGGCGCCAGCGATTATCTGGTCAAGCCCTGCTCGCCCGAACAGCTGCGGATTTCGGTCGCGCGACAGGTCGACACCCGCCGCATCCTCGACCGCCTCGACAGCTTCGAACGCGAAGCGCAGACAGGCGTGCCGGAACTCACCAGCAGGAACAAGGCGATGCAGGCCGCGATCGACATGGCCCTGCAGGTCGCGCGCACCGATGCCAACCTGCTGCTGTTGGGCGAGAGCGGCACCGGCAAGGGCGTCATCGCCAAGGCCGTGCATCGCGCCAGCCCGCGCGCGGCCGGCGCGCTGGTCACCATCAATTGCCCATCGCTGTCCGCGGAACTGATGGAAAGCGAACTGTTCGGCCATTCCAAGGGCTCGTTCACCGGCGCGGTGCAGAACACCGTCGGCCGCGTCACCCATGCCGATGGCGGCACGATCTTCCTCGACGAAGTCGGCGATTTCCCGCTGGCGCTGCAGCCCAAGCTGCTGCGCTTCATCCAGGACAGGGAATACGAGCGCGTCGGCGACCCGGTCACGCGCAAGGCCGATGCGCGGATCGTCGCGGCCACCAACCGCGACCTGGATGCGATGGTGAAGGAAGGCCAGTTCCGGCTCGACCTGCTGTATCGCCTCAACGTCATCAGCATCACACTGCCGCCGCTGCGCGAGCGTCCGGAAGATCTCGAAGACCTGGCCAACGGTTTCGTGCGCCGCTATGCCGGCGACTACGGCATGCCCGCACGGCGATTGTCGCCATCGGCGCTGTCGCAACTGCGCGCGTACGCCTGGCCTGGCAATGTGCGCGAGCTGCAGAACATGATGGAACGCGCGGTGATTCTCGGCCGCAGCGAAGAAATCGGCCCGGACTTGCTCGCGCTGAGCGCGTCCGCCCGCAACGACGCGCAGCCGGGCATGGCGATTTCGCTGGATGAACTGGAACGTCTGCACATCGAACGCGTGCTCGCGTCCAGCGACAGTCTGGACGCCGCCGCGCGCACGCTGGGGATCGACGCTTCCACCCTGTATCGCAAACGCAAATTGTTCGGTCTGTGACCGCGCAGACCGACCTTCGCATCGAACCGCCCTGCCTGTGATGAATCATCGTCCGCCTGTCGTTCTACCCGAAATCGTGGCCCATCCACGCGAAAGCTGGATCGCGCTTGTCGGATGGATCCTGCTGCTGGTCGGCCTGGGCGCGGCGGTCGGCATCGTGTTCGACCCCAATGGCTGGTATGCCGATCTGCTGAAGCCGACCTGGAACCCGCCGCCCTGGGTGTTCGGTCCGGTGTGGACACTGCTGTACATCGCGATGGCGGTCGCGCTGTGGCTGGTGCGGCGAGAGCTTGATGCCGACGGCCCCCTGCGTCAGCGGGCGGTGGCGTTGTTCGCGATCCAGTTCCTGTTGAATCTGGCGTGGACGCCGCTGTTCTTCGGGCTGCACAGCCCGGGTCTGGCGTTCGCCGAAATCTGCCTGCTGTGGATCGTGCTGCTCTGGACGATGTTGATGTTTGGCCGCGTCCGCGCTTTGGCAGGCTATCTGCTGCTGCCCTACCTGCTATGGGTGTCGTTCGCCCTGGTATTGACCGGTACGATCTGGCTGATGAACGCATAGCGCACAAGCCTGTCCGCAGCATACTTTCGCAGCAAGGGGTCGTCCCCGGGGATTCCGCATGCCACTGTCGCGCACCGCGCAGTTCCGCAATCGCGTCAACGTCGGGTTGCTGGCCTTGGCGTTCGTGGTGATCCTGGTGACCTCCATCATCTCGGTGCGCTCCACCAACGCGCTTGCCGAATCCATCGAACGGGTCTCGCATACGCTGCAGGTCAAGGACGATCTGACCGCGCTGCAGGTGGAGCTGGGCATGATGGAAGCCGACGGCCTGCGTTTCATGATCGGCGGCGAGGCGCATCATCGTGCGGGGTTGCGCACGCACCTCGAAGCCATCGGCCGCCTGCTCGCGAAATTGAAGACCCTGACCACCGACAACTCGCAGCATCAGACCACGCTGTCGGCGCTCGCGCGGGATTACGACGGCCTGCGGAGCCGGGTACAGGGATCGATCAGCATCAAGGATGACGAACTGCGCAACGGCAATGCCCGCGACACGTCGCAACGTCTCCGCGACGGCAAGGGCGAAGACGTCGTCGACAGGATGCGCGAACGCGTGTTCTCGATGTCCCGCGAGGAGGATCGTCTGCTGCATGAGCGGGGTTTGAAGCGCGACTCGCTGGTGAAACAGACCACCGCCACGCTGATGATCGCCAATGGCCTTGCGCTGGTCGCGGGTCTGCTCGGTTTCTTCGCGCTGCGCCGTGCGCAGCTGGAAGCCGAAAATGCCCTGCGCGGTGAACTGCGCGCCGCCCAGGCGCGCCGCGCCAACGAGGAAAAAAGCGCGTTCCTGGCCAATATGAGTCACGAAATCCGCACGCCTATGAACGCGATCTTCGGCTTCGCGCAGTTGCTCGGCGACCATGTGCGCGATCCGCTGCAGCGCGAATGGGTGGCGTCGATCAAGAAGAGCGGACAGATGCTGCTGTCGCTGATCAACGACGTGCTGGATCTGTCGAAGATCGAAGCGGGGAAAATGCATCTCACACCGCAAGGCACCGACTTGACCGAACTGGCCACCGAAACGCTCGCGCTGTTCGAGCCCATGGCCGAATCCAAAGGCCTTCGGTTGCGGATCGAGATCGATCACAGCGATCTGGTGCCTGTGGTCGTCGACGCGCAGCGGCTGCGCCAGATATTGATGAATCTGCTGAGCAATGCGGTGAAGTACACCGAACGCGGTGATGTGACCTTGCGCCTGTCGATGCTGCCCTCGCCGCTCGGTCAGGGTCGTGATCTGCGTGTCGCGGTGATCGACACCGGCGTCGGTATCGACCCGGAACAACAGGCGCAGATCTTCGAACCGTTCTATCAGGCGGACAGCCCGGACGGCCGGGTCCGACAGGGCACCGGTCTGGGTTTGAGCATCACCAAGCGGCTGGTCGATCTGATGCATGGTCGCATCCATGTGGTCAGTCAACCGGGGGAAGGGGCGACTTTCCGCGTCAATATTCCGGATCTCGAACCTGCGGCCGTCGTGCCCGCCAGCGCAGAAGAAACGACACGGGTCGATTTCGACCGGCTGCCTGCGCTGAAGATTCTGGTCGTGGACGATGTCGAATGGAACCTCGAAGTCGCCCAAGGTTATCTTCACGACAGTCATCATCAGATCGCGGTGGCGCACGATGGCGCCGAGGGCGTCGAGATCGCACATGGATTGCGCCCAGACGTGGTGATGATGGATTTGCGCATGCCGAGGATGAACGGTTTCGACGCGCTGGAAGCGATTCGCGCCGACACCGCATTGGTCGCCACGCGGGTGATCGCGGTCACTGCATCCAGCCTTGCCGGCGAGGCCGGACCCCAGCACGCACCCTTCGACGGATTCCTGCGCAAGCCTTATACGCCGCTGGAACTGTTCGCCGTGCTGAATACTCTGTTCCGAAACGACGATGCGTTGCGTACCGAAGCGGTCGTGCCCGCGCCACAGGCCGTCGATGCCGACAGCGAGGGACGCCGCGCCCAAGCCTGTGTCGAATGGCGCAGCGTGCGCGGCCTGCCGCTGCAGGCGCTGCGCACCCGCATGCGCATGCGCGAGATCGGCGAATTCTCCAAGCGGCTGCTGCAACTGGCCGACGATCTGCGCGATCCCGCACTGCAGGCCGAAGCGCACCGGCTCAAACTCGCGCTGCAGCGTTTCGATGTGAACCAGGTCAAGATCGTGCTCGATCGCCTGGCGCACTGGCCCGAGGAGAGTGGTGATGCCGAATAGATTCCAGGCGACGGTCGCGTTGCCGGTGGTGATGGTGATCGACGATCAGACCGCGAACGTGCAGGTGGTCGGCCAGTTGCTGACCCAGGCCGACTACGACGTGGTCCCGGTGCTGGATGGACGCGAAGCGCTGGCGCTGGCCGAGCGCAGCCCGCCCGATCTTGTGCTGCTCGACATGCGGATGCCCGGCGCCGATGGCTTCCAGGTGCTGGAAGGTCTGCAGGCGATGCCGCAGACGCGCGATGTGCCGGTGGTCTTCCTCACCGCCGACCACGAGCGCGACAGTCTCACCCGCGCGTTCTCCGCAGGCGCGGTCGATTACATCACCAAGCCGTTCCTCGCCGAAGAGTTGCTGGCGCGGGTGCGCACCCATCTCGATCTGAAACAGGCGCGCGACCGGCTGACACGGGTTGCGGACGAACGCCAGAAAGTCGCCGAAATCGTCAGCCACGATCTCCGCAATCATTTCGCCAACATCCTCTTTTCCGCCGAGCTGTTGCGCGACCCGGCCTTGAACGACGACGCGCGCCAGCGATTGGCGCAATCGATCCGCACCTCCGCCGATGCCGGCGTACTCTTTCTGCAGGCCTATCTCGATCAGCAGCAGGACCGGGCGCACGGCGTGCCGCCGCATCCGATCGCCGCGCGCGCACTGTTGGAAGAAGTCGCCGAACTGCTTTCGCACCAGTCGCAGAGCAAGGGTATGCACGTGCATATCGATACCGGCGCAGCGGACGACATGCACCTCTTGGCCGAGCGTGCGGGTGCGCTGCACGTGCTGCAGAACCTGCTCTCGAATGCGTTGAAATACGCGCCGCCGGGCAGTGATGTGCATTTGACCGCGTCGCGCCAGGGGAAATACGCACGACTGACGGTACACGATCGCGGTCCCGGCATTTCGCCGAAGGATCGCGATCGGATGTTCCAGCGTTACGTGCGCCTGAGCGCGCAGCCCACCGGCGGCGAATCGTCGACCGGCCTGGGTCTGGCGCTCGCCAAACAGCGCGCACGGACCATGGATGGTGATGTCTGGTACGACGACCGCGAAGGCGGCGGCGCCAGCTTCACGCTGGAATTGCCGCTCGCCTGAGAGCCTGTTCGTAATCCACGAGTCGGAAAAACATGTCATCCCGAACGAGGGCGAAGCCCGAGGAGGGACCTGCTTGTCGCCGGTCGTGTCGCAACAACAGGTCCCTCCACCCGCGACGCGGGCGTTCGGGATGACAGAAGGTTGGCCGGTTCGCGATTTATTGAACAAGCCCTCATCACCAGAGACGTCCCGCGTCGATTCGGCACGCGACGTCTCCGGTGTCCGGATTCAGACCTTGACCCGGCGCCCCATGATCAGCGACACCACGAACAGGACCAGGAACACGAAGAACAGGATCTTGGCGATGCCGGCAGCGGCGCCGGCGATACCGCCGAAGCCGAGCACACCGGCGATCAGCGCGATCACGAAAAAGACAACGGCGTAATACAACATGCGATTTCTCCAGAAGTCACGAGGCGCCGCAGAGCGCGGCCTCACCAGACAGCACACAAGTTGCGTGCCATCTGCGGTGCGATCTGAATCATCGACAACGCCTTGTATTTCAGCTGTTTGCACGACGGTTGCCGATTCCTCGAACAAAGCGTTTCCGCCGCGACCCGCGATGCGCACGATCGCGCCGCACAGCCGTGCAGAACGCAAGCCGCAGGCCGGTGGCCGCACAGCAAAAACAGATGCTTGGCCGTGGCATGGAACTTGATGCGTTGTCCAGGGAGACCGCGAGGACTTCATCATGCCCATGCTTCTGCACGCCCTGCCGCATCGCCGCCGTTCGCGTCGCCGCACGCGCACGCTGCAAACCCGCGTCGCGATCATTGCGGTCGTTCTGCTGCTGTGCGTCTGCAGCGCATGGCGGCCATGGACAACGGCCGCCGATGCCGGATCGCAGACCGCATCGACCCTGCCGGGGAGCGCCGTTCTGGCAGCCCACGCCGAAGCATCCGACCCTGAAGAATCCATCGACACCGAAGGCGCCCTCGCCGACCGTTACATCGCCGAGCGCTGACCTGGTCGCCGCCCGCCCGCGCGGTGGCGGCCCGGTGCTAAGCTTCTGGGCGATGAACCAGCCTTCCGACCCCGCAGAACTCACCCGAGTCGCCCATCGGCTGGCCGAGCTGCGTCTGGAGCATCGCGACCTCGATCTGGCCATCGAGCGCCTGCACGAGAACATCGTCGCCGACGAACTGGCCATCAAGCGACTCAAGAAGCGCAAGCTGCAGCTGAAGGACGCGATCATCCGCTTCGAGTCCGCGTTGATTCCGGACGAGCCAGCCTGAGCCGGGGCGGCGACCGCAACCGCGTATCGCGTTCGAGACCACCGCCGCATTCCCAGCCGATCGTCTCGCCTAGACTCCGGACGGTCATCGTTCCGGACCAAACATGCCGACAGTGCGGTCGACGCCTTCGCGACAGCAACCGTGCCGCATCGCGCGGCTGTCGGCGATGTGCTGTGCGATGTCCGCATTCAGCGTTGCAGCGGCTGACCCGGCTTCCGAGCGACTTACCGACCTGATCTTCGACTACCGTGCGCAGAACGGCCTGCCGGCGATCCCCGTATCGCCGAGCCTCGGCAACGTCGCCGCACTGCACGTCGCCGATCTCGAACGACACCCGCCAAGCGGCCAATGCAATACCCACAGCTGGTCCGCGAACGGGCGCTGGTCCGCATGCTGCTACACCGCAGATCACACCCAGGCGCGCTGCATGTGGGACAAACCGCGCGAGATCTCCCGTGGCGCGTATCGCGGCCACGGCTTCGAGATCGTCTGCTGGAACGCGGACACCATGACCCCCGAAATCGCGATGGACTGCTGGCGACGCAGCGCCACGCATCACGGCGTCATCCTCAACCGCGGCGATTGGCGCGATACGACCTGGCGCGCGCTCGGCATCCGCGTCTCGCAGCACTACGCAGTGCTGTGGCTGGGGATGGAGCCGGAGCATTGATGGGGTGAATGGATTTCACTTATTTGCGGGCGCTGCTGCGTCGCAACAGTGTCATTTCGATCATGAGGATCCGGAAACGGCATTCCGTGCCAGCGGTCATGGACCCGAATCTAAAGATTGACAAACGCATCGAATACGGATGAGACTCGATTCACGCTGAGAATCGAATTCGAAGCGCATTCCACAGGGGGAATGCAGGATGGCCAGGGTAGGCGCACGGAACGCACCAGGACTTTCGTCCGACGGCGCCTTATTGCCGATGGCGTTCGCCGCCATCGTACTGTGCATTGCCGACAACGCTGCCGCACATTGCGGCCGGCTCAACGCTGAAGGCTGTCATCACGACCGCAAGCATGGCGGATATCACTGCCATCGTGGCGGTGCGTCTTCATCGCGAAAGGACTTGATACCCGCGAATGGTTTCGCGCCAGCGGGGATTGCGCCCGCCCGCAGTTTGCGGGGATCAGGAGCGTTTGCGAATTGTGCGGAGGCGCGTGCCGCTGGCGCGGCGCCGGTGCGGCGTGGTGAGCCGGGTTATGGGCCGCATCTGGATCGCGATGGGGATGGGGTGGGGTGTGAGCCGAGGCGGAGGTGATGCGGGCTTATGCTGAAAAGAGCGTAAAAATCCGAAGGACGGGCTATGGAACATGATCATCTAATCCGCAGTAAAGCGACTTGCTTGCAACTGGCGAAAACGAGAAGCAAATCCGCCCTACTTATCGCCATCCTCTTCCCACCGCATGCTTCTAATAAAAAGCCATCGGAAGATTAGGATGCACAATTAGCAGTAACTCTAGGAAGCTGATCATGCAAATCAATCACGGAGCAGATGTGAAAATGAAACGGTACAGCTGGCGAACCACAGTGTTTTTAGGGCCGATAATGGCATCTTTACTGATCCTGGTCGGCGGCTGCAGTACTGCAACGATAAAGCGAATCACGGATGGCGTACAACCCGTGCTTCCAGCAGGTACCGATCGTGAGAGACAAGCCCGTGTCTATCAGGAAATCAGTTTGTCAGAACGGGAGAGGCAGCAGGCTCATGTGCAGATTATAGGAGGAGATATCGAATTACCTCCTTCTGCAGCTGCCGACAAGACAACAGAACAGCGGACTTACGATTTTTACGTCTGGGTCAGTGCGCCATCAATCATTGACCTCAAGGATGCTCTACAAAGCGGCGAGTTATCGATAGATGTTTTGAATGCAAAAGCAAAAATTGAAGAGGTCAAATATGGTTCTTTTCGTCCCCAGGACATGGGCCGACCTGGGATTCCGTCAGAAGAATTGAAAAGTGGAAAAGTAATACGAATTTCAGTGGATTCAAAAGACATTACGCAATCTTTCACGATAGTCGTTGAGCTGAGTGCGCTAGCGGCAGAACATGAGGACGAAAGAAAAGCGGATTTTGAGCGCATCAAGGTTCAATATGCCGAGGCACGTCAATCGTGTGAACAAAATCCAAAATGCAAGAAAATGATGAGTCAAAAAGTATCGTTGGATCAGGACGACAAGAATCGTGCGGATATCGATAACCAGTTATATGGGCGGTACATTACAGCAGCCAAAAAAATGGAACGGCATATACAGGAGGAAAACCCATACCTTGCCACAAAGGTCGTTCGAGTCTTCAATGGCGATCTTCACACTCAGGTGTACATGCTTAGCGATGCGGAAACAAGAGACGCTTTCGGATCGAACTTCGCGCGACACTTTTACGTGGGAAAAGCATATTTCAGAAACAGACACAGCGACATGAAGTTGATCGTAAACACAACCAGCCTGCGTGCGAAAACATTGTTCTATCGGGCACCAAGTCAATCGGGATCGGGAAAAACGGCAGAAAGATATGCCTATTTGGACGATTACGCGGATGATCAGAAAAAAATTGCTCCATATCTCACTGTCGCCCAGAAAGATAGAATTTATCGAAGGGTGATGCAGCAAGAAATAAGAGCCGAGTCAGGCGATAAAGACGAGTCGATCGCAGAAAAAATTGCAATTGAAACGATCGAAAGCCAAGGAGCTGATTCTCTTGACGGCGAAGATAAAAAATTTCTTTTAAACGAGGTTCGAATAATAGTATTAGACCTTCGCCGTGCTGTGCGCAACACGGAGACTGAATGCAACGTAGATCAGAAACACAGGGAAAATATATACAGGTCAATTTCTGAAATTGATTATCAGATCAGCAGAGCCTTCGCAGAAGAAAAAAAAACGACAATAATTGACGCTTACGAAATGCAAAAAAATTGCGTCTCTGGTCGGCTGGCAATGCGGTTAGAAACCATAAATTCAAGGACCCAGACCCCATCTCCAATAACATTAGATGGTCGCCGACGTGTCGGCTTGACCGACAAAGTAGCAGCATCATCACAGGACGTTTATTGGCAGCTTGAACTGAATCGTAGCGGTTACGTATGGGAAGATTATTATCGGCCGATGACGTTGGAAGCGGTATTGATTTCTTTGGCGGCAAAGACGCGATCTCACCCTAACAACAGAGCGATAGATTATCTTCAATCGATCGGTGTCGTGGCCGGTGCATTGGTTGGATTGGATCAGATTTCTTCCGCATTTGGAGGTGAATCCTTCGCACAGCGTGTCGCCGTCACGACGGGTGTATTTATGCCAGAGGTAAGAAAGCTGCTTATGCGCGACCTGGACCAGTATTTGGCAAATCTCGCCAGCACCGCACTGCCTTCGATTCTGTCTCTTGGCCCCAATGAATCTAGAGATGGATACGTCTTCTTCCCACGAGGACCGATCTACGGCTATGGCGTAGATGAATTCTCGCTCGAAGACCCTTCGTATATCCGCAATGTGGACAACGACGATGTGGCTGTCGACGGAGCACTGATTGAAGCCGAAAAACAATTCTCGGCAGGGCAGAAGAGCGCGGAAGCGCTTGTCGGTCTTGCGAGAAGTCAGGGCCAAACGAAAGTGTCTGACGAGATGATAAAGCTCGCGGATCTGGAAGGAAAGTATCAGGCATTGCGGGTCAGAAACCTTGTCAATGAAGTTTGCGAAATGATCTCTGATAACAAAGGTGTAGCTGCTGCTGCATATGTCAAGAGTCTTTCTTTTCCAGAAAAACAGAATCAAGCCATTGTTGACTTGATAAAGAGGTCTGAAGCGAATATCGGTTGCGATAAACCAATTTCAGGGCCGTAGGGTGGTCTTTATGCCCACCGAATAAAGCTGTAAGGCGTGTAAAAACGATCACTACTCATTGGTGGCTTTGTTTGCTCATTGCGCGGACACATTGTAATGGTGGGCAAAATGCCCACCCTACGAAACCAGAGATCGCGATGGGCTCTGCGCACCAGCAACAATGACAGAAATTTAGTTGCCGTCTATCCCCATGGAGTGAGGAGTATGAAGACGAATAGGCTGAGCAAGCGCCAGCGCCTTTTGGCAGCTTTCCTGTTGTTGATTGCACTTGCTTTTTCAGCAAATGCCGCGAATGCGCAGCGCAAAGCCAATGCTGCGCTCCCGTCGAACATGCTGCCGGCGACGCCGGTGATGGAAAAAGTCGAAAGCAGTAACGATTCATCGACGCTGACGGTGTACACCGAGTTCGAGCCGAAGGATTGGTACTTCCACCGTGTATTCCTGGATACGGACAACAATCCGGCGACCGGATTTTCCGTGGGCACGATCCAGAACGGTGCGGAATTCCTGGTCGAAGGAGCGTTCCTCTATCGATACACCGGCACCGGTCGGAACTGGTTGTGGCAGCCTTTGGCGTCGGTGCCCTTCGAGCTCGGCGCTCGCAGCGTCCGTTGGCGGATCGATCGGGCGACGATCGGCGAATCCGCATCCCCGAACGTGACCGCTCTTAGAGTCCATCTGCAGACCTTCGCTGGAGCCGAGGCGCATTCTGGGCTGTACCTGCACCACTATCCTGTACAGACGTCACCAACGGCACAGCAGCTGGGGATTCCTGCCTACATCTGGTTTGGCGATACGGCCATTTGGCAGCGTCTTCTGGCAAGTGATCCTTTGACGCTCGATCTGCTGATCTTCGGGGTCGCGAATGGTCCGTCGACCTCACCTATTCCGCAGTTGGTCGGCCATCTCAGTACCGCACGGCAACAGGGGCGGCGTGTACTCGGTTACGTGTACACGAAAATGGGTCAGCGCAGCCTGGCTGAAGTGCTCGACGATATCGACCGCTATTACGATTGGTACCCGGTCAACGGCATTTTCGTGGACGAAGGCGACTACAGTTGCGATCACGTCGGATACTACACCGCGATACGCGCTCACATAGTGGCCAAGGGCGCGGATCAGCGTGTGGTGGTGAATCCCGGACGGGTTTTCGAAGAATGCATGATGCCGACAGCCGATGTCTTCATGAGTTTCGAGACGGATGCGACGTCGTATCTGAACACACCGACGGAATGGGTGTTGCCGCCGTTTGCCGAAAAATATCCGCGCTCGCGGTTCTGGCACGTGGTGCACGACGCGACGCCCGCGCAGCTCAGCGCGATTGTTGCGCGCAGCAAGCAGCTGTATGTGGGACGCTTATGGGTGACCCACGATGGCGCGGACCTGAATCCCTACGATTCGTTCCCTGAAGCGGGCTTTTACAATACGCTCGTCCAACTGGCCACCGAAAGCCCCGGCTCGGCTGCAAGCGCGCGCCAGCCGAGCGCTCCCGTCAAGCGGACACGCTCACGACATGCAACCGACGGCAGGCGTTGATTCGATCGTTCGTTCAACAAAAGCGTGAGATCGAGAGGGGGCTACATGACGGAAGAGAATCTGGGAAAAGTTTCGAAATACGATGACTTCGTGATTATTGTGGTGCTGGCGATCACCTTGGTCACGCCGATTATTCTGGTCGTCTGGTGGACCGTCGAAGACCGGCTATTCCCTCCGATGCTGATTTCGATCCTGTTCGGTATCGCGATCGCGACGTTGACGTATCGATACTTGGGTGGCACGGAAAAATCCGAGTTCCGGGTGGGAGCGTTGAAGCTGGCAGGGTCGGCGGCGATGCTGTTGGGCACGACCCTGCTGACGAATTACGGTCTATCGAAGCAGATGACGCTGGAGCTCAGGCCCAATCTGGTCAGCGAACTACAGGCACAGGTCGTCAAACTCCGTGCGGAGCAATCGTCTCTTGAAAGCAAACAGAAAGACGAGCGAAACATAGATGGCGAGCAAATTCTGAAGATGAAAGCGGAGAACAGCCGCTTGGCAGAACAGCTGAAGACCAAAGAGCGCGAGATGGATGGCCGCCTGGTTGAACTGGTGGCCAAGCTGACCCCAGACAGCGAAGCGGGCAGGAACATTCTCGATTTGTACAAGAAGAGAGAAGGACCGTTTTCGAGCAGAAAACGATTCTTCGATACCAGCATTCGGGTGGTCGACAAGCCGCGAGACGCAGATGCCTTTTTTGCCTGTTCCGACTTGAAGCTTGCGGGCGAAGATATCCAGTTGACGCGCCTGGTCGATGGCAGCTCCGACTCGGTGGCGATCAATGCCAAACAGCAGGGGGTCATCAGCGATCTTTTCTGCAATCCAAAGACAGGAACGCGCGCATATTCGATACAGATCAGCTGCGAAGGCGGAAAGATGCTTTTCCCCGACCATATCAGCGGCTGTGGTCAGGATGGCGGCGCTCAATGGGTCAGCGACAAGCGCAATTTCGATGTGAGGATCGAGGTTCTCAGCGATTTGAAGTGAATTGTCCAAACGGTGGCGTATGAAAATCTCACGCCACCCTGCTGGAATTTCAAGAATGAAGCTGGTCACCTTGCAGATAGGCTTCGGCATTGCGATCGAGGGCTTTGGCATGAAACGGTGCGGGATCGAGGCTGTCGAACAACCCGTCAAGGGTCTGTATGCGCAGTTCGATGTCCGGCATCGCTGTCGCCTCCGATCGTAAACGGGTCAACTGCTGCGTGTATTCCGCAAGCGCTCCCGCGCGATCGCGCGCAGCTGCTTGCGTTGATCGGACGGAAACGGCGAACGCCTGTCGCAGTGGCGCAGCAGGAGCGCATCGTCCTGCGATTCGCCGAGCACATCGGTCAGATCGCGTGCGCGCTTTTTCGACAGGCGCAGTGCGGGCAGCAGGTCGGCGAGGAGACTGTCCTGTTGACGCAGGCGTCGCAGGCGTCGTCGATACACATGCCAAGCTTCATCGTCGTCCGGATGCTTTTTGATCTGCTTGGCCGCCTTGTCGGCGCGGCGCTGGCTGCGTTGGATCGCGTGCGCGACTTCGGCTTCGTCCACTGCGCGCCAATCCAGTCGTGCCAGACGTTGCTGTGTCGCCTGCAGACGCAGGCAGCGTGCCATGAACGCGGGATCGCGAACGAGTGCGCGTTCGAGAATATCGTCGCGACGCTCGCGCGCCAGTCGTTCTGCAGCGGGCAGGATCGCGCGAATCGACTCCGGTGCCTGCGCATCCAGTCGCTGCAGGACCTCGATCAGCGCCTGCGCATCGCGCAGGTGCGACAGGCCGCGGCACAGCCGACCGAGTTCGTCGTCCAGCATTTGTGCGCGTGGACCGATGACCCGTTCGCCGAGCGCCAGCGTGGCGCGCGCACGACGGATGCACTTGCGCGCCTGGTGGATGCCTTCGTGCAGCGGCTCGCCTTTGCGGGACAGGTTTGTCTGCGCCTGTTGCAATTGCTCGCCAGCGAACACCAGCAGCCGCATGCCGAGCGGGAGGTGCGCCGCCACGGGTGCGCGGGACTTTGAATTCGCGGATGCTTCGCCAGTGCTGCGTGACATGCGCTGGCCTCCAAGGGCCACAGTATCGTCATTTTGCGAGGGTGGATCGGTATCGTCGTGGCAGGCACCAAGCTGCAGTCGCGGGTTCGATCGTTGCGCCAGGGCCGTGGTGGATACCCGAGTGTGGCATGTCCTGCGGCGTTACTCCGTGCACGCGGGCGCGCATGATCCTGCGTGCGCTTTGCAAGAGTGGCGCTTGGCGCTGGAATGTATGCGTGATCGGCATTGTCGATTGCCCGCAATGCGACTGGACCGCATTCCGATCATTTGCCGCCGAAACCGTCCGCCGTTATCGTCTGCGTCTGGTCCCGCCCCGTGAGCCTCGCAGATGTCTTCGTCCTCCGCATCCCCGGTCACCGTTTCGCTCGATGAACTGATTCAGGCGCTCGACTGGGTGTCCGATCTTTCGAGTTCCGAAAACATGGCGTTCGTCTGTCGTGAAACCGGACGGGTCTATATGACCTCGGAGGAGGACTTCGGCGTGGAGCTCGAGCCGGATCTGCCGTCCGATATCGACGACATCACGAAGTACGCGATCGTGCCGTCGCGACGGGATCTGCGTCTGGGCAAGCGGCTTGCGGTGCGTTTCGTGCAGGCATCGTTGCCGGAGCGGCTGGAGGAGACTTACGAGATGTTCGCCGCGCGGGGCGCCTATGCGCGGTTCAAGGACATGTTGGAACGCGCTCAGGCGTTGGAGGCATGGTATGCGTTCGAAGCGGAAGCGGTCGAGCGCGAGCTGCGCGACTGGGCCGAATCGGAAGCGCTTGCGGTCGCGGCGAGTCCCCTCGCGCGCTGAGGGGCGCGCGTTTCTGCGAGGCGATAGAGGTCAGCCGCGCAACGCCGCTGCGGCTTTCGCAAGCGCGCCGATCCGCGCCCAGTCTTTCGCCGCAAGCGCATCGTTGGGCACCATCCACGAGCCGCCGACGGTGATGACGTTGGGCAGCGCGAAATACGAGGGCGCTTTCGCGGCGTCGATGCCGCCGGTGGGGCAGAACTTCACCTGCGCGAATGGGCCGGCGAAGCCTTTGAGCGCGGCGACGCCGCCGCTGGATTCGGCGGGAAAGAATTTGAAGCGCCTGTAGCCGTGTTCGAGCCCGCGCATGAGTTCGCTGGCGGTGGCGATACCGGGCAGCAGCGGGATGTCGGCATTGCGTGCGGCAGCGTAGAGCGCGTCGGTGCCGCCGGGTGAGATCGCGAAGGCGGCGCCTGCGGCCTGCACTGCGGCCAGATCGTCCGAGGTCAACACCGTGCCGGCGCCGACGATTGCGCCGGGCACCTCGCGCATGCGCCGGATCACGTCGAGTGCGACCGGTGTGCGCAGGGTGATTTCGAGCACCGGTAAACCGGCGGCGACCAGCGCTTCGGCAAGCGGAACGGCATCGTCGAGGTCGGCGACGGCGAGCACCGGCACCACCGGCGCCTGCCGCAGGATGTCGTCGACGATGGCGGTCATGCGATCGGTGTGGGTGTGGCTCATCATCCGTTCTCGTTCGAGGCGTCCGCGCGCAGCGACATCGCCGCGCCGAGCAGACCGGGGCTGCTGTGGGTGATGACGCGGATCGTCACCGATTCGAGATACGCGGCGAAGCGGCCCTTGGCGAGAAAGCGTTCGCGGAATGCACTGCTGCGCAGGAACGGCACGAAGCGCGGCACGATGCCGCCGGCCAGCATCACCGTGCGCGCGCCGTGGATCAGTGCGGCGTCGCCGGCGACGCTGCCGAGTACCGCGCAGAACCGCGCGAGCGTGCGGCGCGCGGCCAGATCGTGACCTTCCAGCGCGGCGGCGACGATGTCCGCCGGCTCACGCAGATCCTGATGCTGGCCGGTGGCGTGATCGACCGCGCCGCGCAGCACCGCATCGATATGCGACAGACCGCTGCCGCAGAGCAGGCGTTCGTTCGACACCCGTCCGAAGCGCGCGGTGAACCAGCGCGCGATCGCGAGTTCTTCTTCGCCCAGGGGCGCGAAACTGACGTGCCCGCCTTCGGTTTCCACGACCTGCCAATGCCGGCCTTGAGCAGGAGAATCGTTGCCGACCAGCATCGCCACGCCGAGGCCGGTGCCCGGACCGAGCACGCTGACCGGGCCCTGCAGTGGCGCGTCATCGCTGCCGTGCACGGTGATGGTTTCGCTGTCCGCGAGCGCCGGCACCGACCACGCCACCGCGCCGAAATCATTGAGCACATGCAGGCGGTCGAAGCCGAGCGCGCTTTGCAATTCGCTGCGCGTGAACGACCAGGCGCGATTGGTCAGCCGGATCTCTTCGCCGTTGACCGGGCTGGCGACCGCGATCGCTGCGCGACGCGGCTGCACGCCGACTGCGGCGAGGTAGTGTTCGGCCGCGTGTTGCAGACTGGCGAATGCGGACGCATCGAGGCTGCGCGCATCCAGCACCTGCGCGGTCGGCGCCGACAGGTCGGTCAGCGCGAAGCGCGCGTTGGTTCCGCCGATATCGGCGATGAGTGCGAGCGATGCGGGGACGACGGCTTTTTTCATCGATTCAGTGCTCCGTTGTCGCTTCGTGCGTGAACAGGCTGCAGGCGCCTTCTTCGGCCGAACCCACCTGCGCGCGCATCAGTCCGAACAGTTCTCGGCCGACGCCGTGCGCGTTGCCGCGCAGGTCCAGGGTCGTCGCTACGCGCGCGTCCCATTCGGCTGCGGGGACATCGGCCCGCATGGTCCCGGCTTCGGCATCGATGCGGATCAGGTCGCCGTCGCGGAGTTTCGCGATCGAGCCGCCGCAGGCGGCTTCGGGGGTGATGTGGATCGCCGCGAGCACTTTGCCCGACGCGCCGGACATGCGGCCGTCGGTCAGCAGGGCGACGTGCTGGCCGCGATCCTGCAGCAGCGAGAGCGTCGGCGTGAGTTTGTGCAGCTCCGGCATGCCGTTCGCGCGCGGGCCCTGGCCCCGGATCACGGCAACGAAATCCCCGGTCAGCGCACCGGCCTTGAAGGCATCCAGCATCGCGTCCTGCGAATCGAAGATCTTCGCCGGTGCGGCGATGGCGCGATGCTCGGGCGCGACGGCGGAGATCTTCACCACCGCGCGGCCGAGATTGCCCTGCAGCCGGCGCAGACCGCCTTCGCGATCGAAGGGTTCGGCGACGCCGCGCAGGATGCTGGTGTCGCGCGACTGCGCGGGTGGCGGAGTCCAGCGCAGCGTAGTGCCGTCAAGTTCCGGTGCCAGCGTCTGCTGGCGCAGATCGCCGCCGTGCACGCACAGGATGTCGGCGTGCATCAGGCCGGCATCGATGAGTTCGCGGATCACCACGCCGATGCCGCCTGCGGCGTGGAAATGGTTCACGTCGGCGCTGCCGTTGGGATAGACGCGCGCCAGCAGCGGCGTGGCCTGCGAGAGTTCGTCCAGATCGTCCCAATCGATGATCAGGCCGGCGGCGCGCGCGATCGCGACCAGGTGCAATGCATGGTTGGTCGAACCGCCGGTCGCGGCGAGCCCGACCATCGCATTAACGATCGCCTTTTCGTCGACGGTGCGGCCCAGCGGGCGGTAATCGTCGCCGAGCGCGGTGATGCGCAGGGCCTGTTCGGTCGCGGCCACGGTGAGCGCATCGCGCAGCGGCGTATTCGGATTGACGAAGGCGCTGCCCGGCATGTGCAGGCCCATCACCTCCATCAGCATCTGATTGGAATTGGCGGTGCCGTAGAACGTGCAGGTGCCGGCGCTGTGGTACGACGCGGATTCGGCTTCCAGCAGCTCGTCGCGCGTCGCCTTGCCGTCGGCATAACGCTGGCGCACCGCCGCTTTTTCCTTGTTCGGCAGACCCGAGGGCATCGGTCCCGCGGGCACGAAGATCACCGGCAGATGGCCGAAGCTCAGCGCGCCGATCAGCAGGCCGGGCACGATCTTGTCGCACACGCCGAGCATCAGCGCCGCATCGAACATTTCGTGCGACAGCGACACGGCGGTCGCCAGCGCGATGGTGTCGCGCGAGAACAGCGACAGCTCCATGCCGGTGCGGCCCTGGGTCACGCCGTCGCACATCGCCGGCACGCCGCCGGCGACCTGCGCGCTGCCGCCGGCATTGCGCGCGGCCATGCGGATCAGCGTCGGATACTGCTCCATCGGCTGGTGCGCCGAGAGCATGTCGTTGTAGGCGGTGACGATGCCGATGTTGCCGCCCGCGCCGACCTTCAGCATCGGTTTGTCGCCGCCGGATGCGGCGAAACCGTGGGCGAGATTGCCGCAGCTCAGCTGCCGGCGCGCGGGCGTGTCGATGCGCGCGGCATCGATGCGCGCGAGGTAGTCGTCGCGCGTGCGGCGACTGCGCTCGGCGATGCGTGCGGTCACGCGTTCGATGACGGGGTGCAATGACATCTATGGACTCCAGTGCAGATGGACGACCGTGCCCGACGCGTGCAGCAGCGCCGAGATCGGCGCGCGCAGCAGATCGTGGGCGGTCTGTGCGGCGCGCAGCACGTCGCGTTTGCGTGCGCCGGTGACGATCAGATGCAGGCTCCGCGCGCGCAGCAGGCGGTTGAGGCCGAGGGTGATGCGCGGAAACGGCGCTTCCGGTGGCAGATGCTTCGGCACCAGCAGGAAGGCGTCTTCGCGTGCATCCTTGGCCATCGCCTCGGGCAGGACGTCCGCGCCGGGAAACAGCGAGGCAGTGTGCGCGTCCTCGCCCATGCCCAGCACCACCGCATCGAACGCTTCCGCATGCGCGGCGAGCATCGTCCGCGCATGCGCGAGCGAAGCCTGCGGGTCGCCGTCGGCGGTGGTCAGCGATTCGATGCGCAGGCCATTGGCGGCCGAAAACGCCTCGCGCAGCGCGGCGATGTTGCTGGCGGCATGCGTATGCGGCACGCAGCGCTCGTCGCCGGGCATGGCGACGATGCGGGTCCAGTCCAGCGCGCTCGCGGCGAGCTTGCGATAGATCGGAAACGGCGTGCGTCCGCCGGCGAGGCTCAGCAGGGCGTGCCCATGCTGCTTCAGGCCCGCCGCGCAGCGGTCGTGCAGCTGCGCGCACACCGCATCGATCAATGCCTCGCTGTCGGTGTAGTCGTGTTCGATCCAGGCCATCGTCGTCGTTCGTCTACTCGCGCCAGCTGTGACCGTGGCGCTCGGTCATCGCGACCGCCGCGTTCGGGCCCCAGGTGCCGGCGGCATAGGGTTTCGGCGCGCTGCCGGCATGCGCCCAGCCGTCGAAGATCGCATCGATCCATTGCCACGCGGCTTCGGTTTCGTCGCGGCGCACGAACAGCGTGCCGTTGCCTTCGATCGCATCCAGATACAGCCGCTCATATGCGAGCCGGCGGCGCTCGTGCGCGAAGCGTTCGTCGAGATCCAGATCCAGCGAGACCTGCGACAGGCGCAGCCCGCTACGGTCCAGGCCGGGCGTCTTGTGCATCAGCTGCATTTCGATGCGCTCTTCCGGCTGCAGCTTGATGATCAGCGCGTTCGGCTGGGTGGCGGCGCCGCCGCGGGCGAAGATCGAATGCGGCACGGCGCGGAACTGCAGATAGATTTCGGTGCAGCGGCTCGGCATGCGCTTGCCGGTGCGCAGGTAGAACGGCACGCCCGACCAGCGCCAGTTGTCGATGTGCGCGCGCATCGCGACGAAGGTTTCGGTATTGCTGCTGCGGCCCAACTCTTCCAGATATCCCGGGACCGCCTGGCCGCCGATCGCACCGGCGGTGTACTGGCCGGCGACGGTTTCGGTGGCGACATCATTGCGGCCGATCGGACGCAGCGAACGCAGCACTTTGATTTTTTCGTTGCGCACGGCAGTGGGCTCGAACTGCGACGGCGGCTCCATCGCGGTCAGGCAGACCAGCTGCAGCAGATGATTCTGCAGCATGTCGCGCATCGCGCCGGAGTGGTCGTAGTAATCGCCGCGGCCTTCGACGCCGACGGTCTCGGCCACGGTGATCTGCACCTGTTCGATGTGGCGCGCGTTCCACAGCGGCTCGAACAGCGCGTTGCCGAAGCGCAGCGCCAGCAGGTTCTGCACGCCTTCCTTGCCAAGATAGTGGTCGACCCGATAGACGCGGTCTTCGTCGAAGCTGCGGGTGACGCCGTCGTTGATCGCGATGGCTTCGGCCAGATCGTGGCCGATCGGTTTTTCCAGCATCACCCGGGTACCGGGGCCGGCCATGCCGTGACGCGCGAGTGCGGCGCAGGCCTGTTCGTAGAATTTCGGCGAGGTGCTGAGGTGGTAAACGATGTCGCCGCTGCGCAGGCTCCGGATGCGTTCGGACAGCGCCTGCATCGAGTCGTCGTTGTCGAGCGACGCCGGCTGGTAGTGCACCCGCGCCAGCAATGCCTGCAGGGTCGACTCCTTGTGTTGATCCGCCGGCACGAAGCGCGCGATGGCATCGGCGACGAACGCGCGGAAGGCTTCGTCGTCCAGCGCGCTGCGCGCGGTGCCGAGGATGCGCATCGACGCCGGCAGCAGGCCGTCGCCCTGCAGGCCGTACAGCGAGGGCAGCAACATGCGCTGGGCGAGGTCGCCGGTGGCGCCGAAAATGGTCAGCAGCGAGGCGGGAGAGGTGATCACAGCCGATTCCGTCGTAGGGGTCCGCAAGCGTAAACTTTGAAGTTGGTGTGCCGCATTGTAAACGTTTGCATGGACATGATCGGCATGCGGATCGCGGCGGATGTTTCAGGATGTCGCAAGCGCCGCAGCTCAACCGGGCCATGTGAACGTGTAGAGGCTCTTCGGCACCAGCGCATAGCGGAATGTGCGTCCTGCGTAGGTAACCGCGATGCTGCGGGGGCTTGTCGATGAATTCGCGACGATCAGCGCGACGCTGCCGTCGTCGGCATTCGTGAACGCCACATTGTCGACATCCTCCGCACCGACGCTCGATTCGATCCGGTGCGCACCGGGCCGGACGAAGCGGCTGGCGTGCGCGAGGACGTAATACTCGTCGTTGCGCGTCACTGCGCCGGTCCTGCTGTCGATGGTGACCACGCCCCGACAGTTGTCGCAGCCGCCGGCATGCGGACCTGCGGTCTCGTCGAGGGCCAGATTCCACAGCAACACGCCGCGTGCCCAGTGCCGGGTGCCGCCGATGATCAGCTGCCGCGCCAGCATGGTCATGCCGCCGCTGCGTACCGGCTCCCAGTCGCCGCCGGAGCATTCGGTGAGATAGACGCTTTTCGACGGGAACCGCGCCTGCACCAGCGACTGTGCGGCGATGTCGCCGCCGTAGCAGTGCCAGGCCACGCCGTCGACGTACGCCGATGCTTCGGGATCCGAGAGCACGGCTGTCGGCTCTTCGGGCATGTCCCAGTTGTGGTCCCAGTCGAGAATCCGGACATTGCGACCGGAGGCCTTCAGCAGCGGACCCAGATGCCTGCCGATCAATGCGATCCGCTGATCGGCGCTCAGACGCATGCCGGGATAGTTTTCGGGCTCGAACGAGGGTTCGTTCTGCACGGTCAATGCGAAGATCGGCACGCCTTTCGAAGCAGCGGCGTCGACGTACTTCAGCAGATAGCGGGCGAACGCATCGTAGGCATCCTCGCGCAGCGTGCCCTTGATCATGCTGCCGCCGCTCTTCATCCAGGCCGGCGCGCTCCACGGCGAGGCCATGGTCTGCAGCTGCGGATTGATCGCGCGCGCGGCGCGCACCACCGTGAACACGTCCTGCGTCTGCGGTGCGATGCGGAAATGCCGCAGTTTGCGATCCGCCTTGCCGCGCGGCGGGTCGTCCAGGCTGTAATGGCTCAACGAGAAATCGGATGCGCCGATGGTCGTGCGGGTGAAGCCCAGACCGATGCCGCCATCGCGACCGAACAGTTCACGCAGCAAAGCGTCGCGCTGATCCGCACGCATCCGCCGCTGGATCAGCCACGCCGACGAGTCCGTGACCGCCGCACCGAAACCGAGGATGTCCTGATAGCGACGGCCGGGGTCGATCGTAATCCGGACGTCGGCGGCGGTGGCCTCGCCCGGCGTGGCCGGTGGCAACGCGCTCAGCGTGTAGCTGCGGTCTGATGTCGTCGCCCAGACCTGGACCGTCGCTGCCGGATCGCGGTCTGCGGCAGTGCCGTCGATGCCGCAGATGGACGTCAGAGCCGCAAGCGCCAGGACGCAAAACGATTTCATGTTCCGTATTCCTTCCCACGAAAAGCGGTGCGGACGAGAGGAAAATTTCGCGCAATAGCGATATTGCAGCGCAACAAAAACAGATGCCCGGTTACAGCGGGATGACAAGCCGCAGAAAGGAATTCCCGGCATATCGTCTGTTTCGCAGGCATCGGTATTGACATGGTGTTGAATTACATGTATTTGACAGCGCTGTCAACAACTTGCAACCGATGAGGGGGAGCAATGACATCCATGATCCGTATCGATAAGAAACAAGCAATGCCGGCCTATTCCGGGTTCCGGAAATGCGCGCTGGCCGCCGCCTGCTCCCTGGCAGTGCTGTCGTTCTCCGCTTC
The DNA here is from genome assembly GCA_964523435.1 of uncultured Xanthomonas sp. Classification (GTDB taxonomy): domain Bacteria; phylum Pseudomonadota; class Gammaproteobacteria; order Xanthomonadales; family Xanthomonadaceae; genus Lysobacter_I. The sequence goes on from CAZGBA010000024.1 coordinate 27,434, forward strand.
CGCGCAGGACTCGGCCAAAGAAGAAGAACAGGAACTGGACGCGATCGTCGTGACCGGCCTGCGTCGCAGTATCGAAACCTCCCGCGTGACCAAGCAGGAATCCACCTCGATTGTCGAGGCGGTATCGTCCGAAGATCTCGGCAAACTGCCCGACGTGAGCATCGCCGAATCGCTGGCGCGCCTGCCCGGTTTGGCGGCCCAGCGCGTCGACGGCCGCGCGCAGGTCATCGCGATCCGCGGCATGTCGCCGGACTTCGCGGCGACCCAGCTCAACGGCCGCGAACAGGTCAGCACCGGCGACAATCGCGGCGTCGAGTTCGACCAGTACCCGTCGGAACTGCTCGATTCGGCCGTCGTCTACAAGACGCCCGATGCGAGCGTGATCGGTCAGGGCCTGTCGGGCACCGTCGACCTGCGGACGATCCGTCCGCTGAAGGTCGGCCAGCGCCGCTTCGTCGCAAATGCGCGCGGCGAGTACAACACGCTGGGTAAACAGAATAACGACGGCAGCAATACCGGCTACCGCGTCAGTGCGTCGTACGTCGACCAGTTCGCTGACAACACCGTCGGCATCGCCATCGGCGTGGCGGAACTGAATTCGCCGTTCCAGGAACAGCACTACAAGGCATGGTGGTGGGGGAACACCACGCGCTGGGGTGCGGATGTGCCCGGCAAGCCGGCCGACGCGGCGATGATGGAAGGCGCCGAAATCTGGGCGCGCTCCCGCGATCAGGTCCGCGATGGCGTGATGGGCGTGCTGGAATACCAGCCGAACGAATTCCTGCACAGCATCCTGGACGTCTATTACTCCAAGTTCGAGCAGAAGGAATCGATGCGCGGCATCATGTGGTCGCAGGACCCATGGACCGGCAACAACGTGACCCTGAGCAATGCCGGAACGACGAATCTGGGCGGCGTATCGGTCGTGAGCAGCGGCACGGTGAATCGGGTTCGCCCGATCGTGCGCAACGACCGCAACGGCCGCGACGACAACATGTATTCGGTCGGCCTGAAGAACGAATTCCAGCTCAATGAAAACTGGTCGGGCTCGGTTGACGGCTATATTTCGCGCGCCAGACGCAATGCGACCACGCTGGAAACCTATGCCGGTTCCGCAGCGCTCGACAGTATCGCCTTCAATGTCCAGACCGATTCCTCGGATTTCCCGACCTTCGATCCGGGTCTGGACTACACCGATGCGGCCACGATCCGTCTGAGCGATCCCGCCGGCTGGGGACATGAAGGCCGTCTGGAGAAGACCAAGCAGGACGACAAGCACACCGGCGTGCGCTTCGAGATCGAACGTTCGTTCACCTCCGGCCCGTTCTCGGCGGTGCAGTTCGGTTTTTCCGGTACCAACCGGGTCAAGGACAAGACCTCGTCGGTGTACTTCGCCCAGTTGAAGGGCGGCGCCACCTCAGCGACCATCGACAGCGATCTGGTCCGGCGTTCGACCCGTCTCGGCTTCGCCGGCTTTCCCGGTGTCCTGACCTATGACGTGAACGAAGCGCTGGCGAGGCACTACGATCTGGTGCTCGCTCTGGACGGCAACGACCTCAGAAAAGACTTCACGGTCCGCGAGAACATCGAAACCGTCTACACCAAACTCGATCTGGATACCGAGCTCGGCCCGGTGCGCCTGCGCGGTAACGTCGGTGCGCAACTGGTGCATACCAAACAGTCGTCGACTGGCTTCGATATCGACAACAACAGTGCTGCGGGAACGCTCAACAGAGGAACGAGCTACGACGATGTGCTGCCGAGCCTGAATCTGGTCGCGGACTTCGGTGAAGGTTGGATGGCCCGCTTCGGCGCCGCCAAGACCATGGCCCGCCCGCGTATCGACGATATGCGCGCTTCCGCGTCTGCTGGCGTGAGCACCACCACGCGGTTGTGGAGCGGCAACGGCGGCAATCCGCTGCTCGAGCCGTGGCGCGCGGACTCCGTCGACCTGTCGTTCGAAAAGTATTTCGGGACCGCCAGTTACGTTGCGGTGGCCATGTTCTACAAGAACCTGAAGAGCTACGTCTACAACCAGAACATTCCCTACGATTTCACGGGGTTCAGCAACCCGACGACCGTCGTCCCGATCAGCAATATCGGCACCTTCAGTACTCCGGCCAACGGTAAGGGCGGTTACATGCGCGGCGCCGAACTGAGTACGTCGCTCGAGGGTGGTGCGATCGCGCCGATGCTCGATGGCTTCGGCGTGCTCTTCAATGCGTCGTACACCGAGACATCGATCGATCCGAATCCGTTGGACGATACGCGTCTGCGCCGTGGGTTGCCCGGTCTGTCCAAGGTCGTTGGCAACTTGACGGCGTACTACGAGAAGAATGGTTTCTCCGCACGCGTCAGCCAGCGTTACCGCTCCGCGTTTCAGGGCGAAATCACGACATTGTTCACCGCGCGCGAATACACCCAGGTGCTGGCGGATCGCCAGACCGATTTGCAGGTTGGCTACGAGTTCCAGCCTTCCAGCAAGTTGTCCGGGTGGTCGATGATGTTCCAGGTCAACAACCTGACCAACTCGCCGTATCGCACAGTGCAGCGTTCCGATTTCGGCGCGGGCGGCGATTTCTACACCACGCCGCTGGAGTACAACGAGTACGGGCGGCAGTATCTGTTGGGCATCAGCTACAAGATGTAATCCACGGACAGGCCACAGGCCTGCGACGTCCCTGCGCTCCGGCGCAGGGACGTTACTCCCGGGCGATGCGGGCGCGACGCGACGATCGCCGGGGCCCAGTCATTGCAGGAGTCCGCTTTGAAGATCAATCCACGCACCTTGGCCGGAACCTCTGTTTCGGTCGTTCTCATCGCCGGCCTCGGCTCGCCTGCGCACGCCGACAATCCGACGCCGACTGCAGCCTCGACGGATGTCGCCACGACAGTGTTGTCCGGCGACTGGCGCAAAACCAGAAGCGCGATCGGTATCGATCGCAAACTCGAAGCGGAGATCGACCGCATTCTGTCCGGCATGTCGCTGCGACAGAAGATCGGCCAGATGACCCAGGCCGAGATCAAGTCGATCACGCCTGACGAAGTGCGCACGTACTACATCGGCTCGGTGCTCAACGGCGGCGGTTCGTGGCCGGGCAAGGACAAGCACGCGGGCGTCGCGGCGTGGGCCGCGCTCGCCGATGCCTACTATGCGGCGTCGATGTCGACCGACATGGCGGTGAAAGTACCGATCATGTGGGGCACCGACGCGGTGCACGGGCACAGCAACGTCTATCGCGCGACGATCTTTCCGCACAACATCGGCCTTGGCGCCGCGCGCGACCCCGCGCTGATCCGCGAGATCGCCGCCGCCACCGCGAAAGCGGTGCGTGCATCGGGCATCGACTGGGTGTTCGCACCGGCCGTGCCGGCGGTGCAGAACGCACGCTGGGGCCGCACCTACGAAAGCTATTCGAACGATCCCGCGCTGGTGAAAGCGTATTCCAGCGCTTACGTCAAAGGCCTGCAGCAGCGGTTCGGCGCGGACAGCGCGATCGCCTCGGTCAAGCATTTCCTCGGCGACGGCGGTACGCACAACGGCACCGACCAGGGCCTGACCATCGCGAGTCAGCGCGAGCTGGTGCGCACTCATGGGCAGGGCTACTACGGCGCGATCGGCGCGGGCGCGCAGACCGTCATGGTCTCCTACAACAGTTGGAAGGATGCCGACACCGGCATCGATCACGGCAAGATGCACGGCAACCGCATGCTGATGACCGATGCGCTGAAGAACCGCATCGGCTTCGACGGCTTCCTGATCTCGGACTGGAACGCCATCGAGCAGGTGCCGGGCTGCACCAAAGCGAGCTGCCCACAGTCGATCAATGCCGGCATCGACATGATCATGGTGCCGGACGATTGGAAAGCGTTCATCGACAACACCATGATGCAGGTCGAAGCCGGCGAGATTCCGATGTCTCGGATCGACGATGCGGTCCGTCGCATCCTGCGCGTGAAGCTGCGTGCGGGGATGTTCGATGGCATCGCGCCGTCCGCGCATGCGGGCGCCGGCCAACTCGCGGGCGTGCAGCATCGCGAACTCGCGCGCCGCGCCGTTCGCGAGTCGCTGGTGTTGTTGAAGAACGAACGCGCTGCGTTGCCGATCCGTCGCGGCACGCGCGTGCTGGTGGTGGGCAAAACCGCCAACAGCGTGCCGAACCAGTCCGGCGGCTGGTCGTTGACCTGGCAGGGCGACGAAACATCCAATGCCGATTATCCCGATGCCGACACCATCCTGGCCGGCATCGAAGCGGCTACGGGCAAGGACAACGTCGTGTTCGTCGAGAAACCCGATGGCGTCGATCCGGCGAGTTTCGATGTGGCGATCGCAGTGATCGGCGAAACGCCCTATGCCGAAACCAAAGGCGACCTCGCGCCGCCGAAGACGCTGACGCACACGCAGCGCTATCCGGAAGATCTCGCCGCGCTGCAGGCGCTTTCGGCCGCCGGCAAGCCGGTGGTGACCGTCTTCGTTTCCGGCAGACCGGTGTATGCGAACGATCTGCTGAATCTCTCCCATGCTTTCGTCGCTGCATGGCTGCCGGGAACCGAAGGCAAGGGCGTGGCGGATGTGTTGTTCGCCGATGCCAAAGGCCGCGCCCAATACGACTTCCGCGGCCGGCTGTCGTTCCCGTGGCCCGGCACGCCGTGCGGAGCGTCGTTCTCGGCTGCGGCAATGGCTGCGGAGCCGCCGCTGTTTCCGGGTGGCTATGGATCGAGCTATGCGCGGCCGAAAGCGGTACCGATGCTGTCCGTATCCGCCGAGCAGAGTTGCGGCGTGCGGTGATCGTGCCGCCAAAAACGGCGCGAGTTACGAGTAAGCGAACAACAGTATCCGATCAAGCGGCGATTTCTGGTTTCTTGCAGCAGGAATTCGTCGTCGTTCCAACCGTCGAGCGAAGCACATTGCGCTCGCTCGGCGGAAACAATGGGCGGAATTCTCCGACGCTATTCGTACCTCGGGCGCAGAAGTTTCCGCCGTATGCACGGAACAGGGGAAAGGGCGAACAGCCGCCGAATCGGTGGTTTCGTCCGAATGCTTTGAACCTACCGATTCAATCGGTACTCAACTTAGTACCCAGGAGCTGGATATGAAAACGAAAATGTTGGTCTGTTGTGCACTGATGGTTGCATTTGGCAGCCTTCTGGTGAGTGCGCCTGCTTTTGCCCGCCAAGGGATTTGGAGGCCGATCGCATGGGGAACCTGCTGGGAAGCGCCCTATTTCAACGGCAATTCCTGTCAGTTCAACTATCAGGGCAAGCTTTGGCAAATCGACCGTGTACTTCTGTTCAATAGAACTCCCGGCGCCGTTTGTGGGAGCTATGGGCAATGGGGGATACAAGGTCCGGCGGTACCCCGTAATTCGCCAACGCCTTGCTGGGGCTGCCAGAACCAAATCTACAGGGAGAGTAGGCTCGTAATGGTTTGCAACTGAAACGAACGAACCAGTTGGGCCGCGCGATATCACCGTCGTGCGGCCCAACTGATGTGTTCCGCAACATGACAGGGAAGCAAAAGACATCGATACGGGCGCGTCTTGACCCGCAAAGGTGATACGGAAATCTGCGCGCTGAGCTTGACGTGAGCCTCGCTGCCTGTCTTCGCAGCGCAGGCGTGCGGCAGCAAGTGACCGAATGACCCGGGATGTCCTCGGCTTATGGTCGTCGTAGCGTTTTTCGAGGAGCAGGTCGCTTTCGATTTCGGACATCCATCGCTGCACCAAAAGCCGGGGCAGAGCTTGATGTCGGGTGTACCGGTGTGGATCTTGATGCGGAGATATCTCAATCGACTTTCCGGGGATAAAGACAGGGGAATTTTCGTAGCGCGAATGGAATGAGGTGTGGGCTGCAGTCAGTTCAACCAAACAACACAGGAACTTCGACGTATGAAAATCTCAATGTTCAGCATCCCCGAGCGCTTCCTCGCCGGCCTGTTGTTTGCGGCAGGCCTGCTGGGACTTTCGGTCACCAGCCAGGCGGCGACGATCGTCGCCGACTTCAACGGCGACGGCAAAATCGACACGGCGACGATCACCGCCGCGTCGGGCTCGATCTCGATCGCTCGTGGCGGCGGCGGAACCACCAGCTACGGTCTACCGGCGAATTGGCTGACGATCAGCGCGGTCGAACTCAACGGAACCGCAGGGCTGGAACTCGTGGCCACGTACGCCGGCACCACGGTGTGGGTCGTCGACGACCGCATCAGAGCCACGCGTCTGTATCTCGCGACACCCGCAGGGGCCGGGCGCGTCATCTATTTCTCGGAGATGAATGGCGTGGCAGGCAATGAGGTGACCTTCATCAACAACGACGGCACCGTATGGGTCATCGACGATCGCGCCAGGAAAACGCGCCTCTACAACGTTCCGGCCATCGGCAGCGGCGGTGGCCCGCGTTACGTGAAACTCGCCGAATTCAACGGCACGGCGGGCAACGAGATCATGTTCTCGTACGTGGACGGCACCAGCTATGTCGTGGACGATCGTCTGCATGCCACGCGTGCGTATTTCTACTTCACCAACGGCGGCGCGCCGACCTACGCGAACGTGGACGGCGTGGCCGGGCTCGAAGCCATCTTCGCCTACACCTTCGGTCCGGTCTGGATCGTGGATCGCACGCGGAAGGTGGTGTACCGCTGAGAAAGCGCTTCGCTTCCTGCGAAGGCTGTTCTGTCGCCGGAAGCGCAAAGGCGATCGCGATAGGACATCGCGTGCAGCGGATCAGGAATGGTCCGGGTTTCCAGCATGGCAGCACACTGCGGCACACGCGCCCTGTCATCGCGTGCGTGAGGTGGCTTCGATAAGAGAGCCAACGCTGGATTCTTACGTCGGATAGAAGAAAACCGAAGTTCCCCCATCTATCGATACTTCTCATTAAAGGAGATTACAGTCATGAAAAGCGGAACGTGTCGCAGGCCTCACCGCTTGACCGCAGGCCTATTTTTTCTGATGAGCCTGATAGGGTTGCCTGTCGTCAGCCAAGCGGCGACGATTACGGCAGATTTCAATGGCGACGGCATCAACGACACTGCGACGGTCACCACCGGAACCGGCGCCATCTTGATTGCGCGTGGCGGTGGTGGAACCACCAGCTACGTGGTGGGAGCCAACTGGTTGAATATCTATGCCAGCGAGACCAATGGGGTGGCGGGACAGGAATTGGTCGCAGCCTATGCCAATGGCTCGGTATCGATTGTCGATGATCGGGCCCGAGTAAAGCGTTCCTACACGGTTCCTGCGGTCGGTAGCGGGCGCGTCGATTATTTCTCCGACTTCAATGGTATCGCCGGGAACGAAATTGCGTTCGTGTACAACGACGGCTCGGTATGGGTCATCGACGACCGTGTCTATGGCAGGCGCTCTTACACGGTTCCTGCGGCCGGTAGTGGGCGTGTCCTTTATTTGTCCGAATTCAATGGTATCGCCGGGAACGAAATGGCGTTCGTATACAACGATGGCTCGATATGGGTCATCGACGACCGAGTCTATGGCAGGCGCTTCTACACGGTTCCTGCGGTCGGCGGTGGGCGTATCGTCTCCCTGGCCGATCTGAACGGCACGGTAGGCACCGAATTGGCGTTCATCTATAACGACGGTGCCGTCTGGGTCATCGACGATCGGATATCTGCCAGGCGCTCATACACCGTGCCCGCTGTCGGCACCGGGCGTTACGTGCAGATTGCGGAGTTCAACGGCACGGTGGGCAATGAAATCATGTTTTCGTATCCGGCGGGCCAGAGCTGGGTGGTGGACGATCGGTTGGTCGTCAGACGCAGCTACAACTATTTGACGAACGGCGCCGCACCGGCTTACGCGAATATGGATGGTGTTGCCGGCCTCGAAGCCGTTTTCACTTACGGCGCCACGAAAGCCTGGGTGGTGGATCGAACCAATAGCGTTTCGTATCACTGATGCGGGATCGTAGGGTGGGCTTCATGCCCACCGCAATGAAGCTTGAACCCGCGCAACAATGATCGTCGCAATGTGTTTTTTGCTTCGATCATTTTTCGTGGAGCTGGATGCGTTGCGTTGGTGGGCAAAATGCCCACCCTACGAAAGCCGGATTTCCTGATGGTATGGCCGTACGCCGCAATCGAAACCATTTGTCATCGCAGATCGACCAGGGGACATTCGAATGAAAAGATTCTTGGCGGGATGTCTGCTGTTCGCTTGCGGCCTCGCGCACGCGGCGGTGGAACTGCCGCTGATCTTCTCCGACGGCATGGTGCTGCAGCGCGACCGTCCGATCCCGGTGTGGGGAACGGCCGATGCCGGCAGTCGTGTCCAGGTCGAATTCGATGGCAGCACCACCGAAGCCGTGACCGACAATGACGGTCGATGGCGTTTGATGTTACCGCCGCATGCCGCAGGCGGGCCCTACCGGATGCGCATCGTCGGCGCGGGCGCATCGCGCGAGCTGCACGACATCCTGATCGGCGATGTCTGGCTGGCTTCGGGCCAGTCGAACATGGAGTGGACACTGTCGCGCGCGGCGAATGCCGCGACCGAAATCGCGCGCGCGACCGATCCGGCGATCCGCCATTTCAAGATTCCGCATGCCTGGTCCGGCCAGCGGCAGTGGCAGCTGGAAGGCGGGTCGTGGATCGCTTCCTCGCCAGAGACGGCGGGCGATTTTTCGGCGGTGGCGCATCTGTTCGCGCGCGAAATCCGCGCGACCGCCGGCGTGCCGATCGGCATCATCGACAGCTCGTGGGGAGGCAGCCGGATCGAAGCCTGGATGGATGCGGAAACGCTCGGTCTCGACCCGGCGCAGATCGCGCGTGATGCGGAGCGCATGCGTACGGAGGAAGCGGGCGCGCAAAGCGGGATGCGCAGCAGGCTTGCCCACTGGGGCCCGATGCCGGCAGACGATGCGGGCTGGCAGGCGGAGCATCTCGACGAACGCGATTGGCTGCCGATTTCCGTGCCAATCTCTTGGGAGCAGGCGGGCTGGGCCGGTCTCGATGGTGTGGCGTGGTATCGCACGAGCTTCGAGCTGAGTGAGGCGCAGGCGAAGCGCGGCGTCCGCCTGTCGTTGGGGCGCATCGACGATTCCGACGACACCTGGGTCAACGGCATCGCCGTCGGCGCCATGCGCAATCAGTGGAATACACCAAGGAGTTACGAGGTTCCGGCGCACGCGCTGCATGCGGGCAGGAATTCGCTGGCGGTGCGGGTCATCGATGGCGGCGGCGGCGGCGGAATCCATGGCCCGGCTGAGGAGGTGTGCCTGCAGAGCAGCGATGATCGCGCGTGCGTGCCGCTTCCGCACGAATGGCGGTTCCGCGTGGCCGACGCGGTGTTTTCGACCATCGACGGCCAACAGTACAAGCCAACGCTGCTCTACAACCGCATGATCGCACCGCTGCGCGACATTCCGCTGCGCGGCGTGATCTGGTATCAGGGCGAGTCGAACGCGGACACGCCCGGGGATGCGTTGCGCTACCGGCAACAGTTCGTCGCGATGATCCGGCAGTGGCGCAGCCAGTGGGCATCGCCGGAGCTGCCGTTTCTGTGGGTGCAGCTTGCCAACTTCGCTTCCGGGCGCGACATGCCCACGCAAAGCCCTTGGGCGCTGCTGCGCGAATCGCAGTCCGCTGCATTGGCGCTGCCGTTCACGGCGCAGGCGGTGACCATCGATATCGGCGCGCCTGGCGATATCCATCCCACCAACAAACAGGATGTCGCGCATCGACTGGCGCTGGCCGCGCGTCGGTTGGCGTACGCTGAAACGCTGGTGTATTCGCCGCCTGTCTACCAGCGCGTCGAATTCCTCGGCAACGAAGCGCATGTCCGCTTCGATCGTGGCGCTGCGTTGATGGTGCGTGGTGGAGGCGATCGGGTGGGCGGATTCGCGCTGGCTGGCGCCGATCGGGTCTTTCATCCTGCGCAGGCAAGGATCGAAGGCGATCGTGTCGTGATCCGCAGTGCCGATGTGCCGGAACCGCATGCGGTGCGTTACGGTTGGCGCGACAATCCCGAGGATGCCGATCTGATCGGCCGGGAGCGTCTGCCGGTTTCGCCTTTCCGCAGCGACGCGTGGTGATACGCTGATGCATGGTCGTTGTGCGGGCCGCTGACAAAACGGGGCCTGAAATCGACGCGGACACGAATTTACGGTGATGTTGAGGAGCGGGGGGAATGGGTAAATCGGCAGGTTCCGGGGTCAGGATCGACGACGTGGCGCGACTCGCCGGCGTGTCGATGAAAACCGTTTCGCGCGTATTCAATCATGAGCCGAACGTGCGCCCGGAAACGCGCGCGAAAGTCGAAGTGGCGGCCAAGACCCTCAATTTCCGGCCCAATCCTTCGGCGCGCAGCCTGGCGGGAAACCGTTCCTATCTGATTTCGCTGGTCTACGACAATCCATCCAGCAGCTACGTGATGCAGGTGGTGTCCGGCGTGCTCGATGCCTGCGAAGCCGCGCACTACAGCATGATGATGCGGCCGGTCGATTTCAGCAGCAGGGATCACGTGGATGTCCTCGCCGACAGCGTCGCCCAGTACGCGCCCGACGGATTGATCCTGACACCGCCGCTGACCGACGATGTCGAGCTGCTGGAAAAGCTGAAGTCATTGAACGTCCGTTACGCGAGTATTTCGCCGCGCGAGAAGAATGCGGGGATCGGCGCACGTCTGGACGAACGTCGCGCGGTGCGCGAGATGATGGCGCACATCGTGTCGCTGGGGCATCGCAGGATCGGCCACATCAAGGGCCACCGCGATCATGGCGCATCCGAATGGCGCCTCAATGGTTACAAGGACGGGCTTGCGGCCGCTGACATCGAGTTCGACAAGGATCTGGTGCTGTCCGGCGAATTCTCGTTCGAATCCGGCGTCGCGGGGGCCGAGACCCTGCTCTCGCTCAAGCATCCGCCGACGGCGATCTTCGCCGCCAACGACGACACCGCCGCAGGCGTCATGCACGCCGCAGCGGAACGCGGCGTGCGTATTCCGCAGGATCTGTCGGTGTTCGGTTTCGACGATCTGCCGATGGCCCGCCAGCTGTGGCCGTCGTTGACCACGGTGCGTCAGGCGAGCCGGGAAATGGGCCGGATCGCGGCCGAGCAGCTGTTGCTGTCGATCCGCGAACCGGAGGTCGCCGGTATGGTGCAGGTGCCTTACGAGCTGGTCCTGCGTGCTTCGACAGGACCGGCGCCGAAACGACGCCGATAAGGGCTTCGCGCCGGTAAGGGCTTCCAATCGGGTGCGCCGAGGCGCACCCGATTGATTCAAACAGTCACCAGAACGCCGCGTACAGCGCGACCAGGATCCCAGTGACGCCCAAAGCGCCGAAGTTGAACGTGCCGCTGGTGGCGTAGCTCACGTCGTCGGTGCGTATACGGTTGGGGTCGGAACTCGCGCGCAATGTCAGCGACACGATCACCGCCAGCGCCAGCGCCAGCAGGAACACCAGACCGACGCGGTCCATGAACGGTAGCTCCGGCCATGCCAGCTTCAGTGCGATCGACAGCGCGAACGAACCCACCGCAGCGGCGATCGCGCCGGCTTCGTTGGCGCGCTTCCAGAACAGACCCAGCATGAAGATCACCACGATGCCCGGCGTGAAGAAGCCGGTGTATTCCTGGATGTACTGGAAGCCCTGATCGAAACTGCCGAGCAGCGGCTTCGCAGTCAGTACCGCCAGCAGGATCGCCACCGATGCCGAGATCCGCCCCACTTTCACCAGATGCGCTTCGTCGTGCGGTTTCGCACCGGGCAGTTTTGCGCGCTTGTTGTAGAAATCGAGGGTGAAAATGGTCGATACCGAATTGATCTTCGACGCCAGCGAGGCCACGATCGCCGCAATCAGGGCCGCGAACACCAGCCCCAGCACGCCGGTCGGCAGCAGCGACATCATCTTTGGATAGGCCTGATCGGGCTTTTCGATATCGGTCACCAGCATCAGCGCGGCGATGCCCGGCAGCACCACGATCACCGGCATCAGCAGCTTGAGGAACGCGGCGAACACCACGCCCTTCTGCGCTTCGGCGATGTCCTTCGCCGCCAGCGCGCGCTGGATGATGTACTGGTTGAAGCCCCAGTAGCTGACATTCATGATCCACATGCCGCCGATCAGCACGCTGAGGCCGGGAAGATCCTTGTAGAACGGGTTGTCGCGCGACAGGATCATGTGGAAATGATCGGGATGCGTGGCCATCAGCGTCTTGAAGCCGCCGAGCACCCCGGCGTCGCCGCCGATGCGGTCCAGCGAAATGCCGACGATCAGCAGCCCGCCCAGCACCAGCAGCGAAACCTGCACGATATCGGTGAGCGCGACCGCTTTCAGTCCGCCGTACAGTTGATAGATCAGCGCGAAGCCGCCGAGCAGCGCGAGCGCCGCGAACTGACTCATGCCGGTGACCTGGGTGACCGCGATCGAGCCCAGCCACAGGATCGAGGTGAGGTTCACGAACACGTACAGGCCCAGCCAGAACACCGCCATGATCGTGCGGATGTTCGGGCCGTAACGCTCTTCCAGGAACTGCGGCATGGTGTAGATGCCGTTGCGCAGGAACACCGGCAGGAAGAACTTGCCGACGATCAGCAGGGTCAGCGCCGCCATCCATTCGTAGGACGCGATGGCGAGCCCGAGCGCGTAGCCGGAGCCGGACATGCCGATGATCTGTTCCGCGGATATGTTGGCCGCGATCAGCGAGGCGCCGATCGCCCACCACGGCAGCGATTTGCTGGCGAGGAAATAATCCTTGGCGTCCTTCTGATGCCCGCTCTTTTCGCGAGACACCCACTGCGCCAGCACGAAGATGCCGACCAGATAGGCCAGCACGATGATCGTGTCGATTGTCGAAAGTCTCATGTCGAAAGTCTCACGTCGTTCTCCGGGTTCGGTCGTCGCCTGCGCGACGCTGCGTCTGCGATGGTTGCATTGATTGTGCGCCGGAGGGGGACGGCGGTTTGCGGTCTTGTGCCGCCGCATCGTGAAGAGGGGCGGCCACGGCGAGCATGCATGCAACCGGTGGTCGCTGTCCTCGGATAGCCGCAGACCGGGGGATCCGTGTCGGTGCTACGTTCGAACATGACCGCTGTGCGCATGCATTCGTGCAAGTCGATCCCCTCCGGCACCGGTCGACCGCAATGCCCTGCGGTACGTATGCGGAGGGGGGCGCTCTGCCCGTGGCCGCGTTGAACGTTCTAGTCGTTGCTGACAGCGTTGTCAACGGTGTCGGCGATGGATCCGCTGCCTGTCGGCGCCCTGCGTCGCCTCCGGGGCCGACTGCGTGTCGCTGCGTACGGTCAGCCAGCGGGCGCCAGTGCCGCGCGCGGCGGCAACGACCAGTCGATCGGCGCCTGTCCGTTGCGGGCGAGATAGGCGTTGGCGGCGGAAAAATGCCCGCAGCCGATGAACCCCCGATGCGCCGACAGCGGCGACGGATGCGGCGCCTTCAATACGCGGTGGCGGCTTGCATCGATCATTTTGCCCTTGGCCTGCGCGTAGCTGCCCCAGAGCAGGAACACCAGGCCGTCCCTTTCGCGATTGAGCACGTCGACGACGTGATCGGTAAAGCCTTCCCAGCCTTTGCCCTGATGCGCACCGGCGCGACCGTCCTCCACCGTGAGCACGGCATTGAGCAGCAGCACGCCGCGTTCGGCCCAGGGCGTGAGGCAGCCGTGATCGGGCCGGGCGATCCCCAGATCGCGCTGGATTTCCTTGAAGATGTTGTCGAGCGACGGCGGCACCGCCACGCCCGGGCGCACCGAGAAGCACAGCCCGTGCGCCTGGCCCGCACCGTGGTACGGGTCCTGGCCCAGGATCACCACCTTCACCGCGTCGAACGGGGTGGCATCGAAGGCGGAGAAGATCTGCGCGCCCGGCGGATAGATGCGCGCGCCCTGCGCCTTGCGCTGGCGCAGGAACGCGCCGAGTGCGGCGATATCCTCGCGCTGCAGATAGTCGCCGATGCGGGTTTTCCAGGAAGGTTCGAGTCTGATGCGGTCGTCGTCAGCCATGACGAGGTGTCTCCATGCGAACAGTGGGTGCGGCGATGATGCACCAACGTTCTCGCCGATGGCATCGCTCGAACAGAGACATCACAGGCCAACCCTTGCCGACGTCGGACGGGCGGGCGGCATCAACCCAGCGATGCCCGCTCCGGCAGATTCGCCATGCGCAGCTGGAACAGGGTCTTGGTGATCAACATCCGTTCTTCGATCGGCTTGAGCACCAGATCGTTGGCGCCTTCGCGCAGGAGGTTGGACTGCTTGTCGCGGTTGCCGTCGCCGGTCATCACCAGCACCGGCAGCCGGCGCTTGCCGTAGCCGAATTCGTTGCGTACCGCGCGCAGCAGGTCGAGGCCGCTGACTTCGCCATCAAGGGTCACATCGGTGAGCAGCAGATCGGCGCCGATGTCGTCCTGGTCGATGTGTTCGCGCAGATAGGCCAGCGCATCGTCGCCGCGACTCATGTGGATCACGCTGATGTCGTGGGCCTGCAGCATGCGCCGGGTCGCGACCGCGACGGTGATGCTGTCCTCGACGTAGAGCACGCGCGCGTCGGGGATCGGCTCCGGATGCACATAGCCGCGGATGAACGCGGCCAGCGCGGGATAGCCGTTGGCCTTGTCGAAGTAATCGGTGATGTCTTCGGTGAAGCGGCGGGATTCCAGATGCGCTTGGGCATCGCCCGACACCACGATCACCGGCACGTAGCGCTGGCCGGCGCTGGAACGCACCTGGCGGGCGACCTGCAGGCCGTCGCCGTCCATCAGCACCAGCGAGGTGGTCACCAGATCCACCGGGCCCTCCTCGAGCGCGGCCTTCGCCTCGGCAAGGCCGCCGCAACCGATCACTTCCACGCCCGGCAGATCGCGCTGCAGCATGTCGCCGATCAGCCGGCGGACCATTTTCGATGCGTCGACCACCATCACCCGTGGGGTGTCGGTGGTCAGGTGGCGGACATCGTGGGCTGCCATGGGTCGGATTCGGTCGCTTCGGTTGCGGGAGGGGGCCAGCGGCGCAACCTTGCGCCAGAGAGCACATCAAACCTTAGTTTGACGTAGAAAATGTCCGGTGACCACGCCGGCGCCCAGCCAACCCAGCGCCCCCGCGACGGCGAGCACAAGCAGAGCGTGCAGCGGCTCCATTCCGGAGAACGCGAAGCGACTGCCGTAACTGTCGGCCAGCGCGCGCAACGGCTGGCGCAGGGCGAATTCGGCGACGGTCAGCAGCCCCAGCGCCAATGCCCCGGCAGCCAGACCATAACAGGCGCCGAGATACAGGAACGGTCGGCGGATGAAGCCGTCGGTGGCGCCCAGCGACTGCAGCACCGCGATCTCCTCGCGCCGCGACTGGATGTCCAGGCGCACGGTGTTGCCCACGACCAGTAGCGCGCCCAGCCCCAGCAGCGCCGCCAGCACCCAGACCACGCGCTCGCCGAAACCCAGCCAGTGGTCCAGACGTTCGCGCCAGACCGCATCGTGCTGGACCAGATCGGCTTCCGGCAGCGCGGTCAGCGCGGCGACCAGCGTGCGTTCGTCGCCGCGCGGCCGCACGATCAGCACGCTCGGCAGCGGATTCTCGCCGACCGCCGCGAGGGCATCGGCGTAGACATCGGTGCCACCGCCATCGTGCAGGCTGGCCAGCCCTTCATCGGGCGTGCGCAGCACGACTCCGGCGATGTCGCCGCGCGTGCGCAGAGTCTTCGCCAACGCCTGGGCGCGGTCGGCCGCGATGTCCTGTTTCAGGAAGACGGTGACTTCGCGGGCGCGCTCGATGGTGCCGCCCAGCCGCGCGGCGTTGTCCAACACCAGCGCCAGGCCCAGCGGCAGCGCCAGCGCGACGGCCATCACTCCGACGGTGAGCAGGGTCGACCACGGCTTGCCGAGCATGCGCCCGTGGCTGGCGACCAGGCTGTCGCGGTGGTGCTCGGCCCAGGCGGCGATCCGCGAGCGCGGCTTGGCGACGGTGGCGCCGGACGCGGTGGGCTTAGCCATCGGCCAGTTCCTCCGGGGCGATGTCGTCCAGTAGCCGGCCGTGATCCAGCACCAGCACCCGTTTGCGCATGCGTTTGACCAGACCCAGATCGTGGCTGGCGATCAGCACGCTGGTGCCGCGTTCGTGCAGGGCCGCGAACAGCGCCATGATTTCGGCCGACAGGGTGGGGTCGAGATTGCCGGTGGGTTCGTCCGCGACCAGCAGCAGCGGCTCGCCGACCAGCGCCCTGGCGATGCCCACGCGCTGCTGTTCGCCGGCAGACAGCTGACCGGGCAGCGCTTCCAGCCGTGCGCCCAGACCGACGCGATCCAACACGCTGCGCACGCGCTTGCGGATCTCGTCGCGACGCATGCCGCGCAGGATCAGCGGTAGCGCCACGTTCTCCGCTGCGGTGCGGTCGGTCAGCAGGCGGTGATCCTGATACACCACGCCCACTTCGCGCCGGTGCATCGCCACCCCGCGCCCGCTCACCTTGCGCAGATTGCGCTCGCCGAACAGCACCGCCCCGCTGCTTGGGCGTTCGGACAGATGGATGAGCTTGAGCAGGGTGCTTTTGCCGGCGCCGGAGTGGCCGGTGATGAACAGCATCTCGCCGGGATTCACCGCGAACGAGACATCCGTCAGCGCGCGATGCCCGCTGGGGTATTGCTTGCCGACGTTGTCGAAGCGGAGGACGGTCATTCTGTGCGAGTCATATTTGCAAATTATTGCTAATTATTGGCCCTTGAGTAGGTCTCTGAAATATGACCCAAACATCATTGGCCTATGCGTTGTTCCGTAAGCTTCAATGATCTGAGTCAGATAAACATACATTCCAACGAGGACTGCTTCCGGCTGTGAGTTGTGAGACCAGTGCACCGAAGAGTCTTCGATCTTATCTAATAGCCAACCGTTGTTTTGGACAAGGTAATAATTCCTATCAACGACGGTAATCAAGTCCGGAAGAAGGTCCAGAGGAACGTTATTCTCTAACTGGTATTCGTATATTTTCTGTCTCAGGGTCTCCACAGTGGGACCGTTGAACGCGAAAATAAAGACGGGAATCTTCTTTAGGTGCACAAAGCCGCTTTTTTTGCATCCCGAAAGCCAAGTTGCACGAGAAAGCTTTTTGGTCTTAACGCATGAGTCAAAAGCAGCTTTGAAGTGGCTTGTATTTTTTCCAGAAGCTGTAGTTAGGTTTGACTTAACTTCTATGGCGGCAAGGACACTATCGGAAAAAACCACGCTTACGTCTTTCAGGAGGGGTATGCGTGGTGAATTCTTGGGGTGCACGATCACATCTATCTGACCGCTTCTATCGTCGTTGTGGTCTAAAATTTCTCCCGTGAAATAAGAAACAGACTCCGCTAGATGTTGTTGCAAGAATGAACTAATTAGCGCTTCTCTTGCGGCGCCAACATTAACCCCATGATTTGCAATTTGGAGCTGTTTGCTAATAACGCGCAGGGTTTCCGCTACGTTGTTTAAGTGGTGAACAAGAACGCGCATACTCAGATCAACTTCAACGTATTGAGGTTGGTTTCAGTGCTGCGAACGCGGCGGCTTGGTCACCAGCGATTTCAGCTTGTTGCCGAGGCGCGCGAACAGCGAGGGCTTCGACTCGCCGCCGGACTTCGCGGGCTGCGTACCGCTCACCGAGACCGGCGGCGGAGTTTCCAGCGCGCGGACCGCCTGATTGACGGGATTCGCATGCTCCGCGCCGCCGTTGATCCGCTTGCCGCCGCGACGTCTGCGGGGTTTGCGCGGACCGCGCTCACCGTCCGCTGCGTTCGGGATGGCCGCCGCCGCGACCTGCGCAACCGCGGGCTTCGGTGCGGCATCGCCTTCGCGCGGCGGACGCGGGGTGCGCTCGCGACGTTCGCCGCTACTGGAACTGCTGCCCGACGAACTTGAGCGCGGGCCACCGGAGCGTGGTCCGCCGGAACGACCACCCGGGCCGCCGCTGCCGCTGCGACCACCGCTGCCGCTGCGCGCGCCACCCGTGCGTCCGCCCGCCCGATCAGCCTCGCGCGCTTCACGCGCTTCGCGGAAGATCGTGCTGAGGCTGTCGTCGCTCTCACCTTCTTCGCCTTCCACCACCGGCTGACGTTCGCGCTCCGGGCGCGGCAGCGACGTCATCAACTCACGGGTGACCGGTTCGGAGGGAATCTTCTGTTCGATGTAGGCCTCGATATCCGGCAGCGACATCGCATAGCGCTCGCAGGCGAAGCTGATCGCGTCGCCTTCCGCACCCAGACGGGCCGTACGACCGATGCGGTGGACGTAGTCCTCGGCATCGAACGGCAGGTCGTAGTTGTAGACGTGACTGACGCCGTCGATGTGCAGGCCGCGGGCGGCCACGTCGGTGGCGACCAGCAGCTCCAGCTGGCCGGCCTGGAATTTCTTCAGCAGCGACTCGCGCTTCTTCTGCGGCACGTCGCCGCTGAGCACGCCGACCCGGTAGCCGGCGCGGTCCAGCGCACGGGCGACACGCTCGACGAAGACCTTGGTGTTCACGAACACCATCGTCCGCGCGCCTTCGCTGCGCGACAGCAGGCCCAGCAGCAGCGGGATCTTCTCGTCGT
>CAZGBA010000025.1:0-45748 GCA_964523435.1 uncultured Xanthomonas sp.
GCGCGGCGGCTCCATCATGGCCAAGTGGTGCATGGCGCACCACCGCGAGAGCTTTTTGTACGAGCACTTCGAGGACATCTGCGACATCATGAAGGCGTACGACGTGTCGTTCAGCCTGGGCGACGGCCTGCGCCCCGGGTGCGCGTCCGACGCCAACGACGAGGCGCAGTTTGCCGAGCTGCACACGCTGGGCGAGCTGACGCAAATCGCCTGGAAGCACGACGTGCAGACCATGATCGAAGGCCCCGGCCACGTGCCGATGCAGCTGATCAAGGAGAACATGGACAAGCAGCTCGAATGCTGCGGCGAGGCCCCGTTCTACACCCTGGGCCCGCTGACCACCGACATCGCGCCGGGCTACGACCACATCACCTCGGCGATCGGCGCGGCGATGATCGGCTGGTACGGCTGTGCAATGCTTTGCTACGTCACGCCGAAGGAACACCTGGGTCTGCCGAACCGACAGGACGTGCGCGACGGCATCATGGCCTACAAGATCGCCGCGCACGCCGCCGATCTGGCCAAGGGCCATCCGGGCGCGCAGATCCGCGACAACGCGCTGAGCAAGGCGCGCTTCGAGTTCCGCTGGGAAGACCAGTTCCACCTTGGCCTGGATCCGGAGAAAGCCCAGGAATTCCATGACGAAACGATGCCGAAGGACGCGCACAAGAGCGCGCACTTCTGCTCGATGTGCGGCCCGCATTTCTGTTCGATGAAGATCACCCAGGACGTGCGCGACTACGCCGCCGAACACGGTGTCGACGAACAACAAGCATTGGAAGCCGGGATGGCGGAGAAATCCGCCGAGTTCCTTGCGCAGGGCGCGCAGGTCTATCGGAAGGAGTAACGCGGCAGGGACCGGTGCGGCGTTCGGCATCATCGACGATGGCCGTTATGCGGCCATCGTGCCGGTCACTTTCGGCTGGCGTCAGCCGATGGTGAAGATCGCGGTGCCGCGCGACGAACCGTTGCCGTTGGTTTCGATTTCCAGGATGCCCTGGCTGTTGGGCGCGTCAGTCGAGTTGTAGCTGTGGCCGTTGTTGGTGTTGTCTTCGGCGATCGCACTGCCGGGCAGGAAATTGCCGGCGAATTGCAGGGTCATGTGGACGTGCAGCAACGGATCGACGCCCGCGCAGTAGAAATTCAGCCGGACGCTGTTGGCTGGACTCGCCCCCTGAACCATGTAGATCGCGATCGGATTGACGTTGCTGAAACCGGTCTGCACGAACGGCGTGGCCGATGTGTGCGGTGCGATCTGCGCTGGCCACGGAGCGTCGCTGAGATTGTCGCTGTTGACGGTGTCCAGCACGAGCGTGTAACCGGTGTTGTTGACGAGATTGAACGTTTGATCGAACGACATGTCGAGATCCTTTCGAATGTAGATGATGCGCCGCGGGGTCGCGGCGAAAGAGCGCACATAAAAATATTACGGTGGATTTGGATATTCGGCAGTGCGAAAAAATCTGAATTCGGTATCAGCAATCTCCGCCACCCCATTCTCCAGGGTATTGATACACGACAGATCCAGTAGAGTCCTGTAGTGTTCCGGTACATGTATTCAAGAAAAAAACTTGAATTTGCCCTGTTTTCCCGTCTTTTCCGACAAGTTTTATTATTATTCCAGCAGGGTCTACTGGTGATTGCTCAGAAAGAATGACGTCCTTTTTTTTCTTCCGGATGTCTTGAAGTTCTGTTTTGCTAAGTGATGTAAAAGGGCGGACATCGTACTTTTTGATGATTGGTCTTGCTGCCGCAGTTGTTCCGCTGGCGAGAGCTGTGGAAATTATTAAAGTGAGGCATGCGGACAAGACAATATTTTGCGATGGCTGATTCATTTCGCGCCCCTGAGCGATTCATCGAGAATGAAACATCGGAGGTTTCGATCGTTAAATCTACTGTCATAAAAGACAGGATGAACAGTTCGATCGCGGCAGTGGCGGCCGTCGATCCGCGATGATTTCGCGGATCGGGATGTCTTCGTTTCAAAGTAAGAACGGGTCAGGGTCAGGGCATGCCCGTCAGAGCGTGCCGAACGTCAACCCCGCCTTCTCCTGCAACCGCTTCACCAGCGTCATCCCCATCGACGCGCCGGGCGTCCACACGCCGCCGCGCGTGGTCTTGCGGTCGATGTCCTGCACGAGGCACAGCGCGGCTTCAGCGATCATCTTGCAGGTCGATCCGTAGCCCGGGTCGCGATCGCCTGCGACGCTGGTGGTGAGTTTTCTGCCATCGGCGGTTTCGCCGAAGAACAGCACTTCGTAGCGGCCTTTCTCGCGCTGTTCCTTGTTCGGGCCCTCGCCGGGCTTCGGCAGTTTGAAGCGGCGCAGCAAGGCGCGGGTCGGTGCGAATGCGAGCAGCATCGTCTGCAGTTTCGACGCGCTCGCCATCTTCTTCGCGCGCTTTTCGCCGCTGGCGCCGTCGCCGGTGAGCGTGCGTTCGCTGTAGACGAAGTCCTGACCCCACGGATGCCCCAGCAGCAGATGGCTGCGGTGCACGTTCTTGGTGTTGATCGTCGCCATGACGAACGGCGCGGTCCAACTGTTCGCCAGTTCGTCGAACGCGGCGATATTGTCGTTGGGCTGACGCGGGCCGCGGAAACCGGGCGTGAGCGCGAACGGATCGCCGAGCGTCTTGACCAGCGCGCGGTTGCGGCCGATCGCTTCCATCGTCGCAAGCATGCTGGCGATGGTGCCGCCGGAGAACGTGCCTTTCATGACCTTCACCCGTCCATGCACGCGCGCAAGCGGCGCGCCCAGAGACTGTTGCGCTTCATGCTGCGCATGGACCACACCGAGGTCGAAGGGAATCGAGTCGAAACCGCAGGAGAACACGATGCGCGCGCCGCTGGCGCGGGCGGTGTCCTGCAACTGCGGGATCATCTGCGCCATCCAGCCGGGCTCGCCGCAGAGGTCGACATAGTCGGTGCCGGCGGCGGCGCAGGCGCGGATCAGGGGCTCGCCGTACAGCTGATACGGGCCGACGGTGGTCAGCACCACGCGCGTCTGCTTCACCAACGCGGCCAGCGCGTTGGTATCGCTTGCATCCGCGACCAGCAGCGGCAGCGTCTTTTCGATGCCGAGCGCGTCGCGGACTTCGGCGAGCTTGGCGGCGCTGCGCCCGGCCATCGCCCAGCGCACGCTGCCGCCGACGCCATAGGTCGCATTGAGATATTCGGCGACCAGCCGGCCGGTGAAGCCGGTGGCGCCGAAGATGATGACATCGAAGGTTTTGTCCATGCGTCTATCTTGTCAGACTCCGGTGGAGTTCGGACAGACGGCGCGCGACCGCCCCGTGGGATCGGGGCGGTCGGTATGGACTGCGGTCTCAGAACGGGGTGGCTTCGGCGGTGGCGCGCAGAATGGCGCCCGCGTTCGGGGTCGGATGGCTGCACGAGGCCGCGTTGATCTCGTAGATGTCGAACTTGTAGTCCGGGTTCAACGAGATCCACGGGATGGTCGAACTGCCCGCGCCGGTTTCGCAATGCACCAGCGAAGTGCCGCCGGGGATGCGGATGTACACGCCGTATTTCCTGCCCGATGGCGGCGAGCCCCAGCGCAGACCGACGCTGCACGGAAAGCTGGCCTTGGTCGTGCAGTCGATGTCCTTCACGCCGAGGATGTTGGCGTTGCTGGACGTGATGTGCATCCTGCGCACGCCGAACATCGACGACAGATAGTTCGAGAAAGTGGTCGTGGTGGTGAGCGAGTCGACCACCGGCCGCGAAAAATGCATCGTGCCCGGCAGGGTCGGCCACTGGCTGAAGGCGGCGATGTTGAGAAATTCCTTCTGGTTCAGCGCGGTCTGTGCGCCCTGCGCGGAGGGTGTGTAGTTGAAATAGGTTTCGAGCAGATGGATGGGCTGGTTCCGCAGCGGCCCCATTTCGTCGTACATCTGTCCGAGGTAGGTGGACATGTTGTCGTAGATGTCCACGCCCCACATCTTCGGCAGTGTGCCGGTGCCCGCGAGCAGGTTCTTCAGACCGGAAAAGCGCCCGGGCGCCCATGCGATGGAGTAGCCGAGGGTGTCGTCATTGCCGAACGAATAGGTGTAGTCCTGCCACAACCGCACCATGAATGCAGGCAACTGCCCGCCGCCGAGGCCGCCGGATTCCAGGCCGAGGTCGAAGATGAGGATGTTGTTCGGCGATGCGTAGAGACCGGACAGGCCACGGGCGTTCACTTCTTCGCGGGCGGCGTTGCGCGCGTCGACCATGAAGTTCCAGACCTGCTGGTACCGGGTCTCGTTCCACATCGGCCAGGCTTCCGGGCTGCTGTTGTAGCCGAAGCGGATGTAGATGCGGCGGAACCCGGCGTCGAGCGCGGTGCCGACGATGGCCTTGAGATTCGCGCGATGCTGCGGACGCAGCGCGTACTGGGTGTTGTCGACCACCTCGCCCCAGACGCCGTCGTAGACGCCATCGTTGCAGGCGTTGTACTCGCAATCGCCGATGTTCGAATTGTGCATGATGATGGTGTAGGCGGTCTGGCCGCTCGCCTTCATCGAATAGATCTGTGAACTCACGAGCTTGGGAGCGAGATGGTACTGGCCCACGGGCGTCCTGAGATTGTTCGCGGGGGTGTACCAGGTGTTGTTCGGATTGGTGCCGTCGGTGGTGCCGTAGGCGTAGAGGAAGTGGTTGGTGCCGCCGAAGTTCGCGCGTTTGGCCGCGATCGCGTCGGCGCAGACGAACAGCAGCACTGCGGCTGCGAAGATCCTTGCGAGTGATGTCATCGGAATGATTCCTTGCGTGAAGGGGGATGTCGGAGCGCGCGACGCGACGGGTTTGCGGGCAATGGCATCGCGAACGCTCCAAGGACATCAGCGCAATTCGCGGCTGGACAGGATCAGCCTGCGGGCGTGCGCTGGCCGAAGGCATGTTTTCGACGACGATGCGCGCCAGATGAGCGGTCTGGCTTCCGCTGCGGCCGGAGGCGGGTGCGCGTTGCGCGCACCCGCTGGGGCATTACTCGAGCACCACCGCTCCGCTGCGCGGGTAGATGCGGTAGATGCGGTTGTAGCTGTTGTTGCGAACGCGGATTTCGTCGCCGGCCACGCCGTCGAGGTTGGCATAGTTCAGCAGCGACCACCACGTCCCAAAGGTGTTGGTGCCACTGATG
Source organism: uncultured Xanthomonas sp. (assembly GCA_964523435.1). Classification (GTDB taxonomy): domain Bacteria; phylum Pseudomonadota; class Gammaproteobacteria; order Xanthomonadales; family Xanthomonadaceae; genus Lysobacter_I. Next base: position 5,118 of record CAZGBA010000025.1, read on the forward strand.
AACTGCATGCTGCCGCTGCGCGGACGGATGATATTGATGTGGCCGTCGCTGCGGGCGACCGCGATCTCATTGCCGGCGGTGCCGTCGAAATCGCGCACGCCGTCGGAGAGGATCGCGTACTGGGTGTTGATGATGTAGTTGCTCATCGACCCGGTGACGTAGCTGTAGACGCTGATGTAGTTGGGCAGGATCAGCACGAGTTCGGCGCCCGCGGTGCCGTTCATGTCGCTGACGCAGTTGGGGATGCCCGGGTCGTTGCAGATGGCCCAGCTGCCGCTGCTGACCGGTGTGCTGCTCATGCTGCGCGTGCGGTCGTTGTAGATCCGCAGCGCCGAACCGTTGGCGATCGGGATCTCCGCGCCGGGGATGCCGTTCAGGTCCTTGATGCCGTAGACGGCGATCGCATACGTGCCGGACATGGGCATCGAGTTCGTGCTGCGGGAGCTGTGGTGGACGATGCGCAGCGCATCGGCGGCCACGATGGCGATCTCGGCCCCGGCGATGCCGTCCAGGTCGGTGATGCCTCCTGGCGATGCTGCCCAGGAGCCGCTCATCGGATAGCTGTAGGTGCTGCGCGAATTGTGGTTGATGACCAGCAGGGAGTTGCCGCGGTTGATCGAGATCTCGGCGCCGGCCTGGCCGTCCAGATTCGCCACGCTGCTGAAGTTGCCGTACAGCAGAGCCCACGCGCCCGTGCTGACCTGGTAGTTGTAGGAACTGCCGCTGGTGTTCTTGACGGTGATGTAGGAGCCGTTGTTGTAGACCTGCTCGGCGATGTTGTCGCCGTCGAGGTCGGCGCTGCCCATCAGGACGCCCTGAGCGGACGCGGTGCCTGGCAGCCATGCGCAGGCCATGAGGGCCAACGCGAACAGTGCGGCGCGGAATGAATGTGTCATGGTGTGCTCTCCTTGAGCTGGAATCCATTATGTCGATGCGCCAGAGATGACGCATTTACCGGGACGAACGATGTGCCGGCTTCCCGCAGTTGCGGATACCGGTGGCGGCGGTATCCCGACAAGCGGCCGGGCGCCGGTGCTCAGTGGTGCGCAGCTGCGCGCCGAACACATCCGCTGTGCACCGCCGGTGCACTTCCGCACCGGCGATGCGTCTCAGCTGGCATAGCTGTAGACGAAATACAGATGCATCACTGCCAGCGCGGCGAGCAGACAGCCGGCGCCGATATGCAGGGCGGTGGTCCACTGTCCCCACGACCCAAGACGATGGCTCGGCAGCAGATTCAGCACTGCGCCCGCCACCACGACCAGCATGGTCACCGCGAACGTGGCGTGCAGGAAGCCTGCGTGCGCGAAACCCGCGTGCAGCACCAGCAGCGCCAGCATCGTCAGGCCAAGCACGCGGTGCGCCAGTTGCAATGCGCGTAGCGAAGATCCGCGCATGAGCCGGCGCTTGATCAACGCCAGCGACAGGTCGAAGCTGAGCAGACCAACGAGGGTGTAGCCGGTGATCTGTTTGTAGGCCTGCAACTGCTGCAGCGCGAACAGCGCATTCCAGCGTGGCGTCAGCAGCCATGCCACGCAGGACAGCGTCACCCCGATCAGCGCGCACCACGACGCCACCGTCAGCGCGGTTTGATACGCCGACTTCGACGGGGTCTGCAGCCGGTTCAACGAAGCGCTCATGGTGCGGCCCCCGTCTTGTCCGGTTTGCCGGCGCCTGCAGTGGACGGAACAACACGGTCTTTCGCGGGCTCCGCACGCCCCGGTGCGCCGGTCTGCAGCAGCATGTTCAACGAGGCGGTCGAGTTGCGTTCTTCCACGTTCTTGCGGAACGTGTCGAGATCGGGCAAATACAGTCCGTCCTTCGGCCAGCGCCCGCCCAATTGCGGGCGTTCGTCATCCGCGAAGCTTTCGGTTTTCTTCAGATACGCGCTGTAGGTGTCGAGCGCAGCGGCGCGATATGCGCCGAGAATTTCCACCAGCTCAGCGGTCGAAACCTGCTTGCGCGGGAACGACCACGTCGTCGCGCCCATCACATCGTCGAGCTTCCAGTCCTTGCGCGGACTTTTCGGGTGTTCGTTGTGGCATTTGACGCATGCGGGCGCACCGGCGATGTCGGCGAACATCGCTGTATAGCGTCCGCTGCTGTCGTCGAGGAAGAACTGCGGCTCCCGGTTCTTCTCGATCTTGTCGAAATACCCCAACTGCGCGCCCTTGAACTGGTTGGACGCTTCGATCGGAAAGGTCGAGCCGAGAAACAGATTCAGGTCCGGCACGCTCTGTTGCAGGCGGTTGGCGGTTTCGCGCAGGACAAGGGCAGGCAACGGGCCCGCATGCACGTCCTTGTCTTTCCACTTCTCGCTGTATTTCAGCCCATTCTTCAGGCCGGGGGTGACGATGTCCGCTGTGTACAGCGTGCGGATCGACGCATTCTCGGCGTTCAACAGTCGGAACAGGGTTTCGACCGGCACGGTACGCCCGCCGCCCTGGTCGCTCTCCAGATCGGCCGGTGCGGTCGCGAACAGATAGATGCCAAGCACTGTCAGCGCCACGAGCGCCAGGACGGGTTTTTCGATCTTCGGCAGGGTCATGGCGAGGCCTCGGGCTGTTTGGCTTTCACCACCGGCTCGCCGTACGGCGACTTGGCGGTGCGCAGATAGGCGGCGATCGTCTGCGGCGCGATCGCGTCCTTCAGATCGTGCGGTGGATCGTGCGGATGGTTGCCGTGGAAATCGTGACAGGTCAGACAGGTCTCCCAGCGTTTGTCGCGGAACAGCACCGCATGGGTCGGACGCGCCGGGTCGTCCTTCACTTTCGTATCGCTGTGGCAGGCGGCGCAGAAGCCGCTGTCGGTCTGGCTGACGCGCGTGCCGGTGTGCTCGCGATGGCAGCTCACGCACAACTGCGGCGCCAAGGTCTCGCGCGCGGCGGCGAAGCGCGGTTCGAGGAAGCGATACGCCGGGTGGCGATCGTCGCGATCGTCATGACAGCCGACGCAGGCGGCGTTGTTCACCGGCCGGTTGCCGAACGCGATGTCGCTGGCGCGCAGCCCCAGCAGATGCTTCGCTTTGGCCTGCAACTGTTGACGCATCGTGCCCGGCGCCTCGCGGTGGCATTCGCTGCATTCCAGATCGACATGCCCGGGATTGTGCGCATCGTTGGGCACGAACTTCGCCAGTGCCGGCGCAAGCAGCAGCAACGGCAGGAAGGCGAGGGCGATGCCGGCAGCGTAGGCGAGGCGGCGGATACCGGGTCGCGGTCGCGCATTGGTCTTGAGGAAGAAGGCCTCCACGCGCACGTCGGCATCCGGCACCTCGGCCTTGCGCAGGCCGTCGACCAGCCGGCGCGTGTAGGCGGGCGGTCCGCAGACGTAATGGCGCGCGCCCGGGAACTGCTTCACGGTTTCGAGGATGTCTTCGTCGTCGATGAAACCGTCGACATCGTCGGTACGCAGATGGCAGCTGACGTCCTTGCCGCTGCTGGCGGAGCTTTCGATGCGGTCGGCATAGACCATGTCGCCACGCCGGGATGCGCTGTAGTCCACGTGCAGGTGCTGGCCCGGTCGGCGGCCGTGCAGCAGCGACAGCGCCAGGGTCACCCCCACGCCGGCCACGAAGCAGACCACAGGTCGGTTGTCGTCGGGGGCGATTTCGCCGGCCGGTATCGCGATGCGCAGCGGGATTGCAGCGAACGTCGCGTCGTCCGCATCGATCAGTCTCGGGCCGAATTCGCCGCCCTCGATCCGGCGGATCGCGATGCTGACCGTGTTGCCGTCCTCGGACTGGCGCACGACGGTGTAGGTGCGCGTGATCCAGGTCTCGTCCAGCCATGCCTGCAGCACCACGTGCTGTGCGGGCAACGCCTGTGGATACGGCGGAAAACCGACCAGCTGCAGATCGAGCTGCACGATCCGCCGTTCCGGGTTGCTGCCGTCGGTCAGCGTGGTCCTGGTGGCGTTCGCCACCTCGTACCACGGCGATTGGCCGAGCAGTTCCTGCACCAGCGGCCGGCAGCAGCCGCACTGCACGCCGCAGCCGAGCTGCGCGCCCAGCGATTCGAGCGTGGACGCTGGTGCCGTGGCGATTGCGGATTTGATGCGCCCGCGGGTCACCCCCGCGCAATGACAGACCAGATCGTCCTGGTCCTGCCCCTGTCGAACCGGTATCGCTTCCATGAAGCCCCTGTCGGCGAGCGCCGTCGTATCGACAGCCATGACAGCTGCCGGAATCCATTCCATCCCCCCGCTGCTTTCCTGCGGGTGCCGCTCGCGAGCCTCCTGTAGACACCCGGCGCATTCATGCCCGGAATTGTCTCTCGCTGTCATCCATATGGTTATCAGCCTTCGGCGGCTTTTTCAAGCAGGATCGTTTCGGTCCGGTATCGACTTTGGTCGTGGGCTGCGCATGCACGGGCCCGCGCGATGAAACGATCGTGTCGAACCTGCGCAGGGAAGGAAGGGCGGTTAGCATTGCGATCGTCTCCATGCGTGAACAAGTCGAGGGAACTCCGTGCCGAATCCGCTTTACGACCGCCTGTTCGCGCCGCTCGCCGGCAAGCCCCAGCCGTTCCTCACGCGGGTCGACGGCATCACGATCTCCGGCATCGAATTTCTCGCGATGGTGCATCGCGCAGCAGGTGCGCTGCGTGCGCAGGGCGTGCGTGCCGGCGACCGGGTCGCCGCGCAGGTCGCGAAGACGCCGGAGGCGCTGGCGGTCTACGGCGCGACCGCAGCGGTCGGCGCAGTGTTCCTGCCGCTCAATACCGCGTACACCGCAGCGGAAGTGGATTATTTCGTCGGCGATGCCGAGCCGGCGTTGCTGCTGGTGGATCCGGCTCGCGCCGACATGCTGGCGCCGATCGCCGCCGCGCATGGCGCGAAGCTGTCGACGCTGGGCGCGGACGGACGCGGTAGTTTCCGCGATCTCTGCGACGCGCAATCGGATGCCTTTGCTGTCGAGAACTGTGGCGACGACGATCTCGCCGCGCTGCTCTACACCTCGGGCACCACCGGGCGCTCGAAAGGCGCGATGTTGACCCATGCCAACCTGCTGTCGAACGCCGAAGCGCTGGCGCGCGAATGGCGCTACACCGCCGACGATGTGCTGCTGCACGCGCTGCCGATCTTCCACACCCACGGATTGTTCGTGGCGACCAATGTGACCCTGATCAGCGGCGCATCGATGCTGTTCCTGCCGGGTTTCGATCCCGAAGCGATCCTGCGCCTGCTGCCGCGCGCGACCGTGCTGATGGGCGTGCCCACTTTCTACACGCGCCTGCTCGATGCGCCGCAGTTCGATCGCGCGCTGTGCGAACGCATGCGGCTGTTCGTCTCGGGCTCCGCGCCGCTGCTCGCCGAAACGCACGTCGCGTTCGAAGCGCGCACCGGGCATCGCATCCTCGAACGCTACGGCATGACCGAGACCAATATGAACACCTCGAACCCGTACGCGGGCGACCGCCGCGCCGGCACCGTCGGCCTGCCGCTGCCGGGTGTGGAAGTGATCGTCGCCGATCCCGACACCGGCGCGCTGCTGCCCGCAGGCGAAACTGGCGTGGTCGAAGTGCGCGGTCCGAACGTGTTCAAGGGCTACTGGCGGATGCCGGAGAAAACGCAGGAGGAATTCCGCGACAACGGCTTCTTCATCACCGGCGATCTCGGCTGCTTCAGCGACGACGGCTATCTCACCCTCGTCGGCCGCCAGAAGGATCTGATCATCACCGGAGGCTTCAACGTCTATCCGAAGGAAGTCGAGCTGCTGCTGGACGAACAGCCCGGCGTGCTGGAATCCGCAGTGATCGGCGTGCCGCATCCTGATTTCGGCGAAGCGGTCATCGCCGTGCTGGTTGCCCAGCCGAACGCAACGCTGGATCTTGCAGTCATCGATGCAGCCCTGCGCGAACAACTCGCACGCTACAAACAGCCGAAGGCGCTGGAGATCGTCGCCGAACTGCCGCGCAATACCATGGGCAAGGTGCAGAAGAACCTGCTGCGACAGCGGTTTGATGAGAAATTCAAAGCGAACAGCCCGAAGAATCCGTAGGCTGCACCTGTGGCATGAGGTATCCCCACTTTTTCGAGCGTTTCAAAAAAGCGTCGTCATCCCCGCGAACGCGGGGATCCAGCGACTTTCAGCTTCCGCGCAGCGCAAAGACACTGGGTACCCGCGTTCGCGGGAACGACGAGTGAAAGAACGGTTACTGCCGATCAATTGAGCCGTTTGATTCTCATGAGGATAAAGTGGGGAGAGCTCAGGCCAAGTCCCACCCCGCGAAATCACAGCTTCAATCGCGCAGCCAACGCAGCATCCGCGGATACAGCACCTGGCCGCAGTCGGGCGTGAATCCATGCGCCGCCGTCATCCCGCTCGCGCACAGCCCACGCAGCCCCGGATACACGCCGAAGGTGTACATCTGCAGCAGATCCTGTGACTTGCCGTTATAGCCGCCCTCGTGGATCAGCACTTCGGTCGGCAGCCGCAACTCGACCGCCGCCGCATACGCCCACGCCATCGCCTCCAACTCGCCGGCATGCTCGACGCCTTCATGATTCAGCTGGTCGTCGTGGGCATCGCCGCGCAGCGCAGCGGGCAACACCGCGAGATGCCCGGCCTCGTGCAGCAGATCGCCGGGCCATGTCAGCTTTTCGGGATCCACCGCCAGACCACCGGCCCGCAGCGCGATGCCGGGCAGGAAGGTATCCGCAGGCAGCGTCTCCTCCGCGATGGGCAGACCGATGCGGTCGAGGAACGCGAAGATGGCGGGATAGTGTTCGGCGTGGTACATCAAGGATTTACGTAGGGCGGGTCTTGTGCCCGCCGAGAGCGGAGCGGGAAACAGTAAGCCGGAATCGATGCCCGTGTGATGTGGAACCGTCTTTCGCTTGAGGATATCGGATAGTAACGACAGGGGTGCGCACCACGCAACGATACCTGATCGTCCCCGCCTCCCGGTCCATGGCATACCCTTCGTCATGACTGATGTTCCGCCTTCGGAAATGTGAGCAGGATGCGTTTTTTCAGCTTCACATCTTTGTTAATTTCCAGCCTGTTTTGCTGCTTGCGAGGTAAAAGCGACAAAAGCAGCACCTCCTCTCGTCCGCCACTTCGCAAGCATTCCTTTAGTCCCATCGATATGGAGCGAGTCACAATGAAAAGGATTTTTCTGCTTTTGATTGCCCTGTTTGCGCTCAATGCGCAAGCCCAACCCGTCAATATGCCGGTCGAAATCAGCCGGGAATACGAGGTCATCGTCGGTTCTGGCGATTACTCTGTTTCATATGTTGAAGACTATTACCAGAACGGCCCCATCAAACAGCTGGCAGGGCAACTGGTCACGGTGCCGTCGCAGATCGAGAATGCCATCAACGGCATTCTTGCTGGAATCGCGGCAGAAAAAGATGTGATTTTCATGAGTGGCTCATTGCAAGGCAATCCGTTGATACAGATCGCGCCGAAATCCGATGGAACGGCTCTCATGACGCTCGCGGGTGTGAGTTATAAGGCTTCGATCAAAAAGCAATTCAAGATTTTCGGTGTCGTCGTGTCCAGCTGCACATCCAGATTGAGCGTAGAGAATATCTCGATCATCGCGCAGTACGGATCGGTAGATGGCCAGATCAGCGATGACAGTGTCGGCTTCAGCGGTCAGCCGAGCGTCGACACGAGCTGCAGTGGAATTCTCAGCTGGATAGTGCCCAGCATCGAGAATGTGTTTGATATGGCTCTGCTGAACGGCATCAAGTCCGCAATGAACACTGTCAAGGATAAATTGCTTCTGGTTCCTGACCAGAACCTGCTGCGGGGGTTGAATGTCCTCATCCCGCAAGGCAAAACGATCCAGTTACCCAACGGCGATGTGTTCCCGATCGGCCAGTATGTTCATGACAATGTTGCGTACCTGGCCTCCAAGAGCACGCTGACCATTGAGATCGGGCGTGGCTTGACATCGGCCCCGCAATGGGCCGGCTATGGAACGACAGTGAACACTGGGGATGTGCTTTACCTCGCGCTCGATTCTCCGGTCATATCCTTCGATGTGCTGCTGACCGAAAAATCGACGACGGAATGGAGCGACGAATGCGCGGCGCAGATCCCAGGTTATGAGGATTATGTTTATACGTGCCTATGATGGCTCGAGACGAGCTGGCCTGGATTAGCGCGGACATCCGGATTTCTCTGATTTCCGTAGTCGCAGATTCAAATCAGCGGATGTCGTGCTTCCCGCGGTGGGGGTGGGGTCGGCCTCACCCCACCGCTTGGAGCATTCAGTACGACCAGACCTGCAGAGGGCTCGCGCTGGCGGCACTGCTCGAGACCACCCCCACAGTTGTGCTGCTCAAGAACAAGCCGGTGACGACTGACTTGTAGCGCGCCGTCGTGGGGCCGACGTTCTGTCTCAGCCACCGTTGGTTTGCAATAGCGGGACTGCACGGCGTAGTGGTGATGGTCCCTGTGACGGTATTGTTCAGACAATTGCCGGTGACGACATTCTTGATCAGGAAGCCGGAACCGGTATTGACCTGAGCCCATATCTCGAGACCGGAAGTGCCGCATACCTGAGTGTTGGCGACGTTTGTGGTGGTACTGACCGCCAAGCAGCGACCGTTCCCTGTGTTCTTGAGCGGAGCCACCTGCGCCGACGCGGCCGGCGCATAGGCGGCGAGCCCACCCGCGAGCAGAAGAAGAACGGACGACAGGCCTAGTCTCATTGTTGCGTTCATATATCAACACTCCTTATTGATTGAAGAACCAAAAGAAAACGGGGTTGGTGCAACATCCTTTCTGCGATTTCATTCCGACAATGTGCGGAGGTTCCCTCGTTGGTACGATACCCCCGAACTGAGAGAGCCCAGATCATGGCACAGCGAGTTGAGCACAATCCAATGGAAGCGGCGATGGCCGCGCTAGTGTCACACGGCCTGGGTGGGTTTAATTTTGGGTGCCCCGGTCTTGAACCTGTGGTGTGTCCTAATTTTCGGATCTCATTTTTTGCCGATTCCTAAAGAATTCGCGAGCAAGCACCTCTTTCTGTGCTTCACGGTGTAGTTCATCGACAATCGGAGCGTAAAGACTGCCTTCCACAAGTGGCCTAGCAATCAATCGAAGAAGTGCCACCAGTACTTCGGCATTGGTCGTGCGAAGCGTTGGCAAGTGAGAAGATAATCCGTCTTCAGGAGACAATCCCTCGAGTTCTGCGATGGGCTCAACCGCGCACAGTGCCAAGCCAAGGTGATGACAATGCTCCTGACGTACCAGCATTGGGAACTGCTGAGACGTCCACACAGGACAAGCTAGAAACGTAATTGGTGCACGTTCAATATGGTTCCACAGAAAGAAAGGTAGGATGGGCAGTCGAGAACGCCGCTCTAGCCTCTCGATGGCGTCGAGCACAGTTAGTGTCGGTGGTATTTCCTCAAGGACTGCGAGTAGCGGCCCGATAGACTCACTTATTACGTCATCTATCTCCTCAGGTTGCCCTGTGCCGTTGAAATTCAAGGAGACCCCAATCCGACGAGCGAACTGCATTGCACTACGAATGCGCCAGTCGCCAAAAGGCCCGTTTGTGTCTGATGAAAAGTAGCTAGAGAGCTCCGCTCTCCAAGATGTACCTTGGCACACATCCCTGTGCCATCGCTGCAACAGAGGCTCAAGATCAACGCACTCTGCTGGAGACGCAATCTCAGTAATCGGCTGAGATCTCCATAGGAGCTTGGAGTGGCCAGTGTCCATGTCAGCCATATCCGCAGGCAGATTGTCTACCGCGTACTCACCTAGTCCTGCATCTCGAGCTCTACAAAGACGTCGCCACGTGAGGCAGGTAAGCCAGAGCTCTCCAATTGTGGGGTAATGAATGTCGAACCTATGAGCAACATCAGAGACTACGAGCACGCGCCTGCTGGCTTCTGGTAAATTTCTGGGAAGGTTTAGCGTGTATTCTGTCTCAATTCGCAAAAGACTAGCTTCTCGAGACCATGAAATATCCTCCTGTGCCTGACGGCGACGAACTATAGAAAATAGCGCATGGATACATCTTCGAAGATCGACATCAGACTTCTCGCCCCAAAAATATGGCGTCCGGACACCATCCTCAAGCTTAGCACCACCGTCTACGGCATTGCCGTCTTGGTCAGCCAAGAAGCGAATCATTCCATCATGGACATTCATGAATAGAAACCCAGCAGAGACCACGCCTACAAATCTACAAAGAGTCTCAACACTTGGATCGCTTATTACCGCCGTGATATCAGCCTCAACGGTCCGCAAGGGGCCTCGTATTTCAGCCATTCGGCTCTCCATCGCAGCAAGCTCCTTCTCAAGATATCGTGCTTCCATTATCCACATACCCCCTTCACGCCAACTTTGATGCAAAGATTAACCCGCTTTGAAACCAACGAAATGGGACTTCGATCTTACAGAAGCCGGCATCGAAAAGAATGTCCACTTCAGACTCTCCTTCATCGCATTTCTGCCTTCGCACAGCTAACAGCGGAATAGGGTGATTCTCATGCTCTAGGTGATGAATCCAGCTTTCGCGGAGTTGAACGCGTCGTTCGAGCGGGAAGAGTCCGGCTTGCGCGGCTGCCAGTGATTCGTTTGACATCTGCTCACTGAGCCACTCAACGATATTCCGCTGCGCCAATTGAGAGATGTTGGCGTCGAAATAATCGAAGAGATCAAGTATTGCCAAAACACCATCGACTGACAGCAACGAATAGATCTGCCTATAGAGATTGCGCTTTTCGATGATCGACAGATGATGGAGCGAGTGCGCTGCGACGACAACGTTGAAATCATCATTATTTCGTCCTGCACTATCTAAAGCGCTGATCCAATTTTTGTTCGTGAAATCGCATTCAATCAATCGCGTGTGCGCTGCACAAAAGGTCGATCCAAAGGCGATCTCAAGCTTCTTGGCAAGCTGAGTAAGCATCGGCGCGCTAAAGTCAACGGCCGTTAGATTAACTTTGCAGTATGAAAGTAGTGGAAGACATTCTTTCCCTGTGCCGCAGCCAAGATCGAGCACTTTGGTCACTGCGCTACCATTCTTTTCCATCGAACCAAGGTGCTGCCTGAGCACAAGTTGCAACGCATCATGCCCCAATTCATATGTTCTTTCGGTGAGCGGAGCAGCAATATCATAGAGCTCAGGCTCGTCCTCCACATAAAAAAAAGACTTCTTCATAATCGCACCCTGGTGATGGCTTGACGGCAGCGCAAAAGGCAACTCAGTCTATGAATACAATTTCTCGCGACGAAGGTAATCCGTCAACCGACTCTGTTGCATTTTCGAGGTATCCATTGATTTTCCGTGACCAACTATTTCGCCATCCATCACCAAGTGAACTTGCGAATCGGTCTTGGATGAACGCAGAAGCCTGCTGGCAAATCCGAAATGATGTGTTACCAAGACGACAGACAGTCCAGAGCCAATTCTCTCCTCAAGGACCATGGCAATTCTATCCATACTGCCAGCATCCTGAGCAGAAGTGATTTCATCCAATAGGAGAACCTTCGGATTAAGCAACAGCGCACGCGCCAGCGCGAGACGTTGACGCTGACCTACACTTAGCTCATTAGGAAACCTGTCAAGCAATGAATCAACACCAAGGAGCATCGTCATGCTATGCATACGATCACAAGATGACGAAACTTTGCTCGGAAGAAGCACGTTCTCCCTGCTTCGCATGTGGGGCCAGAGAAAGTGTTGTTGGAACACCATGGTCACCTCTGGCCACATTGCTACTGACGATGGACTGAGGGGGGCGCCACTTGTTTCAACTTTGCTGCCACTAAAATAGAGATCGCCTTCTGCAAGCCGTTCTATCCCACACAGCGTTCGAAGCAGCGTCGACTTCCCGCCTCCGCTTGGCCCGATTACTACGCATACGCTACCGGGCATTAGCCCAATGCTGACGCTCCTCAGAAGCCGCTTTCCGCCGATGAGGACGCTTCCATTCTCTAGCTCAAGCAGACTAGCGCTCCGAGTGATCACGAACATACCTCCGACGCAAGTAATATGCGAAGGAATATAAAGGGAGACATATAGCGGCAAAAAATATTGCTAAACCTGTATATATTTCTATTGGCTTATAGATTGTTGCGTTAATCCTTTGGGCAACTCGAAATAGTTCGTCGACTGAAATTAGGCTCGCAAATAGAGTTGACTGAAGAATAAAAACTTGCGCACCGAGCAGCATCGGCAACGCCTGACGGAAAGCAAGTGGAATCTGTATCCGAAGCATCGTTTGCTTCCTGGTAAGCCCGCAAACTAGCGCGGCTATGATGTATTCCTTTCGAACGTCATCAAGCGCGCCACGCCAAATTTCACCAACGGCCACAATATTTAAGGTAGAAAACAAGAGAACGGCAGTCCAGAATGGATCAACAACGATCCCAAGAGCGACCTGTGCTGGAAAATGTAGCCAATACAGTAGTACGAGCAGGGGAATCGCCGACATTGCGAAGGCGATGATCCGGAGGGCGAGGCCAATGGAAACGGGGAAATAATGCGCTGCGGCGCCAACAAGTCCACCAAGCAGCAATCCAAGAAACCAAGCAATTCCCGTAAGCTTTGCAGTTACGCTCAGTCCCGCCAGAAACGCTGGCGAATTTTCAGCGATGATTTCAAATGCTTCCATTGCGGGTGTCAAATGTAGATGCTTTTGAGGCTATCGTATCTCTACTTTAAAACGGCTGTTTCGGGGTCGTACGGAAGAGAGACCCGTGGGAAAACACCTGGATTGGGTTCATATTTTTGAAGAATTCGATCTATGTCACCGCTGTAAAGCATTTCAAGCAATGCAGTATCCAAGAACTGTTTCAGCTGGTGCTCATGCTGAGGCAAAACAAGCACATTTCCAAATATTCGAAGGGGTTTATCCGGTGCAAGCTCTTTAAGCGCACCGGGATTCTTTGCTAAGTATTCTCGGATGATTCCAGGCTCAGCGAACGTAATGTCCGCCTTTCTTGTGCTGATATTAAGCAGATTTTGGCTAAATGGGGTCTGCTGCGGCAAGGACTCTCGACGGGCTAGAGGGAAGTCTGTCCTAGCGATAATGTCTTCCATGGCCCCGTCAATAGTTGCCACTTTGACCGAAGGGTCGTTTATGCCCTGAAGATTGACGAAGCGAGTTTCATTCGGCCGGCCCCATGCCTTGACGACACTGTAAAAGACCGGCACTGAGAAGCTTCCAACTCGAGCACGGGTTGCGTTTGGCCACAGCCCACCACAAAAGACATCATGTCTGCCGGACTTGAGTCCTTCGAAGATTGTTTCATATCCGACCTCCTCGGCCCACACAATCTTGAGAGACGATTTTCGGCCCACCTCTTCCATGATGTCGTAGAAAATTCCTGAAAACACACCCGTATTAGGGTCCTTCCTTAGGTATGGCGAATACACAAGATAGCTACAGCGGATTTCTCGCTTTTCTATTACCTGCTTAAATCGAGTGTCAGCTGCAGCGACCGACTGTGCCACGGAACGTGATCTTGACAGTGTTGCAGCGGTGACAGCAATCGTGGCCGCTGCGATGCAGAACAACACAATATGGGTTCTCTTCATTGTCAATCTCCGAACATTTGCTGAGAAGTTATAGCTTGGGGAGATAATGGCGCTGGCTGCGAGCCGCAGAAGTACCGCAAAAGCTCAGCGTAGCCACGGTACATTACTGGGGTCCCATTGGTTGAATCTTCCTTGACGGCCAAGTCGTGTTGTACTAACTCATCGACTATCGTGACATCCAGTGTTCCAAGGTTGTGCTCCAATGGATTTAGAGCTGCAGTCTTAGCGGCAGAGGATAAATCAGACATCAGCGATATTTCCTCTTTGCTGATCGCGCAAAGCAGCTCTGCCATTTCGGCATCTGGGAAGTGAACGCTACCTCCAAGATGATTCCTTAGCCTCACCCGCATGCCATCAAGTATGTGGCGATCCGAGAAAGCTAGTTCTGACATTTTTAGCTTTTCGATGACGGATTGGTAAAAGTCAGCGCTAATTCTCTGCACCAGGTCATCCGCTGTCTTGATTGCAAATCGCAGCTGCCCCCTGGAAGCCGTATGCAGCACTTCGTGAATGCTCTTTGAGAACGGGGTTGCTGCATGGGGATTGCTTTTCAGTACCCTCACACGGGTCTCGATTAACTCATGGAATTCTTGCGCAGTGAGCGGGATAAGCTCAATGCCATTGCCACTAATACGCTGTGACACAGCGGTACTAACTCTTCTGATAGATTGATAAAGGTTTTTTGGCCCGATAATTAGCCACCAAACATTTGGAATAGAGAAAAAGTTATCGCGCAGACTTCTCAGCATTTTGGTCAGGGCAACTGCGTCAAGATTTTCTGCGTTGTCGAGAGTGACAAATAGCCCGCCGGCGGATAGCTTGTTTAGAACTTCCTCTGCCAATTTCTCCAGGTGATGTCGGCAGCTCTCAACTGAATCTGTATCTATGGGAATAGGCTTCCAGCCAATACCCAGGAATGTAATCTGCTCCGCTGATCCGCCAAAAAAGTGTGCGTGGAGGCTGGCGCCGTGCTCGGGTAGCCATTGCCTCTTCTCCTTGCAATATTGGGCCACACTTTCAACTACATTACTCAGAATCGCCTTCGCAAAGTTTGCGGGACTCTGATCCGTGCGAAAGCTTGTCGGCAGTCGATTCGGAAGAGGGCGGAGGCCCCAGCCTTCGACACCAACATGAATTCTATGCTGCATTATGTTGGCAAAAGTCGTCTTCCCGGTACCGACCTCGCCGCCGATGACGATGATTGCACCATTTCTTCCGGCTACTTGCGAACATAGCTTCGCCTCAGCAGCTCCTCGCCTAGCATACAGCGCACTATCTGAAGCAGCCGGAGCCAATGGCTCAACTCTGTAGGGGCTCTCACGAAAACCGAAATACGCCCATAGTGGTTCTATCATCCTTGTGAGCCCCCTCCTTCGTTCGGCATTAGCCAAGGGCTTGATTCTCGGATCCGCTATCGCTGACTTGGCCAGCGTAGAGTTATCGTGATATTCATGTCGGTATAGGGCCGACCTAGCCGCTGGGCTTGATACATACTAGAGTGCCTTCGAATGTTCGGGCGGCGGTCTTCTACCATCTGGTTGCGCAAAATCAGCCGAGAATATCTGGGGTCAGAGTGCATTTCCCTCCAGAACTCTAGTATCGCTAGGCAGATAGCCTTTGCTCACAGATTCGTCTCCAGCTCACCCGCACAAAAATCGCCCACAACACACCTTAAGCCAGAGTGCATTCGCGCCCACGACTCACCATGCGTTCGATCTGAAATAGATAATTACGCTCACCCCGAGCGATCAACAGACATCGTCGTTTTCCCCTGTCGTCCTGTCCATGTGTAAAAACGTGTGACTTACCAAACGCGACTGCCCATTGAATCTGCCACCTCATTTTTCACGTGTCAACAGCTGCCATCCATCTTTCCGCATTTTTTGTGCGCAGCAACATCACGCTCGAATAGTGCCCACAAAAAAAGCGCCAGTCCCCAGCGCTTTTCCAAAAGATTCCATCAATCAAATACCCCGCGCGCCAAGGCCGACGCTATGGCAACCCACCCAACTCAAACCGCCCCCGCCCACTGGCAGCAGTAATCAACCCCAACACCCGAGTCGCTTCCGCATCAACCATCCCCCACTCAAACCGCCAAGTCCAATTGTGGTCCCCCACAGTCCCCGGCGTATTCATCCGATGCTCCAACCCTAGCCCCAGCACATCCTGCAACTGACACACCGCCATATTGGCCACTGAGTTGCAGCACGCACGGATCATCGCCCAGTGCGCGTCGTGCTGGTGTGCGGGCAGGTAACTGCCCGCATAAGCGCGTTCGTGCTCGTTAGCGGTGTCCCACCAGCCGCGAACGGTGTGGTTGTCGTGGGTACCGGTGTAGGCGACGAAGTTGCGGCCCCAGTTATGTGGCAGGAACAGGTCGGTGGCGTCGTTGCCGAAGCCGAACTGCAGGATCTTCATGCCGGGAAAGCCGCAGCTGTCGCGCAGTTCGATCACGTCGTCGGTGATCAGGCCGAGGTCTTCGGCGATGATCGGCAGCGGGCCGAGCACGCGTTCGATCGCCTCGAACAGGGCTTTGCCGGGGCCTGGTTTCCATTCGCCTTCTTCGGCGGTGGGGCAGCTTGCGGGGATGTCGTAATAGCCGGCGAAGCCGCGGAAATGGTCGATGCGGAAGACGTCGGCCTGACTCAGCGCGCGGCGCAGACGTGCGGTCCACCATGCGAAGTCTTCCTTCGCCATCAGGTCCCAGCGGTACAGCGGGTTGCCCCAGCGTTGTCCGGTGGGCGCCATCGCATCCGGCGGGCAGCCGGCGACCGAGGTGGGCTGATGGGCGTCGTCGAGCATGTACAGATCGGGACGCGACCAGCAGTCGGCGCTGTGGTGGGCGATGAAGATCGGCAGGTCGCCCATGATCGCGACGCCGCAGCTGTTCGCGTATTGCTTCAACACGTGCGACTGGGTGTCGAAGCACCACTGCACGAACGACCAGAAGCCGATTTCGTTCGCGTGCTGCTTGCGCGCATCGTTCAGTGCAGCGGCGTCGCGGCTGCACAGCGGTGCGGGCCACTGCCACCACGGCGCGCCGTGATGCGCGGTTTCCAGCGCCATGAACAGGGTGTAGTCGTCCAGCCAGTCGGTCTGCTGCGTGGCCCACTGCGCGAACGCGGTGTGTTCGCCTGCATCCTTTTTCGCGACGAAACCAGCGTACGCGCTGCGCAGCTGCGTCTGGCGCCAGCCGATGATGTGGCCGAAGTCGACCCGATGCGCGTCGAAGCCGCCTTCGGGCAGCGTCGGCGCTTGCAGCCAGCCGGCTTCGATCAGCGGTTCCAGCGCCACCATCAGCGGGCTGCCCGCGAACGCCGACACGCTCTGGTACGGCGAATTGCCGGGGCCGATGGGATTGGTGGGCAGCCACTGCCACACGCGCTGTCCGGTCGATTGCAGCCAATCGACGAAGCGATAGGCATCGGGGCCGAAATCGCCGATGCCGTGCGGCCCGGGCAGCGAGGTCACGTGCAGCAGGATGCCCGCCGAGCGTTGATCGAGATCGATCATGAAAAAGTCTCCTGGAAATTCGGGTCGCGACGCAGCAACAGCAGCGTGCGGTACGGCACTTCGATGGTGCCGTCGGTGTCGTGTGAGGGCGTATGCGATGCGATGCCGCTGCTGTCCACCGCCAGCCGCCACGGGCCGTTGGGCAGACGGAAGCGCGCGGGCTGCGCACCGGGATTGAAGACGATGCACCAGCGCGGCGGCGATGCGGCGTGGTCGGCGAGCTGGCAGGCGAAGGCGTGCGCGTGCGGGTCGTGCCAGTCGTCGACCTGCATTGCTTCGCCATCGGGCCGCAGCCAGTGCAGCACGGGTTCGTGCGCGTCGGGCGCGGTCGCGAACCAGCGTGGATGCCGCAGCAGCGGATCGTCACGACGCAGCGCGAGAATCGATGCGACGAAATCGATGTCGCCGTCGCCGGCCGTGCACCAGTCCAGCCAGCCGGTGGCGTTGTCCTGGCAATAGGCGTTGTTGTTGCCGCGCTGGCTGTTGCCGAACTCGTCGCCCGCGCACAGCATCGGCGTGCCCTGTGCGAGCAGTGCGGTGGCGAGCAGGGCGCGGCGCACGCGGCGGCGGGTGTCGATCACCAGCGGATGATCGCTGGGGCCTTCGATACCGAAATTCGCGCAGACTTCGTGCGAATGCCCGTCGCGGTTGTGCTCGCCGTTCGCGAGATTGTGCTTCTCGCGATAGGTCACCACGTCGGCCAGGGTGCGGCCGTCGTGCGCGGCGATGAAATTGACGCTGGCGCCGGGCAGGCGATGGCCGTGATGGAACAGATCGCTGGACGCCGTGAAGCGGCGCGCGAATTCGCTGCGTCCGATCGCGGCGCCGTGATGCGCATCCGGGCCGAGCCAGTAGCTGCGCACGGCATCGCGGAAGCGGTCGTTCCATTCGAGGAATCGACCGGGCATGCGCCCGAGCTGATAACCGTCGTGGCCCAGATCCCAGGGTTCGGCGATCAGATGCACCTGCGACAGCGTCGGGTCCTGGCGCAGCGCGACCCAGAACGGTGCGGACGGATCGAAGCCGTGCCGCGTGCGTCCGAGTGCGGGCGCCAGATCGAAGCGGAAGCCATCCACGCCCATCACTTCGACCCAGTAGCGCAGCGCATCCAGCACGAACTGGGTGACTCGCGGATGGATCAGGCGCAGGGTGTTGCCGCAGCCGCTGGCGTTTTCGTAGCGGCTGCGGTCGTCGGGCATCAGCCGGTACCAGCTCGGGTTGTCGAGGCCCTTGAAGCTGATCGTCGGCCCGTATTCGTCGCCCTCGGCGCTGTGGTTGAAGACCACGTCGAGCACCACTTCGAAACCTTCGGCCTGCAGCGTCGCGACCATCGCGCGGAATTCTTCGATCACCGCGCCGACGCCGTCGTTGCCGTCGCGCCGCGCAGCTGAATGACGCGCGTCAGGGCAGAAGAAACCGATGGTGTTGTAGCCCCAGTAATTGCCGAGGCTGCGGTCGGCGAGATGCTGTTCGTCGATTGCGGTGTGCACCGGCAGCAGCGACAGTGTGGTCACGCCGAGGCGCTTGAGATGCGCGATCGCGGCCGGATGCGCAAGCCCGGCGTAGGTGCCGCGTAGCGCGTCGGGAATGCCCGGCAGCGTCATCGTGAAGCCTTTGACGTGCAGTTCGTACAGCACCACATCCGACAGCGGCCGACGCGGACGTTGCGCGGTGCGCGATGCGTACGCGAGCGGCGCGGTCACGCGCGATTTCAATGCGAACGCGGCGTTGTCGCGGGTGTCGAGCACGCGCGCGCCTTCTGGATGACCGTGCACATAGGCGAAGTGTTCCGGGCGCCATTCGAAACGACCGACGATCTCGCGCGTGTACGGATCCAGCAGCAGCTTGTGCGGATTGAAGCGATAGCCGGATTCGGGCCGGTAGCTGCCGTGCGCGCGATAGCCATACACCAGTCCGGGTTGCGCGCCGGGCAGAACGCCGGAAAACACGCCGTCTTCGGTGGGGTGCAGGGCGTAGCGTTTCAGTTCCTGCGTGCCGGCGCTGTCGAAGATGCACAGTTCGATTTGCTTGGCGCGCTGCGAGAACACCGCGAACTGGATGCCGCCATCGACGACGTGCGCACCGAGTGGCGCGGCGCGGCCGGGCAGCAGTTGCTCGGGGAATGTCTCGATCATCGTGCAGGAGCGACGGGAGTCGCGACCGGCTGCGGGAAGGCGCTCGGCTGTTCATCGCGGCTTGCGCCGCTCCTACAAGAACCGGTCGAACCGACATGACTGACACTGCCGGAAGGGACCACGGAAGCAGCGATGAGGAGGCTGTTGTTCATGCCGGCACCAGCACCAGCGTGGCCAGCGGCGGCAGCATCAGCGACAGCGAGCGCGCGCAGCCATGGGCCGGCACTGCCTCCGCGTGCAGGATGTGCATGCCGTTGCCGAGGTCGGCGCCGCCGTAGTGGCGCGAATCGGTGTTGATGGCTTCGCGCCACTGCGCGGCGCCGTCGTCTGGGACACCCAATCGGTAGCCCTCACGCGGTACCGGGGTGAGATTGCAGACCACCAGCGCGGTGCCGCCTTGGCCATCGCGGCGTATCCACGCGAACACCGACTGCTCGCGATCGTCGCCACTGATCCACGCGAAGCCGGCGCTGTCGCAGTCGAGTCGATGCAGCGCGGGCGTGGTGCGATACAAGGCGTTGAGATCGCGGACCAGGTTGCGCATGCCCGCATGATTCGCATGGTCGAGCAGGTGCCACGGCAAGGCTTCGTCGTGACGCCATTCGTCCCGCTGCGCGAATTCCTGGCCCATGAACAGCAGCTTCTTGCCCGGGTGCGCCCACATGAAGCCCAGGTACGCGCGCAGATTCGCGAACTTCTGCCAGTCGTCGCCGGGCATCTTCTGTAGCAGCGAGCCCTTGCCGTGCACCACTTCGTCGTGCGACAGCGGCAGCACGAAATTTTCGCTGAAGGCGTAGACCAGACTGAAGGTCATGGTGTCGTGATGCCAGCGCCGATGCACGGAATCTTCGTGCATGTAGCGCAGCGTGTCGTTCATCCAGCCCATGTTCCATTTGTAGTGGAAGCCCAGGCCGCCGACATCGGTCGGTGCGGAAACGCCGGGGAAACTGGTGGATTCTTCGGCCAGCGTGATCGCGCCGGGCACATCGCCGCCAACGCGCGCGTTGATGGTCTGCATCAGCGAGATCGCTTCCAGATTCTCGCGGCCACCGAATGCGTTCGGCACCCATTCGCCCGCGTTGCGCGAGTAGTCGCGATACAGCATCGACGCGACCGCGTCCACGCGCAGGCCGTCGATGCCGAATTGCTCCAGCCAGTGCAGCGCGCTGCCGGCGAGGAACGCGCGCACTTCGGTGCGGCCGAAGTTGTAGATCAGCGTGCCCCAGTCGCGGTGCTCGCCTTCGCGCGGATCGGCGTATTCGTACAGTGCGGTGCCGTCGAACTGCGCGAGGCCGTGCGCGTCCTTCGGAAAATGCGCGGGTACCCAGTCGATCAGCACGCCGATGCCGTGCGCATGGCAGGCCTCGACGAAGCGTGCGAAGCCTTCCGGCGCACCGAAGCGTGCGGTCGGTGCGAACATACCGAGCGTCTGATAACCCCACGAGCCGTCGAAGGGATGCTCCGACACCGGCAGCAGTTCGATATGGGTGAAGCCAAGATCGGCTGCGTACGCCGGCAACTGTGCGGCAAGCGCGTCCCAATCGAGGAACGTGTTGTCGTCGTTGCGGCGCCAAGAACCCGGATGCACTTCGTAGATGCTGATCGGCGCATGGCGCTCGTTGGCGGCGGCGCGCTCCGGCGGCAGCGCGCGCATCGGCATCGGTGCGGCGACTTTGCTGGCGGTGCTGGGGCGCAGTTCGGAGGCGCGCGCGAACGGATCGGCTTTCGTCGGCGGCAGCGTGCCATCGGCGGCGACCAGCTCGAATTTGTAGAGATCGCCGACAGTGGCGTGCGGGACGAAAATCTCCCACACCCCAGCGGTGTGGCGCAGACGCATCGGATGGCGACGGCCGTCCCAGGCGTTGAAATCGCCGACCACGCTGACCCTGCGCGCATTCGGTGCCCACACCGCGAAGCGCACGCCATCGACGCCATCGACGGTGCACGGATGCGCGCCGAGGAACCTATGCGGACGCAGTTCGCGGCCTTCGCGGAAGGCGATCAGCGTGTCTTCGTCAATCTGCGGCCCGAACGCGAATGTGTCGGCGTACACGCCTTCGCCACCATCGTGCCAGCGCACTTTGAGGCGATAGTCGAAGTGCTTGCGTCGCAGCGGCACGCGCGCTTCGAAGAAACCGTCGCGGTGATGCAGCAGGTCGGTCAGCGATTTTCCGCTGGCGGCGTCGAGCAGTTCCACCGATGCGGCACCGGGCAGCAGCGCGCGCAGCCACAGCTTTCCGTCGGCGTCGGCATGCAGGCCGAGCACAGCGAACGGATCGGCGTGCCGTGCCGCCAGCAGCGCATCGATGTCCCCCTGGCTCAGCATGCTCAGCCGCGCGCGTCGTGCGGTTTCGGTGCGGCCCGCGCATGGTCCGCCCAGATCTTGTCGGTATATTCGCGCACGGTGCGATCGGTCGAGAAAAAGCCCATGCCGGCGATGTTGCGCAGCGCGCAGGCGTTCCACGCATCGCGATCGCGATACAGCGCGTCGACGCGCGCCTGGGTGGCGATGTAATCGGCGAAATCGGCGACCAGCAGATAGGGGTCCGCACCGAGCAGGCCGTCCATCAGCGCGCGATAGCGCGTCGGTTCGCCGGGACTGAAGGCGCCGTTTCCGATCGAATCCAGCACCTGCTTCAGCGCGGGGTTCTGGCTGGCGATCCAGCGCGGGTCGTAGCCGACCGCGCGCAACTTCGCGATGTCGTCGGTGCGCAGACCGAACACGAACATGTGTTCCTCGCCCATCGCCTGCGCCATTTCGATATTCGCACCGTCCCACGTGCCGATGGTCAGCGCGCCGTTCATCGCGAACTTCATGTTGCCGGTGCCGGAGGCTTCGGTACCGGCGGTGGAAATCTGTTCGGACAGATCGGCTGCGGGGATGATGGTTTCGGCGAGGCTCACGCTGTAGTTCGGCAGGAACACCACTTTGAGCTTGCCGCCGAGTCGCGGATCGCTGTTGATGGTGCGGCCGATGTCGTGGGCGAGGCGGATGATCTGCTTCGCGGTGTGGTAGGCCGATGCGGCCTTGCCGGCGAGGATGATCGTGCGCGGTACCCAGCCGTTGCCATCGGGACCATCTGGCTGCGCCAGCATCGCCTGATAGCGCGCGACCACGTGCAGCAGATTCAGCAATTGACGCTTGTATTCGTGGATGCGCTTGATCTGCACATCGAACAGCGAGGTCGGATCGACTTCGATGCCCAGCTCATGCCGGATCAGCGCGGCGAGGCGCTGTTTGTTCGCCTGCTTCACCTCGGCGAAGCGCTGGCCGGTCGCGCGGTCATCGGCATGCGCGCGCAGTTGCGCCAGTGCGCCCAGATCGCGACGCCAGCTTTTATCGGACGTGCCTGCGCCGATGGTGTCGTCCAGCAGCGACGACAGCCCCGGGTTGGCCTGCTGCAGCCAGCGGCGCGGGGTGACGCCGTTGGTGACGTTGGTGAAGCGCTCGGTAAAGAGTTTCGCGAAGTCGGCGAAGATGGTGTCGACCATCAGTTCCGAATGCAGTTTGGCGACGCCGTTGACGTGGTGCGAAGCGAGCACCGCCAGCGCCGCCATCTTCACCTTGCGCCCCTGGGTTTCGTCGATCAGCGACACGCTCTGCACCAGCGCGTGGTCGCCGGGATAGCGCGCACGCACTTCGCTGAGGAATTCGTGGTTGATGCGGTAGATGATTTCGAGATGACGCGGCAGCAGCGCTTCGAACATCCGCACTGGCCAGGTTTCCAGCGCTTCTGGCATCAGCGTGTGATTGGTGTACGACACCGCCCGGCCGGTGATGGTCCAGGCGTCGTTCCAGCTCACGCCGTGTTCGTCGATCAGCAGACGCATCAGCTCCGCAGGTGCCAGCGCTGGATGGGTGTCGTTGAGATGGATCGCGTTGCCCTGTCCGAGTTGATCCAGCGCGCGGCCTTCGGCGAGATGGCGGGCGATCAGATCCTGCAGCGAGGCGCTGACCAGCAGCGCTTCCTGCTTCAGCCGCAGTTCGCGGCCGGCATCGGTGCTGTCGTCGGGGTAGAGCACCCAGTTCAGCGCGTCGGCGGCGACTTGATGACGTGCGGCGCCAGCGTGGTCGCCGCGACAGAACGCGGCGAAGTCGATCGGGGCCTCGGCGCTGGCCTGCCACTGGCGCAATGTGGAAACGCGCTCGCCGTGATGCGCGGGCACGATGAAGTCGTAGGCGCGGGCGACGATGCGCTCGGCCGGCATCCAGCGACGCCCACCGATGCCGTCGGATTCGACCCGTCCGCCGAAGCCGACGATGTACTCCACGTCGGGACGCTCGATGTCCCACAACGCGCCGTGGCGCAGCCAGTCGTCGGGGCGTTCGATCTGGCGGCCGTCCTGCGTCGCCTGCGCGAACATGCCGTAGCGGTAGCGCAGACCGTAGCCGAACGAGGGCAGGCCGGTTTCGGCGAAGGAATCGAGGAAGCACGCGGCGAGCCGGCCGAGGCCGCCGTTGCCCAGCGCGGCGTCGGGTTCGGCTTCCAGCACATCGGCCAGCGACAGACCGCGCGCGGACAGCTCGCGCTCGAGCTCCGGTTCAAGCTGCAGCGCTGCCAGCGCGTTGCGCAGCGCGCGGCCCATCAGGAATTCCATCGACAGGTAGTGCACGCGGCGGCTGGACGGCCCGCGACGGGCGTCTTCGGCCTGGGTTGCGGCCCAGCGGCCAGCCAGCGTGTCGCGGCAGATGTCCGCCGCCGCGCGCAGTGCGGCGCGCGCCGCCGGGACCGCCTGGATGTCGCTGCGGGTCATCGCCAGCGCATCGCGGAAAGCCGGGACCAGGCTGGTCGGAGCCAAGTTGGTTGGAGCCGGGCCGGTCGTGACGGTGCTGGCGTTGTGATCGGTGACTTTCATGCGTGACTCGATTCCTCGGAGTGGCGCGGACGACCGCCGCCGGGTGGCGCAGGCGACGCGTAAACTTTCGGAGCTTAGGAGTCGCACCGGCAGAGGGCGAGCCTGCTGTAATCGTATTCATCGCGGACGCCAGCGTGGGCGGGGCTGCGGTGAGCGTGCATTCGTTTTCACGCGCATGCGCGAAGCCGGTTGCTGCGGTGCGACAGGCGTGGATTGCGCGGCGATTCGGTGTCGATGATCCGGGTTATTTTTGAGATTGCAGACAGCAATGAGGAGGAATGGCATGGCATGTGATGGCGATGCGGCACTGCAGCATCCAGATGGCGATCGAATCGGCGAAGCAGGCTGACCCGGATGCATCGTCGCGAATTCCTGTCGTGGTCGGCACTGGGTCTGGGTGTTGCTGCGCTGCCGCAAGGTCTGCGTGCGGCGGCACGAGACCGTTCGCCGTGGTCGGACGTGTTCGCACGGATGCCGCCCGCGCTCGCCGCGCTGGTCGACGATCCGCAGCATGCGGTGCAGTTGCGATGGGTGCGCATCGCCCGCGATGCCGACGGCGCGCGGCGTTACGTCACCCATGATCACGGCCTCGCGCCACGCCGCTGGTTTCCTGCGGCCAGCGTGGTGAAGCTGCCGATGGCGCTGCTGATGGCCGAAACGGTGCAGGCGACAGGCGGCGACATGGACAGCGTGCTGCGTCTCGATGCCGCGCCGATCAGCGGGGAGTGGGGCGATGAGCCGTTGGTGGACACGTTCGCGCGCGGCATCGACCGCACCTTCGCGGTCAGCGAGAACCGCCCGTACAACCGCTGGTACGAACTGCTCGGCGGAGAACACATCCACCGGCGGCTCGCCGAACTGGGCTATCCGCACGTGCGCCTGATCGCACGTCTGGGCTCGTCCGACATCGAAGCCAACCGGCGCAACGGCGGCGGTGCGTTGCTGTCCGCCGACGGACGCACGCTGTGGCGTTTTCCTGCAGCGACGGCGCGCGTGCGGCGCTTTCCGTTCGGCCGCGTGCTGTCGGGCGAGGGCTGGCAGAACGACGACGGCAGCGTGACCCGAGGCCCGCACGATTTCTCGCACGCGAATTCCCTGCCGCTGGCCGACAGCCTGCGCATGCTGCAGGCGTTCGTGTTGCCGGAGTCGGTGCCGGCGACACAGCGGTGGCGGATCGATGGCGCGGTGCGCGCACGACTGCTGCGTGCACTCGCCCTGCGTCCGCGCGAAAGTACATCGCCGCTGTATCCGGAAGCGGAGCACCCGGACGGTTACGCTCGCTGGTTCTTCGTTGGCGACGGCACGGCGCGCTATCCCGATGGCTTGAGCGTGTCCGGAAAATCCGGCATGGCCTACGGCGCGCTGAGTGAAGTGGCCTACGTGGTCGATCGCGATTCCGGCGTGGAGTGCATGCTCGCCGCGAGCATCCGGGTCAACGCCGACGGCATCCTCAACGACGACCGCTACGAGTACGCCACCATCGGCATTCCTTTCATGGCAGCATGGTCGCGCGCGGTGCTCGACGTCGAGCGCGCGAAACGCTGAATGCATGGACGGGAACATTGATGAAAGCGCGTCGGGCACGGGAGAACGCATGAACATGTCGATCAGGCCCTGGATACGTTCGCCATCGCGGACGCTGTTCATGGTGCAACTGCTGGCGCTGCTGCTGTACCCGTTCCTCGACGACAACCGCATCGGGCAGGTCGCGTCGACCGCACTCAGCGTCGGCGTGCTCGCCGCAGCGGTGTGGATGGTGCATCGCTCGCCGCGCCCGGGCTGGATCGCGGGCGTGCTGGCCATCGTCGGCGTCGGCGCTTGGGCTGCGCACAGCGCGACCGGCAGCGTCGCGCTCGCGGTGATCGGCGCCGCCGGCTACGCCGCCGCGTATTTCTATGCCGCCGCTTCGCTGATCACGTACATGATGGGCGACGATCGCGCGACCCGCGATGAACTGTGGGCGGCTGGCGCCACCTTCATGCTGTTCGCCGAAGCCTATGCTTGGCTGTTCATGCTGTGCCAGCAACTGCAGGTGGATGCGTTCCTTGCACCGGGCAGTGTCAAGGGCACGCTGACCTGGGTGGAGCTGATGTTCCTCAGCGCGACCAATTTCTCGGCGACCGGATTGAGCGACATCATGCCGCTCTCGCCGCATGCCCGCACCATCGCCATCGTCGAACAGTGGAACGGCGTGATGTACATGGCGCTGATCGTGTCGCGGTTGGCCGGCATGCTCGGACGCAAGCCGGCTGCGCCGGGCGGTTGACCCGCGACACGCGCCACTTTGCCGACTTTGTCGGTTGGCGCGCCGCTGCTTTTCCGGCGCGCTGCAGTCGTGGTTCGACGGCCTGTTAAGCTGACTCCAACGTTGCGTAGCGCGGTTCCCCCACCCGTATGCTCAAGTCCCACAAAAACCTGCTGGAGCCGCGACCGTCGGATCGCCTGCGCATCGGCGACCGGATCGTCGACATTCCGCTGCGCGAGATCGCGCCGGTCGCGGGCGGCGATGCGATGCGGGTGACGCTGAAGTCGCTGGGCGTGCTGCTGACGCTGGTGGCGCATTCCAACAAGTTGGTGAGCCGCGAAGCGCTGCTGGAATGGGTGTGGCCGGACACGCTGCCGGGCGACGACGTGGTGACCCAGGCGATCACCCAGTTGCGTCGCGCGCTGGGCGACGACCGCGAGCAGCCGCGTTACATCGACACCATCGCCAAACAGGGCTACCGGCTGATCGCACCGGTCGAGTGGCTGGTGGAGCCGGCGCACGCCGCCGCCGATGAGGCGCCGGACGATGCCCCGGTCGCCGCACGCACCCAGACAGCGAGCGTGGCGACGCCCTCTGCGACACGCACACGCTGGATATGGGCGTTGATATCGATGCTTGCGCTGGTTGCGGTCGTCGCCACGGCGGCCTATTGGCGTGGGCGCAACGATGCAGCGCCGATTGCGCCGATCATGCCGGCGCAGCCGGGCAAACCGATCTCGATGCAGCGGATCGCGAGTTCGCCGCAGCGTGAAGAGTGGCCGAGTCTGTCGCCGGACGCTTCGCAGGTGGTCTATGTTTTGAACCGCGAGGATCTCCATGCGGCGCAACTGGTGGTACAGACCTCGTCCGCAGTACCGCCGAAACCGTTGACGGAGATGGTCGAGGGTCGCTGGGACGCATTCCCGGCCTGGTCGCCGAACGGTCGCGAGATCGCGTTCATGCGTGCGACGGCAGACTCATGCGAGCTGATGTTGATCCCGGCGACCGGTGGTGCGCCGCGCGGACTCGGCGACTGCATCGACGACAGCATGCCGGTGAGCTGGTTTCCCGACGGCAAGTCGCTGATCTCCAGCGGAAGCCCGAGCACGAACGGCGTGAGCACGAACGGCGCGAAGGGTGCGGGCAGCGCGCTGTACCGGATGACGATCGACGATGGTCGCTGGCGTCCGATCGCCTACGACCGGATCGGCGAGGACATCGATGTGAGGCCGGTGGTGTCGCCCGATGGACGCTGGATCGCGTTCCAGCGCAATCTTTCGCTGGGCGACGTGTGGCGCATTCCGGTCGCCGGTGGCAAGCCCCAGCGCTTGACGACGCTGCGCACCAATTTCAACGGCGTGGCGTGGACGCGCGACAGTCGCAGTATCGTGTTCTCGCGCTATCGCAGCGATGGTGTGGTGTTGGGCAAACTGACGGTCGATACCGGTGCGATGGTCGAGTATCGCGACAATGATGGCGGCATGAGTGCGCCATCCATCGGCGCGAACGGCGACACGGTGGCGTTCGTGATCGAAGAAGCGCAGTCGCAGCTGCGCCAACTGCGCGTCGCCGACGGCGAACAGGCGTTCTCGCGCGCGAAGATTCTGTATCCGTCCTCGCGTTCGGACATCCAGCCGGCGGTCTCGCCCGATGGCCGCCAGATCGTGTTCGTATCCGATCGTGACGGCGAGAACCGGCTGTGGTGGGCGGAGATGGACAAGCCCGATTCGTTGCGCCCGATCGAAGGCATGACGCCGATGCCGCGTTTTCCTGTGGTGTGGCACGCCGATTCGAGCCGTGCGCTGGCGATCGGCGACAGTCTCGACGGGCGCAAGACCGCGTACGAGATCGAGCCACGTCTTGGTCGCGTGCGTCGCCTGGAGGTGCCGGATCCGGTGCCGGTGTACGTCGCCTACCATTCCGATCCCAAACGCATGCTGGTGGTCGCCGAGCGCGAACAGGGACGGCTCGCGATGATGCTGTACGACAGCAGCGTGCGGCCGTGGCGCGCGCTCGCCCAGATCGACGACGCGGTGTTCGGGTTTGTTGACCCGGCCGGACAGCGGATCGTGTTCGTGCGCACCTACGACCCGGCGATCTGGCAGGCGGATCTGGATCTGTCGCATGTGCGCAGGATCGACGCAGTCAATCTGCGCCCACGGGTGCGCACGCTCACCTCCACGAGCGATGGCGTCTGGGTCCTGGATGCCGATCAGACCTGCGAATGGCGCTGGCGCCGGGTGAAAAGCGTACGGCCGGCATCCGCGCAATGTCTCGGCAGCGGCTCCTATCAGCCGAGCGGGGTCAGCTTCGATGCCGCTTCGGGCCTGATGTACGCGTCGACACCGAATTTTTCCGGGCTGGATATCGGCCTGCTGCCACTGTCGGTGTTCGCGTCGATGGACGATGGCACGACTGGCGGCGCGAAGCGATGACCTGCGGCACTGGGCAGTTCGTGTCGTCGTCGTCCACTCTGTTGTCGTGCGCGATGTTCGGGACGCGGGCCCAGTCGATATCGAACCCGTCGGTCACTTCACGCTTGTTTTTCTTCGACAATCGCCGATGCTGAAGTCGCATCACAATCTGCTGGAACCGCGCCCGTCGGATCGCCTGCGTATCGGCGATCGGGTCGTCGACATTCCGCTGCGCGAGATCGCGCCGGTCGCGGGCGGCGATGCGATGCGGGTGACGCTGAAGTCGCTGGGCGTGCTGCTGACGCTGGTGGCGCATTCCAACAAGTTGGTGAGCCGCGAAGCGCTGCTGGAATGGGTGTGGCCGGACACGCTGCCGGGCGACGACGTGGTGACCCAGGCGATCACCCAGTTGCGTCGCGCGCTGGGCGACGACCGCGAGCAGCCGCGCTATATCGAAACCATCGCCAAGCAGGGCTACCGGCTGATCGCGCCAGTCGAATGGCTTGTCGACGCCGCCGCCGAAGCGCCTGCGGATGCACGACATGAGGCTGCGGCGATGCCGCATCGCGTCGAAGCGCGCAAGCGCTGGCCGTGGGCCCTGGGCGCAACGGCAGTGGTCGTGATCGCTGCCTTGGCCTATTGGCTGCCCGGTTGGCGGGACGATCGCGAAGCGCCCGGGTCGACCGCGCCGGTCTGGCCTGTCTCCGTCGTCGAAAAGGCCCCATCGCCATCGTATCTGCGCATCGCCTCGCTGCCGATCTCGGAGGAAAAGCCGACGCTCTCGCCCGACGGCGCGCTGGTCGCCTACACGCGTTCCGTGGAGGGCGGCGAGGCGGCGATCCTGATGTTGCAGACCTCGGCGGCGGTGTCGCCGCGCGCGCTGACCGAAGCGGTGCCGAGACAGTTCGATCTGTTGCCCGCGTGGTCGCCCGACGGTCGCCAGATCGCATTCGTGCGCGTCGGTGGCGGCCGCTGTCTGGTGATGGCGATTCCCGCCGCAGGCGGCGCCGCGCGTGAGCTCAGCGAATGCATCGGCGGCGAAGCGCATTCGCTGGCATGGTTTCCGGACGGGAAGGGGCTGGTCGGTGCGGGTCGCGCGAAAGTCGCGGCTGCGTTGACCGCCGACACGGCCGCTCCCGACAAGACCGCTGTCGACAAGGCGCTGTACCGCATGGCGCTCGACGATGGGCGCTGGGAGCGGATCGCCTATACGAAAACACCCACCGACGAAGACCTGCTGCCGGCGGTGTCGCCCGACGGGCGTTGGATCGCGTTCCAGCGCAACGTGTCGCTGGCCGACCTGTGGCGTATCCCGGTCGGTGGCGGCGAAGCGCAGCGGCTCACCGATCTGCGCACCAACATCTATGGCCTGGCATGGACGCCGGACAGCCGCGCCCTGCTGTTCGCCCGCTACATCGACGGCAGGGTGGTGATGTCGATGCTGTCGCTGGAGACCGGCCGCATCACCGATCACGTCGGCAGCGACAACAGCGTGATGTATCCCTCGGTGTCGAAGGGCACCGGCGCGGTCGCGTTCGAAGTCGAGGACACGCAGTCGCGCGTGCGGCGGATCGCAGTGGCCGATGGTGCGAAGGCGATGTCGACCTCGCGCGTGCTGTTCGACAGCGCCGGCTCCAACCTGCTGCCGTCGATCGCCCCGGACGGACGGCAGGTGATGTTCGTCTCCGACCGCACCGGCGACATGCGGCTGTGGTGGCTGGATCAGACCCGGCCCGACACCCTGCGCCCGTTCGACGGTTACGTTCCGGTGCCGCGCTATCCGGTGATGTGGCATGCCGATTCGAAACGTGCGCTTGCCATCGGCAGGACTGCCGACCACGGCATCGGCATCTACGAAATCGATCCGCAGCGGGGGCTGGCGAATCGATTGCCGGCGCCCGACGGGCTGCCGGTGCATGTGGCCTATCACCCGGATCCGGATCGCCTGCTGGTGGTGGCCGATCGCGGCGAAGGGCGGCTCGGCGTCACGCTGTACGACCGGAGCCGCGTGCCCTGGCGTGCCCTGGCGACCGTGGACGATGTCGCGGCTGCCGTGGTCGATCCCCGTCATCGCCGGATCGTGCTCGCCAGCATGTCGAAGGCCGAGATCCGCAGTGCGGATCTCGACCTGGGCGATGTGCGCACGATCGATCGGGTCACGATCCAGCGCCGCAATCGCTCCCTCGTCGCCACCGCCGACGGGGTGCGGGTGATGGATTCAGACGAACACTGTTTCTGGCGCTGGCGCTGGATCGCCGTCAATGGCGCCGACCGCGCCGACCAGGACGCCTCGTGTCTCGGCGACATCGACTGGTACCTCGAAGCGGTGACTTACGACCCGGATCGGAACCTCATCTACCTCTCCTCGATCGAGGAAATGGACAACGACATCGGTCTGGTGCCGCTGTCGTCCTTCACCGATGCGAAGCGCTGATCCGGGCATTGATCCGGGCGCGCTTGCGCAACATGTTGATTCGCAAGCTTTCGGAACGATTTCGGAACGTTTTCGCGTCGATTTAGGCGAAATCTCAGCGTAATTTCCGGCGCCTCCGCCGCGATTGGGTCACACCTCGGACCTCATTCGGCACGGAGCGGAACATGCACGCCATCCATTCTCATCCCCAGACCCGCATCGACCGCGGCAGCACGGTCGATCTCGAACATGGCGCCTGCGGTCGCGTTCCGCGCTGGCTGGCGGTCGCCCGTCTCGGCAGCCTGCGCATGGCCAGCGGCGGCTTCACGATCTGGATGCAATTGCGGGGAAGGACGCGGATCACCGCGCGCGAAGGCACGTTCAGCCTGGGCGCCGGGGAATGGCTGGCGCTGGATCGCGACTCCGCCCCGGAACTGCAGGCCGGACGCCATGGCGCGACCCTCGGCGTGATGATTCCGGCTGATGCATCCGGGCGCGGACGGGGCGAATTGCTGCCGGGGCACGGGCGGATGACCGCGCGCGATCTGCGCATCGCGATCCGGCTCTGGCGCAACGGCGCCGATGCGGTGCACGCGCACAGCGGCGACGAACCTATCGGTCGCGCACTGCAGTCGATGCTGTTGCATCTGTCGGCGCTGCAGCGCGATCTGGACGGCGGCATCTCGCGCTGTCCGGGACGTTCCGTTCGCCGCAAGCGGCAGGTCTTCGGCCGACTGCAGCGCGCGCGGCTGTTTCTCGAAGGCCATCGCCACCGCGTCGTGCGGCTGACCGAACTGGCCGAACTCACCAGCTTCTCCAGTTGGTATCTGTCGAAGACCTTTCACGAGATCTACGAGGAAAGCCCGCAGGCGGCGTCGGTGCGCATGCGCCTGGAACGCGCCTGCGAGTTGCTGGCGGGCACCGATTGTTCGATCGGCGAAGTCGGCGCGGCCTGCGGTTTCGACAACAGCTGCAGCTTCGCGCGCGCATTCCGCATGCGCTATCGCACCACCGCCACCGCGTATCGCGAGTCGATGCGGCTTGGCGCCAAGATCGGCACAGACACGAACCCCGCCGCGCAAAGCCAGCGCAGCGCGCGAAACGTAATGTTGTCGAGCCTTTAACGGTGCAATAACAACAAGCCATCGCGCGGCGCGCGGACACGTTCCGGCGACGGGCCGCAACGTCTGTCGACAGCCGACGGCTCGAAAATTTTTCGCTTCGATCCACCACTACGGAGAGGATGATGATCCATCACGACAACAAGAATCCGATGAAGCCCGCAGGATTGCCGCTGGCGATCGCGGTCGCACTGATGCCGACGATGAGTTTCGCCCAGGACACGCCGTCCGAAGACGAACTCGATGTCGTCACCGTCACCGGTTCGCGCATTCCGCGCAGTTCCGAAGTCGAGGGCACCTCGCCGGTGCTGACCATCGACCGCGCGGCGATCGAAGCCAGCGGCCTGTCTTCGGTCGGCGACATTCTCTTCACCATCACCGCCAGCGACGGCGGCGCATTGCGCAACGTCACCACGACCACCAACGGCAGCGATGGCACCCAGAACGTCTCGCTGCGCGGCCTGGGCCCGACCCGCACCCTGGTGCTGGTCAATGGCCGCCGCTGGGTGACATCGGGCATCACCAATGCGGCGCTGGTCGATCTCAACTCGATTCCGATCTCGGTCATCGAACGCATCGAAGTGCTGAAGGACGGCGCCTCGGCGATCTACGGCTCCGATGCCATCGCCGGCGTGGTCAACGTCATCACCCGCAAGAATTTCGACGGCGCCGAAGCCAACGTGTACCTCGGCAGCTACACCAAAGGCGACGGCCTGCAGCAGTCCTACGATTTCACGGTCGGTTCGAACAGCGACCGCTGGAACGCGGTGGTCAGCCTCGCCTATCAGACCCAGGAACCGGTGTATGCCGGTGATCGCGAAATCTCGTCGGTGCCGGTCTTCGGCGGCGGCGATCTGGCATCGGGCGGCCTCTTCGGTTCGGGCAGCAATGCGCGCGGCAACTTCACCCGCTGCGCTGGTGCCTTCACGCCGACCTCGGCCGGTTTCCAGACCTGCACCCCGGTCGCCGGTGGCCCGTTCACGCTGAACCAGGGCGACGATGGCCGTCAGGCGTCCGACTTCCGCCGCTTCATCAGCTACACCTTCGACGGCTCCGGCAGTTCCGACCGCTACAACTTCGCGCCGGTCAACTACCTGCTGCAGCCGATCTCGCGTTTCAACATCTACGGCCAGGGCAGTCTTCGTCTGACCGATCGCATCAACGCGAATGCGCAGGCGGTCTACGTCAAGCGCGACTCGAACCAGCAGTTGGCGGAAGTGCCGCTGACCATGGACACGCGCGGCGTGAACGGTCCGCAGTGGGCGTTCGCGCCGACCGCCGGCAATGTGTTCAATCCGTTCGGCCAGAATATGCGCGGCACCAACTTCCGCGCGCTCGCGGTCGGTCCGCGCAAGCCGTATTTCGACAACGACAACACCGCCGTCACGCTGTCGCTGGACGGTTCGTTCGATCTGGCCGGTCGCGACATGTACTGGGACGTCGGCTATTCGTTCCTGAATTCGCGGACCAATACCCGCGGTGAGAATTTCATCAACCTGTTCAATCTGCGCCGCGCTGTAGGCGATTCGCGGCGCAACCCGGTGACCGGAGCGCTGGAATGTCTGGATGGCGCCGGTGCGGTCATCGGCGGCTGCGTGCCGTACAACGTGTTCGGCGGCCCTGACCTCGGTCTGGCGGCGGGCGTGATCACGCAGGCCGAATACGAGGCGATGAACCGCTACATCAGCTACACGCTGAACGCTTCCGAGGAAATGACCACGAAGGATTACTTCGCGAATCTTTCCGGCTCGATCGTCGAGCTGCCGGCGGGTCCGCTGGGGTTCGCGGTGGGCCTGGAGCATCGCCGCACCGCCTACAACAGTTCGCCGGATGCGCTGGTCGCTGGCGGCGGTTCCTCGAACAACTTCACCGAAGCGACCCGCGGCAACGTGAATGTCGACGAGATCTACGCCGAGTTGAACGTGCCGATCCTGGCCGACATCCCGGGCTTCAAGCTGCTTGAACTCAATCTCGCGGCGCGCAAATCCGATTACGAGTCGTCCGGCTTCTTCGGCGGCGCCACCGTCAAGCCCGATATCGGCGGCGATACGTCGAAAAAGATCGGCCTGAAGTGGCAGGTGTTCGACGATCTACTGCTGCGTGGCACCTATTCCGAATCGTTCCGCGCGCCGGATGTGCTCGATCTCTATCTCGGCGGCGGCGAAAGCTTCCCGCCCGCGATCGATCCCTGCAACAACATCAACATCGGCCTGGCCACCACCGACGCGGCGCGCTGCATCGCCGACGGCGTGCCTGCGGCCGGCGTGGTCCAGCCCAACGCGCAGATCCGTTCGCTGACCGGCGGCAACCCGGGCCTGAAGCCGGAGTCCGGCACCACCAAGAGTTTCGGCGTGGTCTACAGCCCGAGCTGGGCGCCGGGCCTCAACATGACCCTCGACTGGTACAACATTTCGCTGGAGGACGTGATCACCTTCCGCAACTCGCAGAGCATCCTCACCGCCTGCTACGGCACGCCCGGAACGCCGGGTGCCGCGACCAGCACGGCCCAGCGCGATCTGTTCTGCTCGTTCATCGTCCGCGACGCGACCGGCAACATCCTGGATCTGCGCCAGAGCCAGTTCAATCTGGCGCAGGGCGAGGTCGAGGGTTACGACTTCCAGGTCACCTACGCGTTGCCGGAAACCGCATGGGGCAAGTTCGGGTTCCAGTGGGACAACACGTATTCGACCCAGAACACCCTGTTCGGCGTGATCGGCACCTACAACGGCGCGCCCGCCTGGCGTCTGCGTTCCAACCTCAGCGCCTCATGGCAAAAAGGCGACTGGGATGCCAACTGGGCGGTGCGCTACTACTCGGGGATGGACGAAGCCTGTGCGGGCGGCAATTACTTCGAGTACGGAATCGCCCCGCAGGAGCAGTGCAACCACGACATCTTCGATTCGAACGGCAATTTCCTGCGTTTCGAGAACCGGATCCCGTCGGCGACCTACCACGACGTGCAGGTCGGCTGGAAGACGCCGTGGAACGGCAAGATCACCGCCGGTGCGCGCAACGTGTTCGGCAAGGAACCGCCGATCACCCGAGGCTCGTTCGCGCATTCGTTCGACGGCGCCTACGACCTGCCGGGCGGCGGTTTCTTCTACCTGCAGTACAACCAGAAGTTCTGATCCCGGCGTCGAACCGGTCCTGCACGTTGCCCCGTCGCAGGACCGGCGTTTCTCACCGCTGAATCCCTCTCTCTTCGAGGCTCCGCAACCCGGGGCCTCTTTTTTTTGCCTGGACCGGTCATCGGATTGATCGCAGGACTGATCGCACTCAAGAACGGGGCGGCGCGACCGCCTACAATCCGGCCATCGTCGCCGATCGCGCAGGTCCGTGCCTTGAAACTCCAGGTCCCTTTCATCCAGTTGCCGCTGCTGTTCGACGGCGCCGCACTGGCGCAGGAAATCGAAGCCTTGGGCGAGTCGGTCTGGAAGCCGCATCCGCAGGGCTTCGCCGGCAATTCGATGCTGCCCCTGTTGGCGGTGAACGGCGACCCCGACAACGAGGCCTTCAGCGGGCGGATGCGCCCCACGCCGCACCTGCAGCGTTGTCCATACATGCAACAGACGCTGGCCAGCTTCGGCGCCACCATCGGCCGCACCCGGCTGATGCGTCTGGCCGGGCAGGCCGAAGTCGCCCGCCATGCCGATCAGGGCTATTACTGGGCCGAGCGCGTGCGCGTGCACGTGCCGCTGGTGACCCAACCGACGGTCGCGTTCGAGTGCGACGGCCACACCATCCACATGGCGGCCGGCGAATGCTGGATCTTCGATACCTGGCGCCAGCATCGCGTGCTCAACGATGCGGTGCAGTCGCGCATCCACCTGGTCTGCGACACCGTCGGCGGCGATGCGTTCTGGGAGATGGTTACGCACGGCCGCTCGCACGACGCGTCGCACGACGGTTGGATGCCGAAGCGCATCGTTCCGGACGCCTCGGCGCCGCGCGAATTCGCCTGCGAATCGGTGAACGTACCGGCGGTGATGAGCCCGTGGGAGCTCAGCCAGCATCTGTCGTTCCTGATCGCAGAAGCCTTGCCGCATCCGCAGCTCGTGCTGCTGCAGCAGCGTGCGGGTCAGCTCGTCCGGCAGTGGAAAGGGCTGTGGGCGCAGTACGGCGATGCGGCCGAAGGCCGCGCGAAATTCCGCGCCGCCTTCGATGCCTTCGCCGTCTCGGTGCGCGGTCCCGGGCAGGGCGTGACCCTGCGCAACGAGATGCCGTGGTTCCAGGTGATGATGGTGATGATCAGCCGCGTCGCGGTGGCGCCTGCCGATGTGCGCGCTGCGGGCGACTATATGTGATTCAAGCGTGTCGGCTATAAGCCATCAATCGCACAGACGGGGCCCGCGCCCCACCCGTAATGCTGATAGACAGCCGCACCGCCGTTGGCCGAGTTTCCGTAAACCCAAATTTCGTTTCCCCAAGTGAAGGCGCTGTTACCACCGAGCTGAGTTCCATTCGGAAATGCTGGGCCGGTGTAGGTGCCGTGCAGCTTTTTGCATCTTCCGTCGGCTGTAAGCCCGTTGATCTGATTGGATGTATTTGAAAGCCAAGGCGAAGGACAGATCCATCCCTGGAGATCTGACGTCGGCTTGTTGATCAGCTTCCACCCAAGAAGGTCGAAATAGGGTCGAGTTCCCAACGAATAGTCGATATAGATTGTGCTGCCGTCGGCGATACCTCTAGCGCAGGCGGCAGCGGCGATCTGCGATTTTTCATTTCTTGCGACACTTGCGCATTTCTTGCTGCAATCGCTCATGTTGGCTGGCATGAATGCGACCCCTGGTCCGCCTGTGAAGCTCAGCGCTACGGACCCAGTTAGATCGTAGAAAATTGCGCTCGGGTTGGGCTGGAACGATTGCCGTTG
This sequence comes from uncultured Xanthomonas sp., assembly GCA_964523435.1. Classification (GTDB taxonomy): domain Bacteria; phylum Pseudomonadota; class Gammaproteobacteria; order Xanthomonadales; family Xanthomonadaceae; genus Lysobacter_I. Next base: position 42,206 of record CAZGBA010000025.1, read on the forward strand.
GGGCGACGCCTTACAGAAGCAGCTAACTGTGGTCCTTAAAAGACCTTTTGCGGCAGCAATCGGTGGGCAAATCGACAGAGCGATAAGCAAGGCAGTTCCGAGAACTTTGTTCATGTGTATTCTTCCTTGAATAGTCGTCAAGCGTGATAAACGGTGCGGGGCAACGATCTCGTTAAAGCATCTTTGTCGTTAATTGAACGCCAATTCTTGTGAAAAGCGGACAGCTACAGCTAGAAATGAAGAAACCCGCGCATTGCGCGGGTTTCAGTTTGAGACAGTCCTATCTCCTGTGGCTCAGAACTTCGGCTTGTCCGCTTCCGGCGTGGCGTTGTAGCGTTCGATCGACTCCAGGATCAATCGCTTCGCTTCCTCGGTGCCGCCCCAGCCGTCGAGCTTCACCCACTTGCCTTTTTCCAGATCCTTGTAGTGCTCGAAGAAGTGGCCGATGCGCTCCAGCCAGTGCGGGCTGACCTGGTCGATGTCGGCGATGTGGCTGTAGCCGGAGAACACCTTGTCCACGGGTACGGCGAGCAGTTTCTCGTCGCTGCCGGCTTCGTCCTTCATGCGCAGCACGCCGACCGGGCGGACCCGGATCACCGATCCCGGCACGAGCGGCAGCGGCAGGATCACCAGCACGTCGGCGGGGTCGCCGTCGCCGCACAGCGTGTGCGGCACGTAGCCGTAGTTGCAGGGATAGCGCATCGGCGTGGACAGGATGCGGTCGACGAAGATCGCGCCGGAGGCCTTGTCGACCTCGTATTTGACCGGCTCGGCATCCTTGGGAATTTCGATGATGACGTTGATTTCGTCCGGCGGGTGATTGCCGGTAGGGACGAGGTCCAGACCCATGTCGGGGCTCCATTCGATGCGGGAAGAGCCCCATTCTACGTCGGCGGTTATTGCACTGCAGCATGTTACGTCCGCAGCGCCTGAACATCGCAGACCGGCGATGTCGGCGCCGCTCAACGGATCAGGTGGGAAAGCTCGTCCTGTCCGATTCGTAGCTGCGGCCCGGTACCGGTGTCGGCCAGGATTTTCCGTGCGATCAAGGCATTGAGCGGGGCGAGTGCGCTGAAATGGTCCGCGCGTGGCACGACGAAGAATGCGACCTGCGGATTGCGGTTGCCCGATCGCATCTGTTCAAGCGCATCGGTATTGGCGTCGTGATCGCCCTCGAAGACGTAGACCGGGCTGCGGATCGAGGACAGCCAGCCGCCGGGCGAACGCAGGCGGACCTCGCGGGCATCGTCCATCGCGACCGGCAGCATCTCCGGCCCGTAGACCGAAACGTCGTGGACCGGACCGAATGCGAACGTGGCGCGGAAGCGCGGGTCGATTTCGGCGACCAGCAGCGCCAGCGTGCCGCCGGTGCTGTGTCCGCCCAGATAGATGCGCTGCGGGTCCACGTAATCCAGGGTCGCGAGATGGTCCGCAGCGGCCAGGATGTCCTGGATTTCGCCGTAGAACGCCTCGCGGATGCCCGGGTTGTCGTTGCCGCCGCGCAGCGACGGAAACATCATGACGATGCCCGCTTCGCGATAGGCCGCTGCGCTCTGGTCGTTGTCCGGCGACTGCGGCGACCAGACATCGCCGATGGTGTTGGAGTCGCCGCCGGTCATCCAGACGATGGCGGGATGTCTGCCGGGCGCCGCCGGGCGCGGCGTGAGATAGGCCGACAGCGATCCGGACGGCGCGGAGTAACGGATGAGATCGAAGACACCTTCCGGCGGGGAGGGCGGAGGCGTTCCGTCGCGGGTTTGCCGGATCAGATGGGTGTCGACGCCTTCGCGAGCCTGCGCAAGCGTTTTCCCGTCGCCCGATTCCAATCCGGCCGACGCTTGCGGCGACGAGGGTGTGCAGGCGGTGAGCAGCAGGCCGAGCATGCTCAGCAGAACGGTCGAGAAACGCGGATGCATTCGAAAGGTCTCCACTGCGAAGGACATGGGGAATGGATCCGCCCATGGACGCACGGCGACCCGAAGGCCGCCGTGCGTGTCGTACAGCAACGAGCCGCAGGGGCTTATTGCACGGTGATTTCCACCCGGCGGGCCTCGTCGGCACTGCCGCCCTCACCGGTGGCCTGCGGTTTCTGCAGGTCGATCCGGTCCTCGGCGATACCGGCGTCGACCAGCGCCTTCTGCACCGCCTGCGCGCGCTCCTTCGACAGCTCCGCGTTCTTGGCGGGGTCGCCGCTCATGTCGTGGTAGCCCGAGATGGTGGCCTTGGCTTCGTCGCTGCCCTTGAGCGTCATCAGCACGCGCTCGATCGTCGCCTTGGCGTCGGCGGGCAGGGCGGCCGAACCCGAAGCGAAATAGATCTTCGCCATGCGGCTGGTGCCGGCGTCGCTGGCCGCTGCAGCCTGGACCTCGGCCGCCGAGGACATCCCGGGGGCTTCGGCATTGGCGGCGGCGGTCGCTGCGGCCACTGCGGCGGCTTCGGCCGCAGCAGCGGCTTCGGCGACGGCCGTTTCGTGACCGGCGGGCATGCCACCCTCGACCTTGTTCACCGGCAGCAGCGGCACCAGCAGCAGCGCCACGATGTTGATGATCTTGATCAGCGGGTTGATCGCCGGGCCGGCGGTGTCCTTGTACGGGTCGCCGACGGTGTCGCCGGTCACCGCAGCCTTGTGGGCCTCGCTGCCCTTGCCGCCGTGATGGCCGTCTTCGATGTACTTCTTGGCGTTGTCCCACGCGCCACCACCGGTGGTCATCGAGATCGCCACGAACAGGCCGGTGACGATCGTGCCGATCAGCAGACCGCCGAGGGCTTCGGCGCCCAGCAGCAGGCCGACCACGATCGGCACCGCCACCGGCAGCAGCGACGGCACGATCATTTCCTTGATCGCCGACTTGGTCAGCATGTCCACGGCTTTGCTGTAGTCGGGCTTCGCGGTGCCATCCATGATCCCGGGGATGTCGCGGAACTGGCGGCGCACTTCTTCCACCACGCTGCCGGCTGCGCGGCCCACGGCTTCCATCGCCATCGCACCGAACAGATAGGGGATCAGGCCGCCGATCAGCAGGCCGATGATGACCTTGTGATCAGAGAGATCGAACGCGAAGATCGTGCCCGGATTGGCGGTCTGCAGGTTGTGGGTGTAATCGGCGAACAGCACCAGCGCGGCCAGCGCGGCCGAACCGATCGCATAGCCCTTGGTGACGGCCTTGGTGGTGTTGCCGACGGCATCAAGCGGATCGGTGACGGCGCGCACTTCCGGCGGAAGTTCGGCCATTTCGGCGATACCGCCGGCGTTGTCGGTGATCGGACCGTAGGCGTCGAGCGCCACGATCATGCCGGCCATCGACAGCATGGCGGTGGCGGCGATCGCGATGCCGTACAGGCCGCCGAGCGCGTGCGCGCCCCAGATCGCGATGCACACCGCGATCACCGGCAGCGCGGTGGACTTCATCGACACGCCGAGGCCGGCGATGATGTTGGTGCCGTGGCCGGTGGTGGACGCCGCTGCGACGTGCTGCACCGGCTTGTACTGCGTGCCGGTGTAGTACTCGGTGATCCACACGATCACGCCGGTCAGCGCCAGGC
>CAZGBA010000026.1:0-44800 GCA_964523435.1 uncultured Xanthomonas sp.
GCTTGGCGCAGACGATGGACCAGCAGCGCTACCGCGAAATCATCATGACCCGCGCGACCGTGAGCGTCGGCGAGGACATCGGTTTCCTGCCCGGCACCGAAGAGGAAAAGATGACGCCCTGGATGGGCGCGCTGACCGACAACCTCGAAGTGCTGATGCCGAACACCCAGGACGGCGGCAGTTGGGGCCGCGCCGCGACCAATGATCTGCTGGCTTCGCGGATCAAGATCCGCTCGCTGAACTTCATGCGCGGCCGCACCTTCCTGACCCGCTGGCTGATCCTCGACGAGGCGCAGAACCTCACGCCGAAACAGATGAAAACGCTGATCACCCGCGCCGGCCCGGGCACCAAGATCATCTGCCTCGGCAACGTCGAACAGATCGACACGCCCTACCTCACCGAAACCACGTCGGGTCTCACCTACGCCGTCGATCGTTTCAAGGGCTGGGCGCACAGCGCGCACATCACCCTGAAGCGCGGCGAGCGTTCGCGGTTGGCGGATTACGCGTCAGAAGTGCTGTAGCCTGATCCAGTACGCACAATTCCAACCATCCTCATGCGAATGAAAGCACTCATCGACTTCAACACCTATCTGCAGTCCCTCGACGATTCCGATGTAAGCGACGAACTCGAAGTGTCGTTTCCCGGGCCGATGAGCATGACCGGAATTCAACGGGTCGAGGCGGTGATCGGCTGCCCGCTGCCGCAAACGCTGCGGGATTTTCTGACCCAAACCGGGCCGTTCATCAGTACCCATTTCGGCGATGTTTGGAACACGATCAAGGTGTTCGACAGCGAAACGATGCTGGAAGCACCGTGCGGCATCATCGACCATATTGATTGGCAGTGGGGCGGTCGACCTGAGTTGGATGATGCATTGGCCATCGAACAGATGGCAACATTGAATGCACGATACAAAGTGTTCGGTACGCGCTGCATCGACGACAACCGCCGTGACTATCTTTTTTTCAGCGTTGATGGCGGGTTTTACAGTCTTCTACTTGATCAGGATGACATGGATACCTGTATCGCATGGTTGCTGGGCAGCATCTCCGCATCGCCTGTCGGTGAATCGTTGACTGAGCTGATCGAGCAACAGCTGTCGGCGTTGAAACACGATATTGAAGAGGCCTTGTAACGCATCATGGCCAGTCCGTTGGCATTTGCCTCGTTGCCCCGCGGTTCGGCATCTGACCGTGGCATCCTGATCCGCCCACTCGCGACTGAGGATGTCGACGCATTGTTCGCAACAGTATCGGCATCGCTGCCCACGCTGTCGCAATGGCTGCCGTGGGCGACGCCCGCCTACGCACGTACGGAGGCGGAAACATGGATCGCGCACTGCATGCGCAGGCGCGAAACCGAGGACGAATTCCACTTCGGCGCGTTCGACGTCGCATCCGGCGAGTTGCTTGGCAGCGTCGGCCTCAACCATCGCATCCGCGCTTCACGCTCGGCGCATCTCGGTTACTGGGTCGCCGATCATGCGCGCGGGCGCGGCGTTGCCGTCGCAGCCGCGAAACAGGCCGCGCGGTTCGGTTTCGACACGCTCGGCCTGCAGCGGATCGTGATCCAGGTGTTGCCGGAGAATCGCGCCAGCCTGCGGGTGGCGATCAAACTCGGCGCGGTCTGCGAAGGCATCGCCCGCAACGGGATCCTCTTCGACGGCGAACCGCGCGAGGCGATCGTGCATTCGCTCATTCCGACGGACCTCGCCCCCCGCTGAGCGACTGACCGCTAACCATCTGTCCGAAATGATGTTTAAAACATCACTAATGATGTTCAGTCATTGATATTTGATATCCAAAGAGTGGATACTGCCCCTGAACCACAGGAGCCCACTGATGATCACCGCGTCCCAGATGCGTGCGGCCCGGGCCCTGCTCGGCATCGACCAGCGCCAGTTGGCGAAACTCTCGGGCGTATCGCTGCCGACGATCCAGCGCATGGAGGCCAGCGACGGCAATGTCCGCGGCGTGGTCGGTTCGCTGACCAAGATCGTGGATGCCATCGAGACTGCAGGCGTTGAACTCATCGGCAACGAGCAGATCAGTCAGGCCAAAGGTCGCGGCGTTCGATTGAAGGAGACCGACCAGTGAACCGAAGCGAATGGATCGCGTACTTCCGTGAATTCCGACCGAAAACCCTCAGCATCGTGCGCCATGGCTACGGCTTCGCCGACCTGCGCGCCGATGCCATCGCCGGGCTGACGGTGGCCATCATCGCCCTGCCGCTGGCGATGGCGCTGGCGATCGCCAGCGGCACAACGCCGGAAAAAGGCCTGCATACCGCGATCATCGCCGGCTTCCTGATCTCCTTCCTTGGCGGCTCGAAGGTCCAGATCGGCGGGCCGACGGCCGCGTTCATTCCGGTGGTGTTCGGGGTGATCGCGAAGTTCGGCTATGGCGGACTGATCCTGTGCACGCTGATGGCCGGATTGATGCTGATCGCAGCGGGCCTGCTGCGGCTCGGCACGCTGATGAAATACATGCCGCAGCCGGTGGTCACCGGTTTCACCGCCGGCATCGCGGTGAGCATCTTCTCCAGCCAGATCAAGGACGCGCTGGGCCTGCAGATGGGCCAGGTGCCGGCGGAATTCATCCCGCGCTGGGCCGCATACGCGAAGCACATCGCCACCACCCAACCCGCAGCGGTGGCGTTGACGCTGCTGGGGCTGGTCGCAATCCTCGTGCTGCGGCGCTGGCGTCCGGCATGGCCCGGATTCCTGATCGCGCTGCTGCTGTGCACGCTGGTCTGCCTGGGTTTCGCGCTGCCGGCGGAAACCATCGGCACCAAGTTCGGCGGCCTGCCCTCGGCGCTGCCGAGCTTCGATTTTCCGCATATCCCGTTCGAGCGCACGCGCGAGCTGCTGCCCAGCGCGTTCACCATCGCCTTTCTGGCGGGTGTCGAGTCGCTGCTGTCGGCGGTCGTGGCCGACGGCATGACCGGCGGGCGCCATCGTTCGAACATGGAGCTGGTCGCACAGGGCGTGGCCAATACCGCATCGGCGCTGTTCGGCGGCCTACCGGCCACCGGCGCGATCGCACGCACCGCCACCAATGTCCGCTCCGGCGGGCGCACCCCGGTGTCCGGCATACTGCATGCCGCTTTCCTGCTGGTGTTCATGCTGCTGCTCGCCCCGCTGATGCAGTACGTTCCGCTGGCCGCGCTGGCCTCGATCCTGCTGATCGTGGCCTGGAACATCAGCGAGGTCGAAGCCTTCCGCCACACACTGTCGGCGCCCAAGGGCGACCGCCTCGTGCTGCTGCTGACCTTTTTCCTGACCGTGTTCTTCGACCTGACCATCGCGATCGAGGCCGGCGTGGTCGTCGCCGCCTTCGTCTTCATGTTCCGCATGGCCGAAGCGGTCGAAGTGCAGTCCGGCATGCAGATGAGCGACGACGAGGATTCCGGCGCCGATCCCGACCAGCGCGCACGGCTGCCTGCGGGCGTGGAGGCCTTCCAGATCAGCGGTCCGCTGTTTTTCGGCGCCGCCAACCGGCTGGACGATCTGCTCGACCAGTTCCGGGTACCGCCCAAGGTCTTCATCCTGCGCATGCGTCTGGTGCCGGTGATCGATGCCAGCGGCATGCACGCCCTGGAAGCGCTGCTCGAGCGGTGCCAGCGACGCGGCATCGTCCTGGTCCTCTCCGGCCTGCAGCCGCAGCCCAGACGGGTCTTCGGGCAAATGCGCCTGCATCCGCGCGAAGGAGCCCTGCACATCGTCCCCAACTACGACGCCGCGCTCGCCCTGGCAGGTGAACTGATCGCCGGCACCGCGAGTCGCGATCTGGCGTCATGACCTGGTGCGGCTGGGGCGCCGCCGGACGGTCGCGGCCGGCCAAGTGTCCGATGCCCCAGCCTGTCGGGGATGGCAGGTGCCAACCGATCCGGCATATGCGACTTTGACCGGCAGGCATCTTCAGTCAGAATCGGACCATGACAACCTCCTCGTCTCCCGTATCTGCACTCACCATCGCCGGCTCCGACTCCGGCGGCGGCGCCGGCATCCAGGCCGATCTGAAGACATTCGCCGCGCACCGCGTGCACGGCGTGTGCGCGATCGCCGCACTCACCGCGCAGCACACCCGGGGCGTGACGGCGGTGGAAGTACCGCCTCCGGCGTTCCTGCGCGCCCAGATCGATGCCTGTTTCGACGATTTCGACATCTCTGCGGTCAAGATCGGCATGCTCGCCAACGCTGAAATGATCCATGCCGTAGCCAAGGCGCTCGACCAGCACTGTCCCACGCACATCGTGCTCGATCCGGTGATGGTCGCCACATCCGGCGCACAGCTGCTCGCCAATACCGCGATCGAAGTACTGCGCAAACGTCTGGTGCCGATGGCGACCGTGATCACGCCGAATCTGCCGGAGGCGGAATTCCTGCTCGGGCGGTCCATTCCCGACCTCGATGCGATGCGCGATGCCTGCGATGCCCTGCTCGATCTGGGCGCCGGCGCGGTGCTGCTCAAAGGCGGACATCTCGCTGGCGGCAACGAGGTGATCGATCTGTTTTCGGCGCGGCGCGAGAGCGGCGGCCGGATGCATCGCGAGATGCGTCACCCGCGGCTTGATCTGGACGCCCATGGCACAGGTTGCACGCTGGCCTCGGCGATCACCGCCCAGCTTGCGCTCGGCATGCCCTTGATCGACGCCTGCAGCGCCGCATCGGACTATGTCCATCGCGCGCTCAAGCTGGGTACCCGCCCGGGACGCAGCCGGATCCTGGTGCTCGACCACTTCGGCGCCGCCGAGCAGGCGTAGCCCTCAGCAAGCGTAGCCCTTGGCCTGACGAGCGCCTTTCAGGCCTCGCCGTAGCCATCCGGATTCATCGACTGCCAGCGCCAGGCGTCGCGACACATCGCATCCACGTCCAATTGCGTGCGCCAGCCCAGCAGGCGCCCGGCGCGGGATGGATCGGCGTAGACCTCGGCGACATCGCCCGCGCGGCGATCGACGATGCGATACGGAATCTCCCTGCCGCTGGCGGTCTCGAACGCGCGCAGCAGCTCCAGGACGCTGATCCCGCGGCCCGCGCCCAGATTCAGCGGCAGATGGCCGCGCACGCCGTCGAGTTTTTCCAATGCATGCACATGCGCCTGCGCCAGATCCATCACATGGATGTAGTCGCGCACGCCGGTGCCGTCGACCGTGGGCCAGTCGCCGCCGTAGATCTGCAGGCGTTCGCGCTTGCCCGCCGCGACCTGGCAGATGTACGGCATCAGATTGTTCGGCACGCCGTTTGGGGCCTCGCCGATCAGGCCTGACGGATGCGCCCCCACCGGATTGAAATAGCGCAGGCTGATCGCCTGGAAACCCGGATCGGCGGCGCAGACATCGCCGATCAGCTGCTCCATCACCAGTTTGGTGCGACCGTAGGGATTGGTCGACGACAGCGGCGCATCCTCGTCGATCGGCACCGACTGCGGCTCGCCGTAGACCGTGGCCGACGAGCTGAAGACCAGACGCGGCACATCGGCTGCGCGCATCGCCTGCAGCAGCGTGATCGTGCCGGAGATGTTGTTGTCGAAATAGTCCAGCGGCCGTTCGCAGGATTCGCCGACCGCTTTGAGCGCGGCGAAATGGATCACGGCATCGAAGCGCTGCCCGGCGAACAGTGCCGCCAGCGCAGCGGCGTCGCGCACATCCACACGATGCGCGTCGGGCGCCTGTCCGGTCAGGCGCGCCAATCTTTCCAGCACCGGCGGTGCGCTGTTGCTGAAGTTGTCGGCGATGACCACCCGATGCCCGCGCTCGGCCAATGCCACGCAGGTATGACTTCCGATGTAACCGGCACCGCCGCAGACCAGAACGCGCATAGGAATGATGTCGACCGTGAGAAGTGATGTGCTGGGGAAGAAACGTCGAAACAGCGCCCGAAACGGTAGCGCGCGTACCGTCATGGCCGCGCCCACCCGCTTTCCGCGTCAACTCTCCCGGTTACCCGCCAGCCTTGCCCCAACGGGCGGGACCGCAGCAGGAACGGCCGGGCAGCCGCGAAGACTAGCAGAGCAGGTCCCGAGATGCCCGATCGTGCCACGACGGTAGCGCCATCGGCAGGGCTGGTAAACTTCACCCCACACATTCTTGATGGAACTCCACTCGATGCAGGCCGCACTCCCCGCCCAAAACGACATCCGTATCGCCATCCTCGGTCTGGGCTATGTCGGCCTGCCATTGGCCGTAGCCTTCGGCAAACGCTATCCGGTGGTCGGTTTCGACATCGACGCGAAGCGCGTCGCGGAGCTGGGCCAGGGCCACGACCACACCCTCGAAGTCTCCGAAGACGAACTGCGCCACTCCGACAAGCTGCGTTTCAGCTGCGATGCGGCGGATCTGGTCGGCTGCAATATCTTCATCGTCACCGTGCCCACGCCGATCGACGAATACAAGCGCCCCGACCTGCGTCCGCTGGAATCCGCCAGCCGCACCGTCGGCCGCGCGATCCGCCCGGGCGGCATCGCGATCTATGAATCCACGGTCTATCCCGGCGCGACCGAAGAAGTCTGCGTACCGATCGTCGAACGCGAATCTGGGCTGACGTTCAACCGCGATTTCTACGCCGGCTACAGCCCCGAGCGCATCAACCCGGGCGACAAGCAGCATCGGCTCGAAACCATCATGAAGGTCACTTCAGGCTCGACGCCGGATGCCGCCGATGTGGTCGACGCGCTCTACGCCAGCATCATCCACGCGGGCACCCACAAGACCTCCAGCATCCGTGTCGCCGAGTCGGCGAAAGTCATCGAGAACATCCAGCGCGACGTCAACATCGCGCTGATCAACGAGCTGGCGCTGATCTTCCACCGCCTCGGCATCGATACCCATGAGGTGCTGGCCGCATCGGGTACGAAGTGGAACTTCCTGCCGTTCAAGCCCGGCCTAGTCGGCGGTCACTGCATCGGCGTCGATCCGTATTACCTCACCCACAAGGCGCAGCAGATCGGCTATCACCCCGACGTGATCCTCGCCGGTCGCCGCATCAACGACGGCATGGGCCAGCACGTCGCCCAATGCACGATCAAGGCGATGACCCAGCGCGGGTTGCCGATCGCCAACGCGAAAATCCTGGTATTGGGTCTGGCGTTCAAGGAAAACTGCCCCGACCTGCGCAACACCCGCGTGGTCGATATCCTCGCCGAACTGCGCAACTACCACGCACAGGTCGACGTCCACGACCCGTGGGTCGACGCCGCGCTGGCGCATGAGGAATACGGCATCACCATGACCGGACAGCCGCAGACAGGCAGCTACGACGCGGTGATCCTCGCGGTCTCGCATCGCGAATTCGCCGAGCTCGGGGTCGAGGGTATCCGCCGGTTCGGCAAGCCGGGCAGTGTGTTGTTCGATGTCAAGGCTGTTCTGCCGCGCGATGCGGTCGACGGCCGCCTGTAAACACACCAAGGATTTCCATGCGCGTTCTCGTCACCGGCGCCGCCGGCTTCATCGGTTCCACACTCACTCATCGCCTGCTAGCACGCGGCGACGAGGTGCTGGGCTACGACAATCTCAACGATTACTACGACCCCACGCTGAAGGACGCGCGCCTCGCGCTGCTCACGCCCAAGCCCGGCTTCTCGTTCGTCAAGGGCTCGCTGGAAGACCGCGCGACGCTGGAAGCCGCGTTCGACAGTTTCAAGCCCGACCGCGTGGTCAACCTCGCCGCACAGGCCGGCGTGCGCTATTCGCTGGAAAATCCGCACGCCTACATCGACAGCAATATCGTCGGCTTCCTCAATATTCTCGAAGCCTGCCGCCATCGCAACATCGAGCATCTGGTCTACGCATCGTCCAGCTCGGTGTACGGCTCGAACCGCAAACTGCCGTTCGCGGTGGAGGACAGCGTCGACCACCCGGTCAGCCTGTATGCGGCGAGCAAGAAAGCCAACGAGTTGATGGCGCACACCTACAGCCATCTGTTCAATCTGCCGACCACCGGCCTGCGTTTCTTCACCGTCTACGGCCCGTGGGGCCGACCGGACATGGCGCTGTTCCTGTTTACGCGCAAAATCCTGGCCGGCGAGCCCATCGACGTGTTCAACCACGGCAAGCACAGCCGCGACTTCACCTACATCGACGACATCGTCGACGGCGTGATCCGCAGCCTGGACCATGTCCCCGGCCCCGACCCCACGCACGACCCGCTCAACCCGAGCCCCGCCACGTCCTCGGCGCCGTACCGCGTGTACAACATCGGCAACAACAGCCCGGTCGAACTGTTGCGCTACATCGAAGTGCTGGAAGACTGTCTGGGCCGGAAAGCCGAGAAAAACCTGCTGCCGCTGCAGCCCGGCGATGTGCCGGATACGTATGCGGATGTCAGCGCGCTGGCCCGCGACACCGGGTATGCGCCGACGACGTCGGTGGATGTAGGAGTGAGAAAGTTCGTGGAGTGGTATCGGAATTTTTACAAGGTTTAGCCCGGACTCATCGGCTTTCCATATTCGGAACCGGACGAGAGAGCACATCATCACCCGCGAAAAACGATATTCGACGCGAACAAACCTCGCAGTCGGGCATTGGTAGACCAACATTCTCCCAAAGGAAATCCGACCTATGCCCGATGCAGCCCATCACCTGTGCCGCAGCGCCATCAGAGCCATCATTCTGATCGCGGTCATCGCGCTGGTCGCCGGCTGCAAGCGACCATCCGATCCGATTCCGGAACTGTCCTCGCGCGCCATCTACTCGAAGATTTTTGAACAGATCGATCTGGCGGAAGCGAAAACGGATCCGATCGAGCGTTGCCTCAGCTATCCATCCCCACCTCACTTGCAATGGCCGGAGCAATTGATCCGCGTATTGTGCGCAGATCTGCACACGCCGGTCATGCAGGCGGACGATATCAAGATATTGATCGATCGCGGCGACTGGAAAGCGCTGCATGAACGTTATTCGATCTACCTGGAGCGCCATTATTCCGGCGCCGATCCGGAGAAACTGCTCTACCGCGTTTTTCCGGAGAGAAGCTGGAAAAGTGACCAGGAAGCGGACAAATACACCCGGAAATGGGTCGCTGCCGCACCGAACGACGCATTCGCGAATACGGCTCGCGGCGCAGTCCTGGTTTCGGCAGCATGGAAAGCGCGCGGCAACGGCTACTACAAGGAAATTCCCGACTCCCGCAAACGACAGATGTACAAGCTCGCCCTGGAGGCGACCGTGTACCTTCGGAATGCAATCGCTATCGAACCCAAGTTGCTGCCTGCCTACTACCATCTGATCGATGCCTACGTGCTGGGAGGAAAGCCCGAGTGGGTATCGAATGCGACGCAGAACGCCATCCAGCAATCGCCGGACACTTTCTACATCCGGGACATGGCGTCGGAATATCTGCAGCAGAAATGGGGTGGACAACCGCGCGATATGGATGCACTGATCGAAAACGCGGAGCGCCATGTCAAACGGAATCCGCGTCTGGCGATGATCCGGATCAATCGCGAGAGATCGCTCGGCGATCTCGATACAGATCAGAAGAAATACAAATCCGCACTGGCGCATTATCGCCACGCCCTCAAATCCGGGCCGGACAATTACGCGCTCATCAGCGCAGCATACGTCGCACCCAAGCTTGGTTACCACGCAGAACGACTGATCTATCTGACACAGGACATCCGTTTCAGCAAGGACTCGCGAGATTCGCTGATGAAAAGAGCTGCCATTTGGGAATCCGACGGCGACTACACGAGAGCATTGCGCGATTATCACGCCGCAAAAAAACTGTACCCGCTGGATACTGAAATCGACCAACGGATCGCGGCGGCAGAAAAGCGCAGACAGGAGCCGCAAAAAAAACGCTAGACGCAACGACTGACAAAGCGTAAGCGGGAGACGATCGGGGCTTGCCCGCACGTATCGGAGCGGCTACCGAGAGGTTGTTGACCGCCCGTTCCCGTTACGACAGTGAAATACGATACTGGCAAGATCGACTTCCCAACTCCGCTGCGAAGCCCCATGCCGAACTGCCTGCCCGCATGCCTCTGCCTGCTGCTGACCGTGGCAGGATGCGTCTCCGCGCCCGCTCTGCAGGAACCCGCCTCGATGCCTTCATCCAAAGCCATGGTCATCGCCCACCGCGGCGCCAGCGCGCTGCGCCCGGAACACACCGTGGCGGCGTATGCGAAAGCGATCAAGGACGGCGCCGACCTCATCGAACCGGATCTGGTCAGTACCCGCGATGGCGTACTGGTGGCGCGGCACGAGAACGAAATCTCCGGTACAACCGATGTGGCGCAGCACCCGGAATTCGCATCGCGCAGAACCACGAAGACCATCGATGGCGAACGCAGCACCGGCTGGTTCACCGAGGATTTCACGCTGGCGGAATTGAAGACGCTCCGCGCCCGCGAGCGCCTGCCGGAGTTGCGTTCGACGGCGTTCGACGGCCAGTTCGAAATCGCGACGCTCGACGAGATCATCTCGCTGGCCGCTGAAGCATCGGCGCAGCACGGGCGGACGATCGGATTGGCCCCGGAGATCAAACATCCGAGCCATTTCGCCGCGCTCGGTCTGGCGATGGAAGACACGCTGCTCGCCACCCTGCGCGCGCATCCGCATACGCGCGCGGCGCCGGTGATCATCCAGTCGTTCGAGATCGCCAACCTCCGCGAACTGCGCGGCAAGATCGGCGGCGACGCGAACATTTCGTTGCTGCAGCTGATCGGGCGCGCAGGCGATCATCCCTACGACACCGTGATCGCCGACGCGCCGCTGCGCTACGGTGCGATGCTGACCGCCGATGGCCTGCGCGAGATCGCGACCTACGCCAACGCGATCGGCCCCGCGTATCGCGATCTGCACCCGGCGCACGGCCGCAGCCGGCTGGTCGACGACGCGCATGCGGCCGGACTGCAGGTGGTCGTCTACACCTTCCGCCCGGAAAATCATTTTCTCGATGCCGCGTATCGCAGCGAGGGCGGACCTGCCGCGCGGCATGAGGCGGGATCGATCGCCCAGATCCGCGCGCATCTCACGCTCGGCATCGATGCGTTTTTCACCGATGACCCGGCACTGGGGCGCCAAGCGGTGGATGGCCCAGCGACACGCGCCCAGGTTCCTGAATGAAGTCAGGCGGTTGTTTGCACGGTATATAGTTGCATTGACAAATATTTCCCGGTCAATAAACTGCCGGGCATGGACACACCCGACCCGCACTCGCAGATACCCGCGCATTCCGGCCCACAGCTCGGGCTGCTGTTCCGGCAACTGCGCGACGCCATGTGGGAGCGCATGGCCCGCGAATTGGCCGCAGCAGGCCATGACCTGACCTTCAGCCAGTACATCACCCTCAAGCGTCTGTCCGAAGGTGAAGCCAGTGCCAGCGAACTGGCGCGCACCGTCGATCTCAATCCGGGTGCGATCACCCGTCTGCTCGACCGGCTCGAAGAGAAACAACTCACGACCCGCATCGCCGACCCGAACGACCGGCGCGCCCTGCGCGTGACGCTCACCGAAACAGGCATCCGGATGTGGGCGGACATCCATCAATGCGGGCTGCGCGTGCGCGAACGTGCGCTCGGACAAATGAGCACCGACGAGCAGGCCACCCTGTTCCGTCTGCTCTCCACGGTCCGCGAAAACCTCACCCGCGAAGACGACCGACCATGACCGCCATGACTTTCCAATTGCGTCGCGCTTGCGCCGCTGGCGTTCTGGCTGCGGTCGTACTGTCGGGCTGCGCCAGTACCGGCGGTTTGCAACCCGCACTCACGCCGGACGATGCCGATGCGCTGGCGGTCGGCCGGAGCTTCGAGGCCGGTTTGTCCGCTGCATCCTGGCCGGCGCAGGATTGGTGGCGCGCCTGGGGCGATCCGCAGCTCGATGCGCTGATCGCCGAAGCCCTGAGCGGCACGCCTGGCCTCGACATCGCCGATGCGCGCGTGCGCAAGGCGCAAGCCCAGGCGGGGCTCGCCGACGACGCGCGCAAACCCCATATCGGCGCCAGCGTGCAGTATTCCGCCGCTTATCTTCCGGAATCGCTGCTCGCTGCGCCCTACGGCGGGGAATACAGAGGGGTCGAACTCGCGACCGTCAACTTCCGTTACTCGCCCGATCTGTGGGGCGGCGAACGCGCGCACTGGGAAGCGGTCGTGGACAGCCTGCATGCCGCCGAAGTGGACGCGCAGCAGGCGCGCCTGCTGCTCGCGGGCAACATCGCACGCACCTATCTCGATCTGGCGCAGGCGCACGAAGCCCGGCAGGTCGCGATGTCCGAAAGCGCACGGGCGCAGCGACTGCTGACGCTCGCGACCCAGCGGGTCCATGCCGGCCTCGACAACCAGTCGCAGATGCGCCAGGCCGAAAGCGCGGTGGCTTCCGCAACGCAGCAGGTCGAAGCCGCACAACAGCGGATCGCGCAGTTGCGCAACGCAATCGCCGCGCTGCTCGGTCAAGGACCGGATCGCGGTCTGCGGATCGATGCGCCATCGCTGCTCGCGGTGGGCGCACCCGCGTTGCCGAGCACGCTGCCGAGCGAGCTGTTGGGTCATCGTCCGGATGTGGTCGCGGCACGCTGGCGGGTCGAATCCGCCGCGCGGGGCATCGATGCCGGAAAAGCCGACTTCTATCCCAGCCTCAACCTGACCGCGATGGCCGGACTGGCGACCGGACGGCTGTCCGATCTTTTCACCCGCGATGCCGCCACCGCCCTGGGCGGACCCGCGCTGAGCCTGCCGATCTTCAATGGCGCGCGCCTGCGCGGGCAGCTGGCCGCAGACAACGCCGACTACGATCTCGCCGTTGCCCAATACGACCAGACACTCGTCGTCGCCGTGCGCGAAGTCGCGGATGCGCTGCAATCCGCACGCACTCTCGACGCGCAACTCGCCGCGATCGCGCAGGCCCGCGAGGCTGCAGGCAAGGCGTGGTCGCTCGCGGAGAGCCGCTATCGCGCGGGTCTGGGCACGCAGCTCGAAGTCTTGACGGCGCAGCGGCCGCTGCTGCAACTCGATCAACTGTCGGTCGCACTGCTAGCGCAACGGCGGATCGCCGCCGTCGATCTCGCCGTTGCGCTCGGCGGCGGCATGTCGCCGAGTTCTCCCTTATCTTCTTTTTCCGGTTCGCCATGACCACCGACATCAATCCAACGCCCTCCGTCGCCTCCACGCCCATGTCGAAGGCCGGCAAGCGCAAACGCGCGCTGGCGATGCTGGCGATCCTGGTCGCGACTGCCGCCATCGGCGCGACGCTGTATTACCTGCTGGTCGCGCGCTGGCATGAAGGCACCGACGACGCTTATGTGCAGGGGAACGTGGTGACGATCGCACCGCAAACCACAGGCACGGTCATCAGCATCGGCGCCGACGAAGGCATGAAAGTCGTGGCCGGCCAGGTGCTGGTGAAGATCGATCCCAACGACGCGCGTGTCGCCTACGAACAGGCGGAAGCCAATCTCGCCACGACCGTCCGCCAAGTCCGCGGCCTATACAACGCGGTCGATGCCGGCCGCGCCGATCTGGACGCCCGCGCCGTCGCCGTGCGCCAGGCGCAGGCCGATGTCGCCCGGCGCAGCGGACTGGTAGCGAACGGCGCGGTCTCGGCCGAAGAGCTGGCCCATGCACGCGCGCAGCTCGAAGCGGCCGAGGCCGCGCTGGGTTCGGCGCGCGGGCAACTCTCGCGGAATCGTGCGCTGGTCGACCAGACCACGCTGTCACGACAGCCGCAGGTCGCGGCGGCGGCCGCGCAATTGCGGCAGGCGTATCTCAATCTGCGGCGCGCTGCGATCGTCGCACCGGTCTCGGGTTATGTTGCGAAGCGCAGCGTGCAGTTGGGACAACGCGTGCAACCGGGCACGGTGCTCATGACCGTGATTCCGCTGGAACAGGTGTGGGTGGACGCGAATTTCAAGGAAACCCAACTGGCGAACATGCGCATCGGCCAACCGGTGGCGCTCACCTCGGATGTTTACGGCGGCGATGTGCGCTACGCCGGCACGCTCACCAGCATCGGACTGGGCACCGGCAGCGCCTTCGCATTGCTGCCCGCGCAGAATGCCAGCGGCAACTGGATCAAGATCGTGCAACGTATTCCGGTACGCATCGCGTTGCGGCCGGAACAGTTGATCGAGCATCCGCTGCGGCTGGGCATGAGCATGTCGGTGGATGTCTCGATCCGCGATCGCAGCGGCGGCGTGCTGCCGGCCAGTCCGCCGAAGGCGGCGGTACTCACGACCGCTGCTTACGAACAGCAGCTGTCTGCAGCCGATACGCTGATCCAGCGCGTCATCCGCGAGAACCTGCCGGGTCATCGCGGCTGAGCCGCAGCGGATCGCATCCATGTCTTCCAGTCCCACCACTGGTGCCGAAGGCGCGGCGGCTGTCGCATCGGCTCCGGCCGCCGCCGGATTCCGGCCGCCGAATCTCGCATTGACCACGCTCGGTCTGGCGCTGGCATCGTTCATGCAGGTGCTGGATCTCACGATCGCCAACGTCTCGCTGCCGACGATCTCCGGCACGCTGGGCGGCAGCGCCAACCAGGCGACATGGGTCATCACCTCGTTCGCGGTCAGCAACGCCATTGCGCTGCCGTTGACCGGTTGGCTGACGCGTCATTTCGGCGAGCGCAAGCTCTTCATCTGGGCGACGTTCCTGTTTGTACTCGCGTCGCTGCTGTGCGGCCTCGCCAGCAGCATGGGTTTCCTGGTCGCCGCGCGTGCGTTGCAGGGCTTCGTCGCCGGGCCGATGTACCCGATCACGCAGGCGCTGCTGATTTCGATCTATCCACCGCAGAAACGCGGCCAGGCCATCGCGCTGCTGGCGATGGTGACGGTGGTGGCGCCGATCGCCGGGCCGATCCTGGGCGGCTGGATCACCGACAACTACAGCTGGGAGTGGATCTTCTTCATCAACATCCCGATCGGCCTGTTCTCCAGCTTCGTGGTCGGGCGGCAGCTGCGCGGACGTCCGGAACGTCTGGAAAAGCCGAAGATGGACTACGTCGGGCTGATCACACTGATCTTCGGCGTGGGCGCGCTGCAGATTCTGCTGGACCTCGGCAACGACGAAGACTGGTTCCGCTCCACCACCATCGTCGCGCTGGCGGTGATCTCGGCGATTTCGCTGGCGGTGTTCGTGATCTGGGAACTGACCGACGACGATCCCATTGTGAATCTACGTCTGTTCCGTCACCGCAATTTCAGCGCGGGCACCGCCGCGATGGTGGTGGCGTATGCCGCGTTCTTCAGCGTCGGCATCCTGGTGCCGCTGTGGCTGCAGCGCAATCTCGGCTACACGGCGATCTGGGCCGGTTTCGCCACCGCACCCATCGGCATTCTGCCGGTGCTGCTGACGCCCTTCGTCGGCAAGTATGCGAACCGTTTCGATCTGCGTTGGCTCGCGACGATCGCCTTCATTGCGATGGCGATGACCAGTTTCGCGCGCTCGGGCTTCAATCTGGACGTCGACTACAGGACGATCGCCATCGTCCAATTGTTCCAGGGATTCGGTGTGGCGCTGTTCTTCATGCCGGTACTGCAGATCCTGCTGTCCGACCTGCAGCCGCACGAAATCGCCGCTGGTTCGGGACTCGCCACCTTCATGCGCACGCTCGGCGGCAGCTTCGCAGCATCGCTGACCACCTACGCCTGGACCGCACGCGGGGCATTGCATCACGCGCAGATGTCCGAAAAGATTTCGGCATACGATCCGGCAACACTCGATACGGTCGCACCCATGGGCGACGGCCATCTGCAAAGCGGCGCGGCGATGCTCGAACGGATGATCACCCATCAGTCCGCACAGCTCGGTTTCAATGAGATTTTCCACCTGCTCGGCATCGTTTTCCTGTTGGTGATCGCTTTCGTCTGGATCGCAAAACCACCGTTCTCGGCCAAGATCGGCCCTGCCGCAGGAGGGCACTGATCGTGCGCAAGGCATCAGGCAGCGCGGATCCTGGCAGCGAGTGCATTTCCCGGAACACAGTCCGGCACTGGATGGATTCCGGCCGGGACCGATTGTGCCACCCAACACGGCGCGCTCACGGAGCAATGCCGTAAAGTCGTCGCACCCCTCCTCGCGCGAGCGCCCATGGTCCCCGCTCAATACGTCCTGACCTTTTCCTGCCCCGATCGCCCGGGCATCGTCAATGCGGTCTCCGGGCTTCTTTTCGGCCACGGCGGCAACATTCTGGAGTCCCAGCAGTACGGCGATACCGAAACCGGACGTTTCTTCATGCGCACCGTGTTTTCGCTGGCCGACGCATCGACATTTCCGGCGCTGACGGCGGACATGGCGGCGATCGCGGCGCGCTTCGGCATGCAATGGACCATGCGCGACCGCAGCCAGCGCCGACGCGTGATGCTGCTGGCCTCCAAGTTCGACCACTGCCTTGCGGATGTGCTGTACCGCTGGCGGATCGGCGAACTGCCGATGGATATCGTCGCGATCGTCTCGAACCATCCGCGCGATACCTATCGGCACCTGGATTTCGGCGATATCCCTTTCCATTCTCTGCCGGCATCGCGCAACGACAAGTCAGTACAGGAATCGCAGTTGCTTGCATTGATCGAACAGACTGGAACGGAACTGGTGGTGCTGGCACGCTACATGCAGATCCTGTCGAGCGAACTCGCGGCCCAACTCAACGGCCGCTGCATCAATATCCATCATTCGTTCCTGCCCGGCTTCAAGGGCGCCCGCCCGTACCACCATGCGCATGCGCACGGCGTGAAGCTGATCGGTGCGACTGCGCATTTCGTCACCGCCGATCTCGACGAAGGTCCGATCATCGAACAGGACACGCAGCGCGTCAGCCATCACGACACGCCGGCGGATCTGATCCGCATCGGCCGGGACATTGAGCGTCGCGTACTGGCGCAGGCACTGCGCTGCTATCTCGACGACCGGATCCTGCTCAACGGCCAACGCACGGTGGTGTTCTCGGTATGACGTCGGTCGGTTCCACGCTTTACTTCGCCAGACGGTGGTCGTAACTGACGACACGCGCCAGTTTCCACTCGCCATCGATCTGACGCCATACATCGATGAATTTGCCATCTTCGGTCAGCAGATCCGGTTGACCGGGTTGCAGCGCATAAAAGCGGTGCTGGCCCATCTGCATCGCGCCATAGTTGTTCAGGACATGTACGGTCATGCTGCCTTCGACCAGCTCCCGTCGTGCACGGAAGTTCTGGCCGGTCTCCTGCCCTTTGCAATTTTCCCGCATCGCATCAAGGAAGCGCGCGCCGGAATCGGCGGTCTGTCCCCATTTGTCGTGGATGAACTCGAAATCATCCGCCACCAGCGTGGCGAGCAGATCAAGTTTGCACCCGAACACCGCATCGAACAATTGACGGTCCTTCTCGGCGAGAAGTGCGATCAGCTCCGGGGACGCAGGTGCAGCACCGGGCGTCAACCGGACTTCGGCCACCCCATCCGCCGCACGAACACACGGCACAAGAAACAACAGCGTCAGCAGTATCAAGCGGAGATGCGCGTCATCGTGGGCACCAGAGGACAGGATATCCTCGCCACCATAGCAGGGCGTCGGGACCTGGCGATGTGCCACGCGGCGGGGTGCGGATTCTCAGACCCGCGCCGCCTGCCAGTGCATGCCGTCCTTCTTGCGCCAATCACCACCCCAAACCCAGGACTCGCCCGCAAATGCTTCCAGCACTTCGGGAATGTTGGCGAAATGCGGGGTGCTGTCTCCGAAGCCGTTGCGCGCCGGGTCGAAGTCGACTGCACACCCCCAACTGTGCATCGAGAGTCGATTGCTGCCGCGCATCGCACGAAAGTTGTAGCCCCCGCCATACAGATGCATGCCCCATGCTTCGATCGCGCCCTGCTGCCGATGTGCGGCGCGCCATATCTGCTCGAACACCCGGGTCAGACTGTCGCCGCATTGACGATGCACGCGGATCGTGCGAACCGGCGTGAAATCCCATGCGGTGACCAGCGCCCATGGCGTCGGAATCCGGACGATGTTCGCGGACTCCCATTTGGGGCTGGCGCCTCCATTCCTGCCACGTGGGTTGCCGTAAAAGACATCCACCTCATCCTGATCGGGCCAGTGCGGCATCGCTCTCTCCTTGTGATTCCTCATCACTGATGCAAAAGACTCTCCGGCAAGAATAGCGCTTGCTTGTGCTTCATCACCCTCGCAGACACGGGCATCACGAAATGCGTCCCCTGAGCCCATGCGAGGAAGCGCGATGTCTCAGCCATTCTGTTTGAATCATCCGCTCGCGATGCTTCATGCCGCCGCACCGCAACCGCCCACCTTGAGAACACGCTCCATCGATGACGGATATTCCTCAAGCAGATGGGCTGGGCGGATCGGACGTAGGCTGAAGTTGCCGCCACAGTTCGGGCAGTGGCCCTTCAGCACGGACTCGGCGCAGGATGCGCAGAATGTGCACTCGAACGTGCAGATCACCGCTTCGCACGAATCGGGCGGCAGATCCTTGTCGCAGCACTCGCAGTTGGGGCGGAGCTGAAGCATGGAGCGATTCCTCGAGCGGTAGAACCGGAAAACTCCATCCCTGAGGCTTTCCGGCGTACGACTCCGTCGGCGAACGGTGCCGCGGGTGCGGATCTGGAGTTGGGGCCCCGATCCGCCGACATGCCATCCATATCATGTCGTGTTCAATGCGGTGAATGTGTGCGAAGTGCGTCGGGGGCGGGTCGTCCGCTGACGAGGCCATACGACCCGCCCCCGCTGCATCAGACTTCGATATCGTCCTCGGCCGCCACTTCGCCACGCGGCGCATCGGCGGGCACGAACTGGGCGCGCAATGCGGCTTCCAGCTTCACGGCCATCGCCGGATTTTCCTTGAGGTACTGGCGCGCGTTCTCCTTGCCCTGGCCGATGCGTTCGCCATCGCAGCTGTACCAGGCGCCGGACTTCTCGACGAGCTTGGCCTCGACGCCCATGTCGATGAGTTCGCCTTCGCGACTGATGCCTTCGCCGTAGAGGATTTCGGTGACGACCTGCTTGAACGGCGGAGCGAGCTTGTTCTTGACCACTTTGATCTTGGTCTGGTTGCCGATGATCTCCTCACCCTTCTTGATGCTGCCGATGCGGCGGATATCGAGACGGATCGAGGCGTAGAACTTGAGCGCGTGACCACCAGTGGTCACTTCAGGACTCTGGCCCGGCATCATCGCGCCGATCTTCATGCGCAGTTGGTTGATGAAGATCACCATGCAGTTGCTGCGCTTGATATTGCCGGTCAGCTTGCGCAACGCCTGGCTCATCAGACGCGCCTGCAGGCCCGGCAGCTGGTCGCCCATTTCGCCTTCGATTTCGGCCTTCGGGGTGAGCGCGGCGACCGAGTCGATGACGACGATATCGACGGCATTGGAACGGACCAGCATGTCGGCGATTTCCAACGCCTGCTCGCCGGTGTCGGGCTGCGAGAGCAGGAGTTCGTCGATGTTGACGCCGAGCTTCTGCGCATAGATCGGGTCGAGCGCGTGCTCGGCGTCGATGAACGCGGCGGTGCCGCCGGCTTTCTGGCATTCGGCGATGGTCTGCAGGGTCAGCGTGGTCTTGCCCGAGGATTCCGGGCCGTAGATTTCGACAACGCGGCCTTTCGGCAGGCCACCGATGCCCAATGCGATATCGAGCATCAGCGAGCCGGTGCCGATGACTTCGACCGCTTCGACCGGGCGATCGCCCATGCGCATCACCGAGCCTTTGCCGAACTGTTTGTCGATCTGGCTCAGGGCTGCGGAAAGCGCGCGCTTCTTGTTCTCGTCCATCGTGGAATCCTCGTCAGTGAATGGGGCTGTGTCTGGTGTGGAAGCAGATTAGGGGTGGTCCGTCGCACAGGCTGCGACAGGACAAAATGTATTCGCGGGTGCAGTGCA
The DNA here is from genome assembly GCA_964523435.1 of uncultured Xanthomonas sp. Lineage (GTDB taxonomy): Bacteria > Pseudomonadota > Gammaproteobacteria > Xanthomonadales > Xanthomonadaceae > Lysobacter_I. The sequence continues at coordinate 19,813 of CAZGBA010000026.1, forward strand.
GGAATATCGGAAAATCGCTCGACGCGGGGTAGGAAAACACCGCATTCGCCGGCTGGTCATCGAACGATGCTCATCGATTCGGCCTCACAAGTCCGCAGTACAGGCCCTCGATCGCGAAGTCCTGATCGGGCTGCACTTCGATCGGTGCGTAGCTGGGATTCCGCGGCAGCAGGCGGATGCGGTCCTTGCCGATCTTCAGCAGCTTGATGGTGATTTCGTCGTCGATGCGCGCGACCACGATCTGGCCGGAACGCGCTTCGCTGGTGCGATAGACGCCGACCAGATCGCCTTCAAAGATGCCTTCGTCGATCATCGAGTCGCCCTGCACTTTCAGCAGATAGTTCGGCGCCGGCGAGAACAGCGCGCGATCGAGGAGGATGTAGTCGTCGGAGCGCAGGTCCGCACCGATCGGCAGGCCAGCGGCGACACGCCCGAGCAATGGCAGGCGTAGGACATCGTCCGACAACGCGGGCATGGGTGGGAGATTGAGGGCGTCGTTCGCGGCCTCGTGCACCAGCCGGATGCCCCTCGCCTGCCCCGGCACGCGGCGGATATAGCCGGCCTGCTCGAGCGCTTCGATGTGGTATTGGGCGGCGCGGACGCCCTTGAAGCCCATGGCGTGGGCGATCTCGGTCTGCGAGGGCGGCACGCCGTCGATGGCGATGCGCTCGGAGATGAGGGCGAGGATGGCTTGTTGGGTTTCGGTCAGGTCCATGGTTAGTAGTAATACTACTAACGATCTGCCTCGTCAACGGTTTGACGTATCTGGCTTGAGTCCACCGACACCATGCTCGGCCAGCAATCGGCCAAGGCAAAGGAGCGACAGTGCGGTCGCCGGCAGGCCCAATGGCAGCCATGCCCACATCGCCTGCAGTTGCTTCGTGCCCGAAAACACATGGATTGCCCATGGCATCTGCGCGCCCGCTCGCTGTGCCCAATCATCGTATTGCGGCGCGACATAGGCGAAGTACGCGCTATGGACGAGTATTGGCACCGCGAACGGCAGCACAAGCAGGCTGGTCATCAGCGTATAGCCAAGATAGGCGCGCAGAAACCGCACATTGGAAATCCGGGCAAGGCCGGAACGGACTTCCCCCCGTCGACCGAAAGACAGCCAATTCACTACCGCCAGAACCTCGGCAAGGATATCGATGACGCTTCCGAGCGATTCGATACCGACCGTTACCGTCCACGATCTGCCATCGGCGAGCGCGTCGGTGGCGAACCCGGTCAACACCGGAATCGCCTCGATGAGCAGCAACGCCACCATCACCTGTCTCCAGCCCGGCCATTTCAGATGCCACCAATGCCGCAACTGCGGCTGATACAGCGTCGCTGGATTGAATGCTGCGAAAGGCGTCAGCGCGATGAGCGGAAAAATCACTGCGGCAACGATCACCGTCATGACCCACTCTTCGAGGCGTGGCGTCAGCAGCAGCGCAATCGCTATCAGTCCAACCGGCAGCAGAACGATCAACAGATTCAGCGATCCCGACGACAGCGCCCAACGCAGCGCCGCTCTCGCTCTACCCTCGCGATCCAGCCAATACAGCAGCTTCAACAACAGCCACATCAACAGGAACGCCGCCACCGCAAACGCGATCACGACCATCCACGGCGGCTGCCCAGTGAACCATCGCAACATCTCGTAAGCACCGCCGGTGCCTTTCAGACTCATCAGGCCTGGCAGCGGGCGGGTCATCTCGAACACGCCGAACACGCATAGAACGCACCAGGCCGAGAAAATCAGCGCATGAAGGACGACGCGCAGGTCGGGGCGCGACCAGAACGCATGCATCGGATCAAGGTGTGCCGATCAGCGTTTCCAGCCCGCGCAGCGCGGCGCCGACGGTCTGCCGGCGCACGGCCTCGCGGTCGCCATCGAAATGGAACAGTTGGGCATGCGCGTAGCCGCCGCGGCGTTTCCAGCCGATCCAGACTGTACCGACGGGCTTGTCGGGGGCGCCGCCGCCGGGACCGGCGATGCCGGTGACCGCGACTGCGATGCTGGCGCCGGCGTGCACCAATGCGCCGGACACCATTTCGATCGCGGTTTCGCGACTCACCGCACCATGGACTTCGAGGGTCTCCGGGCGCACACCGAGCATCGCCTGCTTGGCTTCATAGCTGTAGGCGACCATGCCGCAATCGAACCAGTCGGACGAGCCGGCGATGTCGGTGACGGTCTTGGCGATCCAGCCGCCGGTGCAGCTTTCGGCGGTGACGAGGGTGTGACGCGAGGTGCGGAAACGGGCCCCAAGGCTTTCGGCCTGTTCGCGGAGTTCGGCATCGGTGGGAAACGTCATGCGGGCGCGGTCCGAGACGGCGCATGCGGAGCGCCCTGTTCCGCATGATAACGGCCGGTGGTGTCGCGAAAGCAATGGCCCGCACGTGGCGGGCCATTGCCGTGACTGCCGTCGGATGGCTTCAGCGGGCTATTTCTTCTCGGCTACCGCTGGAGCTGGGGGCGCGGGCACCGCACCGATGTCCTGGACCACGCAGTTGCCGTTGCTGTCCGCGCCGAACAGGCTCGGACAGATATGGCTCACGTCCAGCGGATCGGTCTGCGAGAACCCATGGCAGCCGAAGCAGTTCGGCGCCCAGGAGGTATCGCCCTGCTGGAAGGTTTCCATGCTCATGTTGGTCAGCTCCAGCGAACCACGCTGCAGACTGGTCGCATCGCCGGGCACGATCTTGTCGCCGGTTTTTTCGTGCACGGTGTACGCCACCGGCGGATTGCCGGAGTCCGCGCCGCCCTTGGTCCAGATCGCGCCGATCAGGGTGTAGTGCTTCCAGATCGCCATCGGATCGGTGTCGGGAAGCGCGGTCAGCATGCCCTGCGGGCCGACCAGTTGATCGTTGAGCTGCTGGATGGCCAGCAGATTGGCGGCATTGTCGTTGCCGTTGATCGACGTGCCCGGCTGGTTGCCGTTGGCGAACTGGCGGCAGATGTTGTTCGGCGAATTGGTCGCTGGCGGCGTGCCCTGGAAGGGATCGGGCGTATCGAAATTGAACTGCGCGCAGGCGGTGTTGGGCGGCCCGGAGGTCGGCTGCGGATGCGAGGTGAGGCACTGCGCCGCGTCGCTGCTGGCGAAAGCCCAGCCGTTGGCCGGCGCGGGGCTGCTGCCATCGCACAGCGGAGCGTTGTTCTTGTGCTCGAACGTGGCCCAGATCATCTCCGGATGCTTCGACGTCCAGTTGGCGATATGGAAACCGACCATGCCCAGCGTCACCGGCGCGTCGCTGCCGGGCAGCGTAGCCTGCATCGTGTAGTAGGTGGGATCGGGCTTCGGCAGGATCATCCACGAGACCTTGATCTCGAATGTGCCTTCGGTGAAGCCTTTCTGGGTGGCCTGGCACTCGGCGCGCGAATACCAGATGTTGTAGCGCAGGATATTGCCGTTCTGGTCGTAGAGCGCGTTGCCGTCGGCCTGTACGTCCTCGAAGTCCTGCGGTTTGTCGGCGCGCATCGCGAGCATCTTCGCGGCGCTGGCGCGGCCGAGCATTTCGGGCAGCGAACATTGTCCGCCGGAAACGTTGGGATTGTGCAGGCGGTTGGTCTCGAACACACGTTCGCCGGCCATGGTCGGCGACGGTGACGCTTCGGCGAGAAACCACTGCCACGAGAACTGGTAGAAATCGCAGAAGGATTCTTCGGCGGCGACCTCCAGCGGCGGATTCGGATTGATGATCCAGTTGCTGCTGGCCTGACAGACGGAGGCCTCGGCCTTCGGCGGCGCGGCGGCCAGTTCGGGTTTCGCCGTGGATTCTTCCGGTTTGGAGCCGCATCCCGACAACGCGAACCCCAGCACGATCGTGGCGGCGAGCGCATGCGGGGCATGACGACTGCGGATGTCGCGTGTGGTACTGGACTGATTGAACGAACGTCTGGACATCGAACACTCTCCTTGGCGATGAGCCATGTCTTCGACACTCCGGCAACCCGGAGCGCCGTGCCTTTCGAGCGCAAGACGGATCGCGTGCGGATCCGGCGCTCGAATCCCCAAGCTGCATGGCACGGTCTCAGCCGCACCGGCAGCGAATCGATTCCTGTGGAATTCCCCGTACCGAGCATGCGCGCGTCGTCGGGCAGCCGCAACCTGCAAAAACAGACGGCCCGCGCGAGGCGGGCCGTCTTGTTGCTGCGAGCGGGCTTTCGGGATCAGTAGCGGAGACGCAACGTCAGGCCATAGGTCCGCGGTGCGCCGAGGAACGCATTCCAGGTACCGGTCTGCAGAGGCGCATCGATCGCGACCTGGTAGTACTCGGCATCGGTGATGTTCTGCGACCACAGTTCGACGTTCCAGCGGTCGTTGCGCGAGCCGATGGTGAAACGCGCATTGCCCAGTACATAGCCATCCTGCTGCTTCTGCGGGTCCAGATCGGAACCGGTGTTGTAGTCGGACATGTATTTGGCGCCGAGATGCGCACCGGCCTTCAGGCTGCCGCCGATCCGCCAGTCGTAGCCGACCGAACCGGTGACCGACCACTTCGGAGCGAAGCTCGTACGGCTGCCCGGCAGCAGGGCCAGATCGGTGTCGGGCAACGGGTCGTCGCCGTATTTGGTATCGGCATAGGTCAAGCCGCTCTGCACCATCCAACCGCCGGTCTGCCAGAGCAGTTCGGCGTCGAGGCCCTGCGAAGTCACCTTCGGAACCGAGCGCACCACGAAGCTGGTGCCGAGGAAGCTGTTGAGTTGGAAGTCCGAATATTCCTGATGGAACAACGTGGCATTGAGCAGCAGGTTGCCACCGAGCCAGGTGGTCTTGGTGCCCAGCTCGTAACTGTTGACGAACTCGGCCGGGAACGAGGTGTCGTTCACCGGAACGATGCCCGAAGTGCCGCTGGACAGGCCGGTGTTCGACTGCACGCGGTCGAGGTTGAAACCACCGGCCTTGTAGCCACGCGCCGCCGAGAAATAGCCCATGACGTGATCGTTGAAGCGATAGGCCGCCTTGAAGGTGCCGGACCATTCCTTCTCGTCGCGGCTCTGATCGGTGCTGCGGCCGTTGTGACGGACGTTGGTCCACGGCAGACAGGCGAACCCGACCACCTGCGGCGCCGCTGCCGAAGCCTGCGCCACGCTCAGACCGCGGGCGACCAGCGCCGCCACGACCTGCGCCGGATTGCCCAGCATGGCTGCGCAGCCGAGACCGCCGTTCGGATTGCTGTAACGCGACGCCAGTTCTTTCTTCTCGCGGGTGTAGCGCAGACCGAGGGTCAGATCGAGCGCATCGCTGGCGTGCCAGGTGTTGTTGGTGAACAGACCGATGCTCTTGGACTCCTGCTGGTAACGGTCGGCGGCGGCATGGCCGGCGAACACGGTGCCGAACGGCCGGCCCGCAGCCTGCGACAGGAACAGCGGCGCGGTCGGGCTGGCGCCCAGCGCCGGATTGATCCGCGAGAGCAGTGCGATCGACAGATAGGGCTCATACGCCGAGCCGACGCGGTAGGCCTCGTTGCGGGTCAGGCTCTCGTCGGCATAGAAAGCGCCGACCAGCCAGTCGAACTTGTCGGTGGCGCCGGTCAGGCGGATTTCCTGGCTGAAAGTGTCGAAGCCGGTGTAATTGTCGCCCTTGGTCGGATTGCGGTACAGCAGGTCGGCAGTGCTGTAGTCGAAGTCGATGCCGTTGGTGGATTCCCACTTGCGCTGCGCAGTGATCGAGGTGAGCGTGGCGCCGCCGAACCACGGCGTCTGCCAGTCGACCTGGCCGCTGATGCCCTGGTCCTTGATGTACTGCGCGGTACTGCGGTTGGACCACGCCTGGCGACTGAACGGATCGGCGACGGGGATGACGCCGGTATCGGCCGACAGCGCATCAAGGATCGCGGCCGTCGGGCCGCGGATGATCGTCACGCTGCTGCAGCAGTTCTCGTCGCGATTGCTGAAATCGCCGCTCAGCAGGATATCGAGCGTATCGGACGGTTCGAGCAGCAACTGGCCGCGGAAGGTGTGGAAGTTCTGATCCTGATCCTGCTTGTCGGTGCGCGGGCCGGCAGCGGTGTGCACATCCAGATAGCCGTCGCGCTTGCGCTTGGCGGCATAGACGCGGAAAGCGGCCATGTCGTTGATGGCATCGTTGTACGACCCGGATACGCCAAATGCGCCGTAACTGCCGACGGTGATCTCGGCCTCGGCGCGCTGCTGGTAGCCCGGGCGCTTGGTGATCACGTTGATGACGCCGGCCGAGGTGTTCTTGCCGAACAGCGTGCCCTGCGGGCCCTTCAGCACTTCGATGCGTTCGAGTTCACCCAGATCGGTGAAGCCGACACCGTTGCGCGGGCGGTATACGCCATCGATGACGATGCCGACCGAAGATTCCAGACCGGCGTTGTCGCCGACCGTACCGACGCCGCGGATGCGCGCGACCGTCTGCGACTCGCTCTGGGTACTGGTCACGGTCAGACCGGGAACGATGTGCTGCAGATCCTTGATATCGCGAACGCCGTTTTCTTCCAGCATCTGCTCAGAAAGCGCCGTCACCACGACCGGGACGTCCTGCAGCGCCTCTTCACGCTTCTGCGCGGTCACTGTGATCTGGTCGAGCGTCGTGGCCTTTTCCTCTCCGGAATCGGCGTCCTGCGCCAACGCCAGCGGTGTCTGGGCCAGACCGATGAGCGCGAGCAGCAGCGCCCGGGTCAGTATCGAATGTTGCGGTGCACGATAAGTCATGTATTCCCCTCGCCATTGGCGTTGTTGTCTTGTCGTTACGTGACCGTTGATCGGTCATCGGCGGTACGTGCCGCCGCATCTTGTCGCGCGGAACCAGGACATCGCCGGGACTCGCCTGTCATGCCGCGCGCCAGAAGCCGACCGCGTGGCGACGTTAGCACAGCTTTCGCGAGCTTTGACCATGACCAACGCCCTCCCCACATGCGCTGGCATACTAGGCGCTCTGCCCTCAGGCGCCCGACTCGCGCCCCGGCCCCGACTGCAAGCTCACACGTGCCCCAATCCCCTTCAATTCCAGCCGCCGCCCGTACCGCGAGCGACCAGCACACCCCGCTCATGCGCCAGTTCTTCGCCGCCAAGGCGGAGCATCCGGATGTGTTGCTGTTCTTCCGGATGGGCGACTTCTATGAAATGTTCTACGACGATGCGCGCAAGGCCGCGCGTCTGCTCGACATCACTTTGACGCAGCGCGGCAATTCCGCCGGTCAACCCATTCCGATGGCCGGCGTGCCGGTCCATGCCTACGAAGGCTATCTCGCGCGCCTGGTCGCGCTGGGCGAATCGGTCGCGATCTGCGAACAGATCGGCGACCCGGCGCTGGCGAAGGGTCTGGTCGAACGCAAGGTCGTGCGCATCGTCACCCCCGGCACGGTCACCGACGAAGCCTTGCTGCAGGATCGCCGCGATACGCTGCTGATGGCCGTCGCGCGCGGGAAAAACAGCTATGGCCTCGCATGGGCGGATCTTGCCGGCGGGCGTTTTCTGGTCAATGAAGTGTCCAGGGAGGACATGCTGGAAGCCGAACTCGCGCGGCTCGATCCCGCCGAACTGCTGATCCCCGACGAAGACGGCTGGCCCGCATCGCTCACGTCCCGGCACGGCATCCGCCGCCGCGCACCATGGCTGTTCGATGCCGACAGCGGTCGCCGGCAATTGCTGCAGTTCTTCAACCTGTTCGACCTCACCGGCTTCGGCATCGACGGCAAATCGCTTGCGATCGCCGCCGCCGGTGCATTGCTCGGTTATGTCGAAGAAACCCAGAAGCAGCGTCTGCCGCACCTCACCGCGATCCGCCTCGAAACCAGCGACGGCGCGATCGCGATGAATGCGGCCACACGGCGCCATCTCGAACTCGACACCCGAATCGACGGCGACACCCGGCACACCCTGCTCGGCGTGCTCGACAGCACCATCACCCCGATGGGCGGGCGCCTGCTGCGGCGCTGGCTGCATCGTCCACTACGCGACCGCCGGGTCGTGAGCGAGCGCCATGACGCAGTGCAGCAGCTGTTTGCGCAGCGCGCCGACACCGCCGTGCGCGAGTCCTTCCGCGGCCTGGGCGACATCGAACGCATTCTTTCCCGCGTTGCCCTGCGCAGCGCGCGCCCGCGCGATCTGTCCACCCTGCGCGACGCCCTGCTGCTGATGCCAAAGGTGCGCGACGCGCTGTCGGGCATCGATTCGCCGCGACTGCAGGCGCTGTGCGCCGAACTGGGCGAACACGATGCGCAGGCGGCGTGGATGGCCAGCGCGATCGTGCCGCAGCCGCCGGTGCTGGCCCGCGACGGCGGCGTGATCGCCGAAGGCTACGACGCCGAACTCGACGAACTGCGCACGCTCAGCACGCATGCCGACCAGTTCCTGATCGACCTGGAAGCCCGCGAACGCGCGAGCAGCGGGATCGCCACGCTGAAGGTCGGCTACAACCGCGTCCACGGTTACTTCATTGAGATCAGCAAAGGCCAAGCCGACAGGGCCCCCGTCCACTACACGCGTCGGCAGACGCTGACAGGCGCCGAACGCTACATCACCGAAGAGCTGAAACAGTTCGAAGACAAAGTGCTGTCGGCGAAAGACCGTTCGCTCACGCGCGAAAAGCTGCTGTACGAAGGCATTCTCGACGAACTCAACCGCGATCTCGAACCGCTGAAACGCGCCGCCAGTGCATTGAGCGAACTCGACGTACTCGCGTGTTTCGCCGAGCGCGCGCGCGAACTCGACTGGTCGCAGCCGCAACTGGTCGAAGACGCGCGGCTGCAGATCGAACGCGGCCGTCATCCGGTGGTGGAAGCGGTGCGCGACGAACCGTTCGAGCCGAACGATCTCTCGCTCAATGGCGACGACGGCGGCACCGCACGGCGCATGCTGGTGATTACCGGCCCGAACATGGGCGGCAAATCCACCTACATGCGCCAGAACGCGCTGATCGTGCTGCTCGCGCACATCGGCAGCTTCGTGCCCGCAGCCAAAGCGCAGATCGGCCCGATCGACCGCATCCTCACCCGCATCGGTGCCGGCGACGACCTCGCGCGCGGACAATCGACCTTCATGGTCGAGATGAGCGAAACCAGCTACATCCTGCATCACGCCACCGCGCAGTCGCTGGTGCTGATGGACGAAATCGGCCGCGGCACATCGACGTACGACGGCCTCGCGCTAGCCGAAGCCTGCGCCAAACATCTGGCCGCGACCAATCGCGCCTACACGCTGTTCGCCACGCATTATTTCGAACTCACCGCCCTCGCCCAACCCGGCAGCGGCATCGCCAACGTGCATCTGGACGCGGTGGAGCACCACGACAAGCATGGCGGCGACACCCTCGTCTTCATGCACGCCGTGAAAGACGGCCCCGCCGACCGCAGCTTCGGCCTGCAGGTCGCCGCGCTGGCCGGCCTGCCGAAGTCTGTCGTGCGCGAAGCGCGCGGGCGGCTGGCGGAACTGGAACAGCGGCGCAGCGATCCCGCCCCGGTGCTCACGCCGCAGGCATTGGATGCACCGCAGCAGATCGGCTTGTTTGCGTCATCGTCGGCGGCGCTGGATGCGCTGGCGGCGATCGACCCCGACGAACTCACGCCGAAGCAGGCGCTGGAGGCGTTGTACCGGTTGAAGGCGTTGGAGTGATGCTTTGGTCTCTGTGGGAGGACCTGACCAGCCATACGGCTGTTGAACACCAGGCCCGACGGAGCTGTCGGCGCTGAAGCGCCTCCCACAGGCACCCTGTCATCCCGAACGTCCGCGCAGCGGGCGGAGGGACCTGCTGTTCACGCGCCACAACACCCAGAATTGAAACATCGTGTTGTGGCGACAGCCGAAACTCATTGATCGAACAGCGATTCTCGTTCATCGTCAGAAACGCGTCCGCGATATTCGGTGATGGACTTGTGGTCATTCGCAGCCCTGCCAAGGGCATCACCCCTCCCCGGCCCTCCCCTTCGCTACGCGAAAGGGAGGGAGAACGGCGGCGGCATCGCGCAGGAGCGTCGTGCTGCGACGTGTGACGGAGTGAGCGCACGCGCGGGACCACCGCCCGATGCGTCTCAAGGCGAACCACTCCGCTCCATTACACTCTGCCAGCTGACAGGAGAGCAACGCGTGACCATCGGAATTTTCATTGCTGGATTGTTGTTCGGCGTCGTGTTGACGGTCTGGCTGCGGCGTGCGCCGAGCGGGGACGCGACACCGGACGCGACTGCGAACACCACGTCGGCCGAAGCCGCGCTGCCGGCACCCGATGCCGGTGCGCCAGATACACAAAACACGACTTCCGAAGAAACTCCGCGCGACCGCCTGTACCGGCTGCGGGGCGAGATCGAGGCGGACGATGAGCGCATCAAGCGGCCGGAGGATCTGCTGCAGTTGCCGCAGTTCCGCGAGGGTGTGGCGCTGTTGGCGGGGAAGACCTTCGATGCGAAGGAGGTGCTGGATCAGCTGGAAAGCGAGAGCTACGCATTGGGCTGCATGGTGTACGCGGCGCTGCGCGAGCGTGGCGATATCGATGGCGCTGCTGCGCTGGCGGCGACGCCGTCCCCGGGGCTTTATCAATTGCGTTTCATGATCGATTACCTGCAGTCGCGCGATGACGCCTCTGCCCTGCCCGGTCTGCTGCGGCATCTGCGCCAATGGTGGTACGAGCAGCCGCCGCTGCGGCAGCGGCTGCGCGAATATCTGCAGTGGGCGGGCGCGCATCCGCCAAGCAGCGTCGGGACGATGACCCTGGACACGCTGCAGGAATACGAACTGGAGCAACTGGCTGAGGGCCTGAAGTCGTTCGCTGAACCGGTGCTGGCGCCGTATCTCGCGCAGGTGACGGACGAAGTGGCGCGGCGGCGCGAAAGGCGCACGCTGGGCGGCGTGGGCCGGCTGTGGACGCCGCCGCAGAGCACGAGCGGCGGCATCGTCGATCACCCGGAACTCGATCGCCAGATCGCGCAACTGCAGGAACTGCTGCAGGCCACGCCGCCGGTGTCGGTGCTGATTTCCGGCGAACAGGGCGTTGGCAAATCGGTGCTGGTCGATCGTCTGTTCGCGCGCCTGCAGGGCGAAGGCTGGCTGCTGTTCGAAGCCTCCGCCGCCGAAGTGCTGGCGGGGCAGAAATACATCGGCGAACTGGAAGAGCGCGTGCGCGAGATGCTGACCGCGCTCGACCGTCCGCGTGCGCTGTGGCGGGTGCAGGATTTCTACGACCTGCTGCACAAGGGCGGGCACAGTCAGGACCCGCGCGGCATTCTCGATATGCTGCTGCCGGCCCTGGAGCGCGGCCAGGTACGGATGGTCGGCGAACTTTCGCCCGCGCAGCTCGCGCAGTTGCTGATCGCGCGTCCGACGCTGCGGCATCTGGTGAAGACCGTGGCCCTGCTCTCGCCCGACGCCGACGGCATGCGCGCGCTGTTGTCGCGCTGGGGCGCGGCGCGCGAAGCGGAGTTGGGCACGGCGGTGATCGATGCGCGTGCGCTGGACGAAGCGCAGCGCATGGCCGCGCAGTTCTTTCCCGAGCAGCACGAACCGGGACGCACGCTGCGTCTGCTCGAAGAGAGCCTGCGCGTCGCGTGCAGCGCGGACGCGCGCGAGCTTCCGCTGACGACCGATGCGCTGCTGCGCGGCATCGCGCGGCGCAGTGGTCTGCCGCTGGACGTGATCGACGACAGCAAGAGTCTCGACCTCGACACGCTGCGCGCGTTCTTCCGCAAGCGCGTGATCGGTCAGGACGAAGCGGTGGAGTGTCTGGTCGACCGCATCGCGATGCTCAAGGCCGGGCTGATCGACAGCAGTCGGCCGATCGGCGTGTTCCTGTTCGCCGGCCCCACCGGCACCGGCAAGACCGAACTGGCGAAGACGCTGGGCGAATTATTGTTCGGCAGCAGCGAACGTCTACTGCGTCTGGACATGAGCGAGTTCCAGTCCGAAGACGCCGCGTGGCGGCTCACCGACGTATCGAGCGACGGTAGCACGCGTTCGCTGGTCGCGCGCATCCGCGAGCAGCCTTTCTCGGTGGTGCTGCTGGACGAATTCGAGAAGGCGCATCCACGCGTGTGGGACATGTTCCTGCAGGTGTTCGACGACGGACGCCTGAGCGACCGCAACGGCAACGTCGCCGATTTCCGCCACAGCATCATCATCCTCACCAGCAACGCCGGCTCCACCTTGAGCCGCAGCGCCGGGCCTGGATTCACGTCGGCCGCCGGCGGCTATTCGCGCGGCGCGGTGGAGAAAGCGCTGTTTGAAACCTTCCGCCGCGAGTTCCTCAACCGCCTCGATCGGATCGTGCTGTTCACGCCGCTGGACCGCGCGCTGATGCGCGACATCCTGCACAAGGAACTGCAGCGCGCGATGGGGCGTCGTGGCCTGCGCAACCGGGATTGGGCGGTGGAATGGGAACCGTCGGCGATTGAATTTCTGCTCGACCGCGGCTTCACGCCCGACCTCGGCGCGCGTCCGCTGCGCCGCGCGATCGAACAGCATCTGCTCGCGCCGCTGGCGCGCAGCATCGTCGAGCACCGCACGCCGCAGGGCGACCAGTTCCTGTTCGTGCGCAGCGCAGGCGATCGTCTGGACGTCGAATTCATCGACCCCAACCGGCCGGCCACGCCGTCGATGCCCGCTGCTGTCGCCATCGCCGGCAGCGATCTGCGCACGATCATCTACGCACCGGACACGACGTCTTCGGCCATCGCGCGTCTGCAGGGCTCGCTCGACAATCTCATCGATACGCTCGCCGCGCCGGCATGGGCCGAGGCCCGCGATGCCGACTACGCGGCGATGAGCGAACGCGATTTCTGGTCGCGCGCGGAACGCTTCGACGTACTGGATCGAATCGAACGCCGCGACCGCATCGAAAGCGCGCTCGACACCGCGCAGCGTCTCGGCGAGCGTTTGCACCGCGATGGCGGCAATGCGGCGTTCGTCTCCCGTCATGCGCAGCTGCTGTGGCTGATGCAGTACGCCGTGACCACCGTCGTCGAGCAGCGCCCACAGGATGCGCTGCTGTCGCTGGCCGCCAGCCCGTCCGACCTCAAGCGCGATCCCGCGCAGACCCGACTCTGGTGGCAACAATTGCTGTCGATGTACATCGCATGGGCCGAACGTCGCAACATGCGCGTGGAGGTGCTGGAGCAGGACGCGGAGCACTGTCGCGCACGGCTGGCCGTGGGCGGTTTCGGCGCACAGGCGCTGCTCGCGGACGAACACGGTCTGCACGTGCTGGAACAGGAATCCGACGACGACATCGCCACCCGCCGGATCGCCGCGACGGTGCGCGTCGCAGCGGATCTTCCGGGCCGGACGCGCCCCAACCTGCTGGGCGCCGACGAAGAGCCACGCGTCTGCCGCCGCTATCGCGCAGCGCCTTCGCCGCTGGTGCGCGATGCGATTCGCGGCTGGCGCAGCGGCCGCCTCGATCGCGTGCTCGCGGGCGAGTTCGATGTGATGGTCGCGGACGACTGATGGCTGCAAGCCTGACTTCGATGGGGACAGGGATTGCGAAAGAGATCAGACACGACCCGAAACGATACCGGCATCACTTTGGCAATCTGCCAGAATCCCCAAAAACGCAAGACCTGCAACCTGTCTTTGCTGACAGGTAGCTTCCCGCACTGAAGCTCTGATAAAAGACTCTCGACAAGGACGGATTAGGGCAAGGGGAGCCCACAGATCACGACGCATACGAATCGTCATCGACGCAGCGTTCCGCGCACCGAAATCTGCGCGCAGGAACGTTTGCAACATCGCAAAAAACACACTGCATTCGCCGGATGAATCTCCGAACATCTTCTTGACAGGATGCGTCGCTCCGTGGGCAGCGGAACGCGGATGGCATCGGTGCGTAAACCGCAGTCAGCAATGGAATTGCAATAGACCTGTTGTTACATGGACTGAACACTGAAAGCCGAACTTCTGCGGTCGTTCGATCGCTCCCGATCATCGCCGAAACGCGATCGAAAGCACGCGATTGAAATCAGGTCCCATCGTTGGGGAATTGAAATCGGGCCGAATGTGCACATTCGATCCGGTCGCCGCATGTCTCGGCTCTTGGGTCTGCAGCATGGAGGCTGTCGATCGAAACCGCATGGATGCCACACACTCAACCTTGGAGAATCGAAGATCATGGATAAGAAGTTTCTTCTCGCTGTCGCCCTGCTCGGCTTGTCGGCCAACGCCGCCGCCCAGACCGCAAGCTCCACCATCAATGTCGAAATCGAAAGCCGTGCGATCACGCTCGCGAATACGGGGGGACTGAATTTCGGCAAAGTCCTGCCATACGGCAGCGCCGGCAATGTCTATGTCAGCGTCAATGGCGTGGGTAGTGCCTCCAATGCCTTTATCTCGGATGCGACCAACGTCAGGGCTTCATCCTGGGAGGTGACCGGCATCCCGGGCGCACCCTATGCAGTCACCCTGCCGACCAGCGTGGTGATCAGCAATGGCTCCGAGAACATGACCGTGAGTTCCTTTAGCCGCTCCGGCGCATCGCAGCTGTACCTGGATGCAGCAGGCAATAACAGCTTCACCGTCGGTGCACGTCTGAGCGTTGGCGCGAATCAGCCTGTCGGCGTCTATACGGGCACTTTCAACGTGACGGTCAGCTACAACTGATCGTCTCCGCTGTAAGCCCGAAGCAGGCTATCGGGGCATTTCCTCCGTAGCTGTCCAAGGCACGGGTGGCCCGGCTTCTCTCTTCGGCCGGGTCGCCCGGATTTCTTCTTCCGAACCGACGCCCCGCAGAAGTACACACTTCGCTCGATAACGACACGAATCAACCTGGAGATCGCACATGAAATACGGAATTCTGATCACTGCCGCATTGATGCTGTCACCGTTCGCCGCCAGCGCGCAGACCGCCAACACCACTGCATCTGTCAACATCGAGAATTACGCGCTCAATATCACCAAGACTCAGGATCTGAATTTCGGAAGCATCATTCCTTCCGCAAGCATCGATGGCACGATGACCCTGGCGCCCAATGGACCCGTATCGACGACCGGCGGCGTCACCTCGCGCTCGGGCAGTGGCTATAGCCCAGCCTCTTATACGATCAGTGGCGTGCCGGCAGCCAGCTTTAGCGTCACGATCGCACCCACCACCGTCACATTGTCCGGTCCCGGAGGACCACTGATTGTCAGCGATTTCGTACTCAATCAAGCCACACCGATCACGCTCAATAACAGCGGAGTGGCCTTCTTTAACGTCGGCGCCACTCTGTTCGTCAACGCCAGCCAACTACCCGGAAACTACACCGGCACCTTCGATGTCACCGTCGCCTACAACTGACGTTCCTGCACAAACGCGCTGCGTTATCCACACGCAGCGCTTGACTCACCTCATTACCGTCAATTCATTGTTCAATTTCACAAAGGACTGATTATGAATTTCACTCTTATGACCACAATTTCAGTCCATTACAAACCCCAAGACCATCAGACGTTCAGATGCTCTGATGATTTCGGAAACTGGAACACACCAGATGGAGGGGCGTTACGATTCATCATCAAAGGTGTGCCCGTAAATATACCCCCTCCCGTTTTTGCCATTGGCCACAATAAAGTTGGAGCTGATACGCGATGGTATAGCGACCTGACCAACGGATCGACTATACCTGTCAATTCCGAAAATGGCGGTAGCGGTGGACATCGAGTTTATGTCGGAACTTTATCGGATTTACCTGACGGCCTTCCCAACGACGCAACCTATACCGTTGAGGTGTGGACGTGCCAAAAATGGGAGGCGCCTCCTGCTCCTGATGCGCCTACCAAGTTTAACTTGATGCACGCCTATGCGCCGCATGTAATTTTGGCGGAGAGCGAGAGATACTTCCCTTCCAGCGTCGACTGGGCCATGCAACCCGACCGCTTGATACGATTCAAGAATGTCGATGGAAAGTTCTGGCTCAAAACTGCTCAGAATTTAACCTCTCCTAGCCAGCCCGACGTGCCCGTCTTTTCTGGAGAAAGCGATCTGAATCAGGTGCCGGTATATGCGTTTTGGGTACAAAAAGAAAACTTCTTTGACATCACGTATTTTATGTATTACCCCTACAATCGTGGAAAGGAAGTCGCCGGAACCGTCTGGGGAAACCACGTCAGTGATTGGGAGCATGTCACTGTGCGGCTTAACCTGTCACTCACTCCCATCTGTATTTACATGTCACAACATTCCGGAGGGCAAACTCAATATTGGCCGGATGTCTCGAAAGCTTATGAAACCCATGCAACGGTTTTTTCGGCTTGGGGTTCGCATGGCCTATACCCAGATGCCGGAGATCACAATTATTCCGTCGGATTGAATGATGTGACGAGCAATGGGACAGATTGGTACACATGGTATCGTGTTGAAACTTATGACTGGCAGCTCAAGCAAGGACTGTCACCATCAGTTTGGCCGAGTTGGATGAGCGATCGCTATGGTGATGATGATTCAGGGGCTATTTATAGATGGGGCAACCCCCATAGCGGATCTCCAGTTCCATTCACCTCGAATGAATACCAACTCGGTGACGGACCCACTGGCCCGGTGGACAAGGCTGATGTTTGGGACGTCAAGAAGCTTGCCTAAGATAATGGCCCGCACCCCGAGAGGCGCCTCTTGGGGAGTTGGGGTAGGCGGAGGCCCCACAAGCGCAGAACGGATGCTCAGCGTCACGCTACCAGATTCGATCACGCCAACGAAAACGAAGAGCGCAATTGCCGTCAATAGTTTTCCCGAAACGGTCCTACACCCATGCGACTCAACAACAACGGCAAAAAATTTTTCAGTGTTGGAGCAACAATTCAAATAGGTGCCAGCCAACCACCCGAAAACCACACCGGCACCTTCGACGTCACCGTCGCCACTGATACTCCTGCATAACCACGCTGCGCGCTGCCGGTGCGCAGCGCTTACCCACACCACCGATGGAACGGTCATGACTTTCAGGAACCAGGCAATCGCCTTGCTGTCAATTCTGCTGTCGCTGTTCGCTGTACCGCACGTACGCGCCGCATCCGGCGACCTCACCGTCACCCCGACCCGCATCGTCTTCGACGAACGCGACCGCTCGGCGCAGGTGTATCTGATCAATCGCGGCGAAACCCGCGCGACCTACCGCATCGAGTTCATCCAGATGAGGATGGACGATACAGGGCAGATGGTCGAAATCCAGACCCCGAACGAAAAGGAACTGTTCGCCCACGACTTGATCCGCTATTCGCCACGCCAGATCGAGCTGGAACCGAATCAGGGACAGACGATCCGCCTGCTGCTGCGCAAGCCCGAGAATCTCGCGCCGGGCGAATACCGGTCGCATCTGCTGTTCTACGCGCTGCCCAACGCGGCCAGCGGCGCGGATATCGAACGCGAGCGCGGCGTCGAGCAGAAAACGTTGAGCGTCGCGATCCAGGCGGTGTTCCGGGTCAGTATTCCGGTGATCGTGCGTCACGGCGACTTGCCGGTCGAATTCTCCATGCGCGACCTGATGCTGCAGCCGGGCAAGCCCGATCGCATCGCGCTGCGGGTCGATCGACAGGGCCGCCGCTCGGTGTACGGCGATCTGGATGTGTATTTCGAACCCGCTTCCGGCGGCGAGCGCATCCTGCTCAAGCATCTCAAGGATTTCGTGCTCTACACCTCCAGCGACACGCGGCGTCTCGATATCGAAGTGGACAAGCCCGGCGACATCGCGCTGCGCAACGGCACGCTGCATGCGGTCTACAGCGAAACCGTCGATGACAAGACCCGGACGCTGGCCGAACAGCGCATTGCGGTGCCTTGAGCACACCGCTCCGGTTGCCCGCCCGCAACCTGATCCGCTGCGCTGCGGCGCTGCTGATGCTCTGCATCGCGATCGCTGCGCATGCGCAGCAGGGCACTATCGTCCAGCGCCCCGACTATCAGATGCTGATCGTCGGCGTCTCGCTGGGTTCGACCAGCCTGCACGATGGACTGGTCGCCTATTCCGACGGCGAACGCGTGTTTCTGCCGCTGCTGGAGCTGTGCAAGACTCTGGATATTCCGATCGAAGGTTCGGTCGAGGCTGGCACCGCCGAAGGCTGGTTCCGCGACGAATCCTGGCGATTCGTCCTGGATACCCACCGGCGCATTCTGAGTTTGAATGGACGCGAGCAGACCATCGACTGGTCGCTCGTCGAACGTCATGAGCAGGATTTCTATGTGCCGTCGGAATGGTTCGGGGACTGGCTGGGGCTGACGCTCGACGTGCAGCTGGGCAATTCCAGAATCCATCTGCCCACCGGGCAGCGGCTGCCGCTGGAACAGAAGCTCGAACGCAAGGATCGCTGGGCCAGACAACAACGGCAGCGGCCCGCATCGATGCGCAGCACTCCGATCACGCAAACAGAGAATGCCTGGCTGGCGTGGCCATCGATCGACGCCAATGTTTCGCTGGGCCTGAGCGGTGATCGCGACACGCGGATCAGCACGACGCGGATGGATCTGTTGGCGACCGGCGAATTTCTGCGCTCGAACGCGACGCTGTCGCTCAACGCGCGGGACGATTCCCGACAAGGCTCGACCACCGACACCCGACTGCGGCTGAGCCGACCTGCGGCATCGGCGAACGACATCGGCTGGTCGGCCGGCGATATCCATTCGCCGCTCATGCCCCTGCTCACTGCACAGACCGATGGCCTGGGCGTCCGCGTCGGCAATGTCGACGATGCGCGATCGCCGGCGGATTTTTCGCGAACGACGCTGCGCGGCGAAGCCTTGAACGGCTGGGATGTCGAGCTGTATCGCAACAACGATCTGATCGCCTTCCTCACCGTCGAATCCACGAACCAGTACCAGTTCGACGAAGTCGCGCTGCAGCCGGGCTTGAATCTGTTCCGTGTGGTGATGCATGGACCGCAGGGACAGCGACGCGAGCGTCTGGAACGCATCGTGATCGGCGACGACATGCTGACCCGAGGCGAACAGCACTGGCAGGGGTTCGCGCTGCTGCGCGATGAGCGGCTGTTGCCGGGGCCGCTCAACAGCGGCGAACAACCGCGGGCATCGACGGGAAGCCTGATGGCTGGCTTCGGTTATCGGCGCGCGCTCAGCTCGCGCTGGAGCATGGGTCTGGATGCATTGACCGCCGAGCTGGACGACGGCCGGCAACATCGTTATCTCTCGGCGCGCACGCAGGCAGGATGGCTCGGGCTTCTGCTGGAAGGTCAGTGGCTGCACGATGTCGCCGGCGGCTGGGCCGGGCGCTTCTCGGCGCAATCGCTGGGCGTCGCCAACAACGCGGGCATCGACTACGAACGCTTCGCCGATTTCGACAGCCCGGAGATCAACGGCATCGAAGGCGGCGATGCGCTCACCGATCGCCTGCGCGCGCGCTGGAACAACCGCAGTTTCGAGCGCCTGTCGTCGACGCTCGAATACGAACTGAATCGCTATCGGCGCACATCGGGCGTCGATGCCGGCACGCTTCGCGAAACACGCACCAGCCGCCTGCGCCTGTCGCAACGCTGGCGGGCGTTGACCACCAGCACCAGTCTGGAAGCAAGGCAGGAAACCGATCGCCCCACGCTGGTCGACGGCGGCATGCTGCTCAATTACCGCCGACCGCGTTTCGACATCGCCAGCCAGTGGTCGTATCGATTCGCACCGGACGCATCGTTGCGAACCGCCAACATCACCGCGAACTGGAATCTGCACGAACGCTTGCGGCTGCGCGCCAATCTCAACCGGAATTTCGATCAGAGCGTCAGGACACGATTCGATCTGGGCCTGAGCTGGACGACATCGTGCTGGCTCACCAGCCTGCACGCCCGCCGCGACACCGACGGTCGCTACGAAGTCGGCCTGAACGTCTTCACTTCACTGCAACGCGCAGACGGACGCTGGCGCGCGGATTCCCGTTCCGGCACCGGCACATCATCGGTCCTCGCGCATGTATTCCTCGATCGCAACGGCAACGGCCGTTTCGATGGCGGCGACGAACCGCTGCCCGATGTGCGCTTCTCGGCCGGCATGGGCGGCAACGTGCCGAATACCGATGCGCGCGGCATGGCGATGCTGACCCGACTTCCGGCGAATCAAGCCATGACCATCGCGATCCGGGAAGACAGCCTCGGCAATCCGTACTGGATTCCGCTCTCGCCGGTGCAGCAGATCCGCGCGCAGCCGGGCCAGATCGTTGCGCTGTCGTTCCCGGTGATGCAGTCGGCCGAGATCGACGGCACCGTGTATTTCATGAAAGGCGCGGAGCGCAAACCTGCATCCAACGTCAGCCTGCAATTGCTGGATTGCAGCGGCGCACTGGTGCGCGAACTGCGCACCGCCTTCGACGGCGCGTATCTGTTCGACCGCGTCGCGCCCGGCGAATACACGCTGCAAGTCGCGCCGCAGCAACTGTCGCGGCTGTCGCTGCAGGCACCGGATGCGCGCTCGTTCACGCTGGGCGACGGCAAGGAGGTGGTCACGGTTGATTGGGTGCTGCTGCCGTCTTCGGGAGATTGATCGACTCCGCCGGCTTTCAGGCTTGCCCGCAATGCCCGCTGCAGCACACAGCATTTGAATCGTGCATTGAACCGTACGATGCGGACGACGGGCTTAGCACCGTCGTCCGCACCACTTCAACGTCTCACTCCGAACATGAGGCCACGCAGGCCCGGTAGATCGCATTGCAGTGCTTGCTGTTCCACTGCGGATCACCTGCGGCTGCGCCCTGCAATCGTTCAATTGCTCCTGGCAACTGGCCAGGCAACTCGGGTCGTAGCCGTATGCCGATAGCGATACTCCCACTCCCAAACCAAGCGCGAAGATCGCCGTGAACACGAATCCGTAACGTTTCATCTTGAATTCCTCCATGTGTGGATGAACGGACGCATCGGTCTGCGGACGGCCACGCGCGATCCGTGCCCGGCGTCCACAGGCAGTATAGCGATCGGATAATTCACTTTTCGTATCCCTCCCGCGAGTGGATGCGGTGGCGGCCATCGGCCATCGTCCGCCCATGAATTAAAGTCGCAAAACCCGCTTGCGCCCCACGCAGTCGCGGTAAAGTGAAGGTCCTGGCGCGCGCCGCCGCTCGATTCCAACCAAGGATTCCGCTATGAGTAGCCTGACCGACGAACTGTTCGCCCAACTCGAAGGCGCGCCGTTGCAGCAGATTTCCCAGCAACTCGGCATCGGCAAATCCCAGGCCGCTGGCGCGGTCAGCGCGGCGCTGCCGCTGTTGATCGGCGCGCTGGGCAAGAACGCCAGCCAGCCGCAGGGCGCGGAGGCGCTGTTCGGCGCGCTGCAGCGCGACCACACCGGCGGCGGTGGTATCGGCGACCTGCTCGGCATGGTGCTGGGCGGCGCGCAGAGCCGGCAGACCGACGGCGCCGGCATGCTCGGCCATATCCTCGGTGGCCAGCAGGGCCGCGCCGAGCAGCATCTGGGCGAAGCCACCGGCCTCGGCGGCGATCGCGCCGGCATGCTGATGAAAATTCTCGCGCCGATCGTGATGGCCTATCTCGCCAAGCGCATGTTCGGTGGCGACAGCGATGGCAGCGTGACTGGCGGCGGTCTTTCGACCGCGCAGGGGCTAGGCACGATTCTCGGTCAGGAACAGCAGCAGGTCCGCCAGCAGGGCGGCATCGGCGGCGGACTGCTCGGTGCGGTGCTCGATCAGGACGGCGACGGCCAGTTGGGCCTCGGCGATCTGCTCAAGATCGGTGGTGGTCTGCTCGGCGGCAATCGCTGAGATTGCGTCAGGGATTCGGAGCGGCGCGCAGTCGTGCGCCGCCCAATCCTGCAAGCCCGGGCACTGCCATCGCACACGTCGCATTGACGGTATTCGGCCCGCATGCGCAGAATCCAAGCCACACCCCAGCTTGGGGTTTCATGATGATCGAGCGGAGCAATGGACTCTCCTGAGGGCACGAAACGCTTCCGCATCGCATTTTCCTTTGCGGGGGAAAAGCGCGAATTCGTGGAACAGGCCGCCGATTTGCTTGCCTTGCGATTCGAGCAGGAGAAGATTCTCTACGACAAGTACCACGAAGCGGAATTCGCTCGAAACGATCTCGGTATCTATTTACCGAATCTATACAATCGCGAGTCCGATCTCGTGGTCGTCGTGGTCTGCCCCAACTACGATGAGAAGGAATGGACAGGTCTGGAATGGCTTGCAATTCACGATCGGCTGCAACAACGCCAACGCGACGACGTGCAGCTTTGCCGTTTCGGCCATGCTCACGTCGATGGACTGTTTCGCGGTGCCGGCTTCATCGAACTAGACGATAAAAGCCCCGAAGCATTCGTCACCCTCATCCTCGAACGCCTCGCACTCAACGAAGGCCGCCCGAAGAACCACTACACCAAACACACCGCCGTTGTTGCATCCGCACCAAGAACCCCCATCCCCCACAACCTGCCCTCGCTGCAGCCGTTTTTCGGCCGCGAGGAAGAACTGAAAAAAATCGCCGATGCCCTGGACCCGGATTCACGCACCTGGGGCGCGTTGATCGATGGCCCGGGCGGGATGGGCAAGACCTCTCTCGCGGTACGCGCCGCCTACGATGCGCCGCCGGATATCTTCAAAAAGATCGTCTTCATCTCGCTCAAGAGCCGCGAGCTGGACGACGACGGCCTGCGCGACCTCAGCATCTTACTGCTCAGCGGTCTCGTCGAACTGTTCGGCGAACTCGCGCGCGAGATGGGCCGGGACGATATCCTCAAGGTGGCGGAAGACCAGCGCCCGCGCCTGCTGCTGGATGCCCTGCGCGGCACGCAGACCCTGCTGGTCCTCGACAACCTCGAAAGCCTGCTCAAGCCTGAGCGCGACACTCTCTTCACCTTCATCAAGAAACTGCCCGCCGGCTGCAAGGCCATCCTCACCAGCCGCGGGCGGATCGGCTCCGGCGCGGAGGAGCTGATTCTCGAAAAACTCGGCGAACAGGCCGCGCTCGACACGCTGGCCGAACTCGCCACGCACAACCCGCATCTCGCCCGGACCAGTGAAGCCGAACGCCTCGTGCTGTATCGCGAGACCGGCGGCAAGCCACTGTTGCTGCGCTGGACCGCCGGCCAGATCGGGCGCGGCCACTGCCTCAGCTTCACCGATGCGCTCGATTTCCTGCGGTCCTGCCCGGCGGACAACGACCCGCTGGAATTCATCTTCGGCGATCTGATGGAGGACTTCAGCGACGCCGAGACCCGGGCGCTCTGCGCGCTCACCTATTTCACCCTGCCGGTCAAGGTAGAGCACGTCGCCGCGAACGCCGGGCTGCCGGAGGCGGAGACCGACCGCGCCCTGCGCAGCCTCGTCAATCGCTCCCTCGCCGTCCCAAACGATGAGCTGTCGGCCTTCACCCTGGTGCCGATGGTCGCGGACTTTCTGCGTAGGAAAAAAACCGAAGTGGTGGCGGATACGGGCGACCGGCTGGAACGGAGGGCCTACGCACTGATCATCGACAACGGCTACGGCAATCACAACCGTTTTCCTGTGCTCGAAGCTGCATGGCCTGGTATCGCCCCCGCCCTGACCATCTTTCTAGCCGGTGACAACCTGCGCCTGCAAACCATTTGTGATGCGCTTGTGACCTTTCTTGAATTTCAAGGTCGTTGGGATGAATGGCTCGCCCTTAGCGAGAAAGCCGAAAGCCGCGCACTGGCCGCTGCCGACCATGCAAGCGCTGGCTGGCGCGCCCAGGACACCGGGTACATTCACTCTCTGCGCCAGCAGGCAAAGGCAGTGCTCGCCTGTGCCGACCGCACCGCTGCACACTGGGCCACAGCCAAAGTAGGTCCTAGCGAGCGGGCCACTGCCATCCGACTGCGCGGCCTCGGCCATCAGCTGAATGGCGAATACCCCGCCGCTATTACCGCCTACCAAGAGGCGCTCGAACTGGATCGCAGCTGCGCCACCGAGAGCGTGAATGTGGCGATCGTCCTAAACTCTCTTGGCGTAGTTCAGCAATGCGCTGGCCACTACTGCAACTGCCGAGGCGCATTACCGCGAGGCGCTGCGCGTGGCTCTCGCTGTCGATTGGGCTGAAGGCGTTGCTGGAGAGACCGGCAATCTAGCTAGTCTCGCCATAGCCCGCGAGGACTGGCAGGCCGCCGAGGCCCTCGCGCGCGAAGCCTTGTCCTTGTCCGAAGCTATCCATCGTCAGCAATTGGCTGCCAGTAACAGTCGCCGCCTCGCCCTAGCTCTAGTGCGCCAAGACAAAGCTATGGAAGCCCTGCCCCATGCCCGGCGCGCAGTGAATCTCTACACGCGCCTCGGCCACCCCGACCTCGCCGAGGCCCAAGCCATCCTCGCCGAGTGCAGTGGCTGACTGCGATACGCAACGACACTCACCACGCCCCCATGAAACGCCTTATTCCAACCTCGCCTGCAGACCTAATACCAGCCAGTTAACGCGAATTGTCCGTTCCATGCGACCGTTTTCTCCTTCCCCCGCGTGCGGGGGGAAGGTTGGGATGGGGGCGCTGTGCGCTGTCATGTCGCGCGCCCCCACCTCAGTCCTCCCCCTGCTCGCGGGGGAGGAAGCCAAATCACAGCCGTCGCCAAACAGACTCCGCAGCCTTAACTCATTGGCATTAGTCCACAGACCGGGCTTGAACTCCAGCCGCTGTTTCGCCAGATCGAGTCCGGCGAATCGATAGTTATCAACTATCGAAACGGTCCAAACAATCAAATTCTATTTATCGTGCCTCAAGCGTACGGTGGCTCCACATTTCCCCGATCGGGCCGTCGCGCCCCCAAGGAGCTTCGCATGTCGACCGAATCCAAATGCCCGTTTCCGCATGGCGCCGCGCACCACACCATGGCCGGCGGCGGCGGTCGCGGCAACCGCGACTGGTGGCCCAATCAGCTGAATCTCGACATGCTGCATCAGCGTTCGGAGAAGTCCGACCCGATGGGCGCGGATTTCGACTACGCCGCTGAATTCAAAACGCTGGACCTCGACGCCGTGGTCGCCGACCTGACCGCGCTGATGACCGATTCGCAGGATTGGTGGCCCGCCGACTGGGGCCACTATGGCGGACTCTTCATCCGCATGGCTTGGCACTCGGCCGGCACCTACCGCATCTCCGACGGGCGCGGCGGCAGCGGCAACGGC
>CAZGBA010000027.1:0-43645 GCA_964523435.1 uncultured Xanthomonas sp.
GGCGTCCTGCCTCATCGAAAAACGATGCACATCCTGTGCATCGCCCTCCGGGTCTACGAGTGTGGTCCGACCGTGCGATAGCCAGAATGCAGATAGGACGAAAAGGACTCCAGGCATTCAGGCAAAAGAGCTTGTATCTGCATTTTTTTGAAATTCATGTGGGGCGAATACTGTTTGGAATAGAAGTTCCACTGATCACTTGTCACTGAATGGCTAACGTCCTGGCGATATTGCAGGCGCAGTTCACTATCCCTTGATTGGAGACCCGGAGGGCGGCGCACAGGACGTGCGCCGTTTTTCGATGAGACAAGGATGTCTCATCGAAAAATCCCGGCTTCGCCTCAGACGGCAGGTTTGAATTGGACTTGGAATGTTTTCTTTGGTTACTTTATTTGCGCCAAAGAAAGTAACTCGCGCACCAGCGCGAAAAAGGTGCCAAGCATTACCCGTGAACTAATAAATCACCACATCGGCAGCGGCGCGAACAATCAAGCAGCGCTTACACCCTTTCCAACCACCCATACTTGTCCGCAGTCCTGCCATCGAACAACCCGAAGAACAATTCCTGCAAACGACGCGTCATGGGCCCGGGTTTACCCGCACCCACCTGACGACCATCGACCGAACGGATCGGCGTGATCTCCGCAGCGGTGCCGCACATGAAGAGTTCGTCGCAGAGGTAGAGATATTCGCGCGGCAGATCGCGCTCGAAGACTTCGATACCGGCATCGCGGGCGAGGGTGATGATGGTGTTGCGGGTCAGGCCGTTGAGCAGCGCGGCGCTGACCGGGGTGGTGTGCAGCGCGCCGTCGAACACGAGAAAGAGATTCTCGCCGGCGCCTTCGCTGAGCAGGCCTGTCGAGGCCAGCGCGATGCCTTCACCGAAGCCGAGGCGGCGCGCTTCGCGTGCGACCAGTTGTCCAGAGAGATAGTTGCCGCCGGCTTTGGCGCCGGCCGGAAGCGTGTTGGGTGCGAAACGCTGCCAGCTGGAGACGCAGGCGTCGATGCCTTCTTCCAGCACGGTCGCGCCGAGATACTGGCCCATCTTCCAGGTGGCGACCGCCATGTCGGTGGGCGTATCGGCCGAGAGGCCGAAGCCGCCGAGGCCGCGATACGCGACCGGGCGCAGATAATCGGTGGTGAAGCCGTTGGCTTTGATGACTTCGCGGCAGGCCGCGTTGATGTCGTCCAGTCCGTACGGCATCGACATGTCGTAGATCTTCGCCGAGGCATACAGGCGCTTGTTGTGATCGGTGAGGCGGAAGATCGCCGGGCCGTCGGGCGTGTCGTAGCAGCGGATGCCTTCGAACACCGACGATCCGTAATGCACGACGTGCGACATGACGTGGGTGGTGGCCTCGGCCCATGGCTTGATCTTGCCGTTGTGCCAGATCCATTCGGGGTAGCGCTGGGTCATGTCGGTATCCATCGGCGGGGTGTCGGTGTGGCCGGCATTTTAGGCGATGCGCAGGTAGGCCGACAGCCCGCGCCTGAAAAGACGGGGCCTTGCGGCCCCGTCCCGGTCTTGCGGAAAACCAGTCGCTATCAGCGGAATGCGGCGATGGTGGCTTTGGTGTTGTTCAACACGCGCTGGTTGTGCGCGCGCGTGGTGTTGCCCATTGCCTGACCGCCGTAGGTCTTGGCCGGGTTGGACCAGTAGTTGATGCGTGGGCAACTGCCGGTGGGGCAGGCATAAGCCATGACCGTGCGCCAGGCATTGGTCGGCGAGCGATACCCGTGACCGTAGGCGTACGGCGTCAGGGTCGGATCGGTGGCGATGTCGTGACGCGCCGACTGCAGGTGGCCGATTTCGTGCGCGAACGAGTAGTAGCCCGTTGCGCAGCCGTAGTGCGCGACCGCGAACGCGGTGGCGGCGGTGGAGCCGATGCCCGACGCCAGTCCGCAGGACGAGGCGTTGTTGATCAACAGCATCATCACGTCGGCAGTGACCGTGTTGCGGGTGGCGTGATACGAATCCATGTAGCCGTCGGTGGTGCCGCGGAAGCGCGTCAGATCGGTGCTGAAGCTGCCGGATTCGACATAGGTCGTGGTGTAGCGACCCGCCAGCTGCAGGGTGATCTCGACGCCGCTGTTGGCGTAGCCCTGATTGCTCTCGGCGACGGCGAGGTTCACCAGGCCGGCGATGTCGCCGCTGGCGTTCGCCGCCGACTGCGTGGCGACCACCATCACCCGGATCGTACTGATCGCCTGCGGGCCGACATCGCCCGCCGCCCTGGCGGCGCGCTGTGCTTTGCCCATGTCGATCTGCGGCAGGAAGTTGTACGCGGCCGGATGATCCGCAGGCATCTTCGCTTCGTCGATGTGCGCGATCACGTGTCCGCCGGAGCGCAGCGGACGCAGCGCGTACAGCTCGCCGTTCTTGCGGATGGTGCCGGTGAGCTTGTCGCCGTTGCGGACGATCATCACCGAGTTGTTGGGATCGTCGGCGATCTCGCCCGTGGCCTTGCCGCGCAGCGTATCGAGCAGGCCGAAGTTTTTGCCGATGTTGCCGTACCACACCAGCGTGCCGTCCGGATTGCGCTTGGTATAGCGCATGTGCACGGTGCCGGCGTCGCCGAGCCCGAGTTGCAGCGTGTCGCTCTTGGCGCTGATCTGGCTGGCATCGGCCTGCACCATCTGCAGCGACTCCGTGGCGCGGCTTTCAGCCAATGCGCGATAGCTGGCGTCCGCACTGACGCCGGCCGGTGCGGCCTTCATGGTGGAGAACAGGGGCTGTTTGGCGGCCTGACTGGCGGACGCGGCGAAACCCAATGCAGCGATCGTGCCGACGGCGATGAACATGATTGAACGTTTCATGCGATGACCTCTCCTTGATCCTTCCATTGCGGCGTCCGAGCCGGTGGATGCAATGTCGGGACGTGATGGTGGTTGGTCGAACGTGACCCGGACACCTTGCCCAGCGTCATGGATCGCACGCTACGGTGAATTGCGCAAGCCGCATCGCATCAATGCGCCCACGTATGTCGCAAGACGGTTGCCGATACCGTCTCAGTACGCGGCGTGTCCCGACCCGGCACGGAGGGTTACAGCGTGATCCACCAGCAATCGAGATGCCGGCGCAGGCCGAACACCGTGCGCGAGGGTGTGCTGCCTTTGCCCAGGGTCTGTTCCAGACGCAGGCCGACCGGCGGACGGCGGATCACACGGGGTTCCGCAGCGGCTGCGTCGGTGCCTGCAGGAGGGACGGGCGGCGTTGCTGCGGCGGGTGGAGTGGGCAGTGCAACATTCGGCCCGACTTCGGGAGATGCGGCGGGCGCTTCCGTCACTACGCCGCGCAGCGGCACGATATCCACCAGAGGACGGTCGACGATCGCCTGCAACTGGTCGAGGATGCGGTCGCCGCTTTCGGAATTCTGCCCGACCCAGTGGTAGACCGCGCCGAGCCGGTTCACATCGCGGTTGTCGATGGCGGCGGTGATCTCGTAGACCAGATCCTGCAGATTGCGCGCGCAGCCGCCGCGACGCAGTCCGTACGCGCCGGCGATGGCGGCGCGCGGCAGGCGCTCACTGGCGCCGATGGTCTCGCAGGGGCGGTCGGTGTAGATCGTGTTGCCACCGGGTCCGCTGCAGCGATTCAAAGGCTGTTGCGCCTGCGCGCTGCGCGACAAGAAGGCGCCGGCCGCGAGAAGCGGGATAAGGATGAGAAAGGTGCGGCCGGAGATGGACATGACCCGAGGCTAGCACCCGGGCAGTGAATGCCGGGCGGCCGGTTCCGCATTCGGCCGGGCGCGTCTCAACCTGACGCGCATCAACCCGGCGCAAGCCAGGTGAAGGGTGCCCATGGAAGATTGCGCGCGATCCAGTAGGCCGGCAGCAGCACCAGCCAGAGTTTCGGCGTCATCACCACCGCCATGAACGGCTTGAGCGGCGCAGGCGTGGCGCCGCGACCATCCAGCAGCATCAGCGGGATCAGCGGCAGGACCAGCATCGCCAGCGGATTCATCGCGAACGCGCCGGGAATATCGCCGTGCGCCAGCGCGTGCAGTGCGCGGGTCAGCCCGCAGCCGATGCAGTGATAGCCGGTGACGGCTTTGAAGATGCACGGCGGAAAGAAGTTGTTGGGTGTATTGGGGTCGTAGGTGCGCAACAACCAGACACCGACGATGGCCGCGAGTGCGGCCATCGTCAACGCGAACTTTTCGGATGTCTTCAGCGACAACATGCGTCGATGCGATCAGCGGTTCTGCAACTGCTGCATCTGTTCCATGTAAGACGCCATACCACCGGTGGCGACCATGCCGATATTGATCAGCACGCCGATGATGGCCAGCGCGGTCGCCACCCAGCACCAGGTCTTCGCGCTGTCGGAAGCGCGGCGCGCGCCTTCCAGATCGCCCTGATTCAACAGGCTGTTGACCTTGTTGGACTGGACGATGGCGACGATGCCGATCAGACCCAGCGGGCAGCACAGGCAGGTCGCGAGGACCGTCGCGATGATCGCCCAGGCCAGATGATTGGGGATGGAGCCGGGAGCGGCGGTCGTGTTCATGCGGAATCTCCGGGAGTCGGGGTCATGGGTGGGGCGAGAGAAACGTGCGGAGCACCCGTCTCGGGGCGGCCTTGGCGTACTGTCCTTGGCATTGTGCCGATTCCGTCGCCGGGCGCAATCGGTCGCGGGGCCGGAATGCGGCGGCGGTCGCCGCTCAGGCCGCGTCGCCGCGCAGCGCGCGGACCTGGGCTTCCAGGGTCGCCACTGCGACCCCGCGTCCGTCGATGGGCGGGCCGGCCACGACTTCGATATGCGCACGGAACCGGCGCGGCAGGCGCATCTGGCGCATCCGCCCGTCGCGCTTGCTCCACATGCTGGTCCACATGTTCTTCAGCGCCATCGGCACCACCGGCACCGGCCGCCGTTCCAGCGCGCGCAGTACGCCTGCCTTGAACGGCGCGATCGCGCCATCGCGGGTCAGCGCGCCTTCCGGGAAGATGCAGACCAGTTGACCGTCGGCCAGCGCCGCGTCGATCTCCTCGAACGCGCGCCGCATCACATCGGGATCCTCTTTCGCCCCGGCGATGGGAATCGCCTTGCTGGTGCGGAAGATCCAGCGCATCACCGGCACGTTGAAGATCTTGTAGTACATGACGAAGCGCACCGGCCGCGGAATGCTGGCCGACAGGATCAGCGCGTCCATGTAGCTGACGTGGTTGCACACGATCAGTGCGGGGCCTTCGTCGGGAACGTGCTTTTCGATACCGTGAAGCTGCAGCCGGTACAGCACGCGCACGAACATCCAGCTGAGAAAGCGCATCAGGAATTCCGGCACGATCGTGAAGATCCAGATCGCCACCAGCGTGTTGGCGATGGCCAGACACAGGAACAACTGCGGAATGCCGAGGCCGGGCATCCTGACCGTCGTCGAGCCGATCGTGAACTGTTCCATCTGCAGCGCGATGCCGAGCACCGCCGCCAGCACGATGAAGAAGGCGTTCTGGATGTTCACGCCGGAGATCACCCGCGACAGCTCCTGCTTCGGCGTGCGGCTCTGGATCAGCGCGAACAGCGGCACCAGGAAGAAGCCGGCGAACATGCCGACGCCGAACAGATCGAACGAGACCCGCCAACTGCCGGATTGATGCAGGAAGCCGGCGATGTCCAGCCCGGCGACGCCAGCAGCGCCGCTGCGCGCGAAGTAAAGGTCGAACAGGAAGACACTCATGCCGAACGCGCCCAACGGCACCAGCCCGATCTCGACCGTGCGCGCCGACAGCTTTTCGCATAGCAACGAGCCGATGCCGGTACCGATCGAAAACACGCCCAGCGCGAACAGATACAGGGTTTCGTCGCCGCCGAGATATTTTTGGGCGTAGTTCGGCAGCTGCGCGGTGAGTGCGGTGCCGACGAACCAGAACCATGACACGCCGAGCATCGCGTTGCGCACCGCGAGCTGCTTGCGCGCCAGCGCCATGACCCGCCGCGATTCGGGGATCGGATTGATGTGGACCTTGAGCTCCGGTGCGCCGGCATCGACCGTGGGCACGAGACGGCTGACCACATTGCCCAAGATCGCCAGCAGCACGATCGCGACCGCAGCGGTTTCAGGACCGTAGCTGCCGGCGAGTTTGAAGATCATGCCGCCTGCGATCATGCCCATCAGGATCGAAACCGAGGTGCCCATTTCGACCAGGCCATTGCCGCCGGTCAACTCTTCGGGCTTCAGTACCGACGGCAGGATCGAATATTTGACCGGGCCGAACAGCGCGGATTGCACCCCGGTACCGAACAGCGCCACCAGCAGCAGCGGCATGTTCTGCAGCAGGAAACCCACCGCCGCCACCGACATGATCACGATTTCCATCGTGGTGGTGATACGGATCAACCGCGATTTTTCGAGTTTCTCCGCAATCTGGCCGGCGGTGGCCGAAAACAGGAAGAACGGCAGGATGAAGAGGGCCGGCGCGAGATTGGTGTAGAGCGTCTTCTGTTGCTCGTCGATACCCAGCCAGAACAACAGACCGATGATGGCCTGACGGTAGACATTGTCGTTGAACGCGCCCAGAGATTGGACAATGAAAAAAGGCAGGAAGCGGCGCTGCCGCAACAATTCAAACTGGTTGTAGGCCATGCGCGCTCCACGGGGCCGGTCTCCACCGGCGAGGTTCCGGCGGAGACTAGCAGAGAAGCGTGAACAGGGGTCAGTCCGCGATGGCGGGCGTGCGGCCGGAGCGCGTCAGCGGCGCGGTTCCGGCGAGCGCCGCCAGCAACGCCGACAAGGCGCCCTCTCTGCGCTTCCACGACCAGAACAAGGGCGCCTGCAACTGCACGCGCCGCCAGTGCCGATGCTGTCGCTGCGTGGGCGGCAGGACGTTGGCTTGCGCGCACCAGCGTGCCAGGGCCCGTTCGCATGGACCTGACGGTTGCGGTTGCGAAGGGCAGGATGGCATGAACTCGACCAGATACACCGCATCGCCGGTGCGGACCAGCGCATCGGGCAAACCCCGGGGCGAGATGCCCTGGGCCAGCAGCCGGTCGCGGATACGCATGGCATGCCGGCGCGGATCAAGCAGGCAATGACTTTCGACCCCGGGATCGCGCTCCGCGCATTCGAGGAATGCCCGACGCAGCCCATTGTCGTATGTGCTCCAACCGGCATGGGTGTACACCGATTTGAGCACGGGCATCGACTGTCGCGCGCGCAGGATCCGGCGCGGCAGATCGGAGAGACGCTCCACGCATTCCGCCTGCCCATCGTCCATGCCGGGCAATGCGATCTCGAAAGCATCCGCGTCCGCACGCAGGCCGACCACGATCAGATCGCCGATGGCCTCGGTTTCGAGAGGATTTTCCTCCCGTGTGGCGAGTCCTGCGCGCCGCAGGTTTGCGTAATCGAGATGGCACTGCGGATGTTCCACCACCGACAGCACATCGAGCAGGTGCGCGGGCGCACGTCCCACGACCGCGCGTTCGCGATTTTCGCAGCGCAGCACGGCGAAGTCGGGTTCGGGCCACAGCGGCGGCAATGCAGGGGCCAGCAAGGTCCATGGCGCATGCGCTGCGATGCTGGCGCGCAGCACCACGATCACGCAGATGCGCGCGTCCGTGAGGGTTGCATGCGGGGGCAGTGCGTCGACGATCACGCGCGTATGGATGTCGGATTCGTCGAGCGCGCATGCGGTCAAGGCACGGCGCACGCCGCGAATGATCTGCGGCGTGTCGCACAGCACCAGCAGTTTCGGCCGGCGTGCGGGATCGAGCGCGGCGAACCCGGCGTCGCGGCGGGAAAGCGCTTGCAACCCGACGGTGAGCAGACTGCGATGAGCGCGCGACAATCGCGGGCGCAGGCCCACGCGTCGCGGCGGTGTCGCGCGCAGGGGCGGCAGCCGCAGGTGCTGTGTCGGCTCCAGCGCCGGGAGTTTCACCGCGCCATCGCGGATCGCGCGTTCCAGCGGAAATTCGGCGATCGGTGTCGAGCCGGCGCAGGGCGCCATCGATGCCTGCGCAAGCGCCAGATCGACCCACAGCAACGCGGCGTGCCGCGAAGACGCCGGATCGTCGTGCGGCGCCCTCGCTCCGCCCAGCATCCTCGCGCCGACGCCAGCGACCAGCGTGATCGGTGGGGAATCCGCTGCGGTTTCGTTAGCGACATCGACGATGCGCAGCGCGTTGTCGCTGCCCGTCGATCGCGCCTGCCGGCCCAACCAATCGCAGAACGCAGTCCGCAACGATGGCGGCAGGAACAGTGACGCATGCCGGATCGGACTGCTGCGCGCGTCTTCGCGCCGCCCCTGGGCATCGGCCGGGCCGAACAGGGCATCCTGCAATCGCAGCCGCACCCGATGGTTGGCGGCGAACAGCAGGAAGTCGCCGCTGAAGCGGGGATCGTCGCGCCCTGATGCGCGCGCGGCGAGGTGATTCGCCCATTGCCATATCAGCAACGCCTGCACCACCCAGCGCAACCCGCTGCCGGGCGCCATCCGCAGGACATAGCCCGCGTATCGCGTCGGCCAAGCGGTTGCGTGAGGCGCTTCAACCCACGCCCGTGCGGGGTCGCAGGCGAGCCGGTAGAGCCATTCCGGGTCGTCGGTCTGCAACAGCTCGTGCGCGAGAACCGTGTGCAGGATCGCCTGCTTCTGGCCGGCATGGAAGTTGTCGACGCGCGTGCTGCAGTAGTCGACCGAGCACCACCAGCGCAACAGCGCGGCGGTGGTGGGCGTGAGCCGGTGCGCGAGGATGGCATCCGGAAGCGCCGCAGGCGGGCGCTCCAGTTCGGCCAGCAGTTTGCGCGCGCAGTAATCGAGCGCGGCATGCAGCGGCGGTGTGTGCGTGCTCATGTCCATTCGCCTGCTCCCCATATGTGCGTCGTATCCCGCCCCACAGCTGCGGGCGGAGCGCGGCGATCCCGGTGGATCGTGTCCCGCTCCGCGCCGTGTCGACCGCCTCTGTACTGGTTTCCCCGGTGGTCGGACATGGCCGCCCTTCCTGGTCGTTGTCGAGATGCACGCTAACAAAAAGTTTGATACTGTACAAACCACAATTTTCCAACGCCGGCGTGCACCGGCCTAACGTCAGGTGATGAACAATGAACAAGTCGCGTTCAGCGAACGGCTGCGCGCAGCCCTGCGACGGGCGGGACTCGTCGAGAGTCCCGTCGAACTCGTCCGCCTGCTCGCGCGCTTCGGTGGGGAGCCCGTCTCCCAGCAAGCCGTTTCCGGCTGGTTGAAGGGTCGCGCCATGCCAAGGCAGGCCAATCTACGGGCGCTGGCGAAGATGCTGTCGATCGAACCGCAGCAGCTCCAGTACGGCGACGACAGCAAGCGCACGCGTGAACACCGCGGCGAATGGCGGCTTGATCCGCGCGACCAGTTGGCGATCGAAGCCTTTCTGCATCTGCCGCCCGCACAGCGCAAACTGCTGCGGCATGTGATCGATGAATTCGTGAAATCGGGCGGATCGGGAAAAAAGGGGTAAGGCATCACGGAATGGATGCTGAGCTACAACATAGATTGAATATTGCAGACAACCACCTCTTTCAAATCGTGGCCGGCGCCGACCTAACGTCGGCGCATGAAGACCGAACAAGATGCTTTCAGTGAGCGCCTCCGCGCCGCACTGCGCCAGGCCGGTATGAGCGAGAGTCCGGCGGAACTCGTCAAATTGCTTGCCCGCTTCGGCGGCGAACCGGTGTCGCAACAGGCCATTTCCGGCTGGCTCAACGGCCGCGCCATGCCCCGGCAGGCCAATTTGCGCGCCTTGGCGAAGATGCTTTCGCTCGAGCCGCAGCAATTGCAGTACGGCGACGACAAACGGGTGCGCGAGAGTCGCGGCGAATGGCGGATGAATCCGCACGACCAGCTCGCGATCGAAACCTTCCTCAAGCTATCGGCATCGCAGCGCAAGCTGGTGCGCGGCCTGATCGAGGAGCTGTCGAAATATCAAGCGTTGGCCAAACCGGTGAAGCGCGGACGCTGATCCGGTCAATGATTCGGATCCTGTTTGCAATCTCCGGATGCGGAGATCGCAAACAGGCGCTCAGCCTTCGCGTGCGATCGCCCGCCAGCCGATATCGTGGCGATGGAATTCGCCGTCCCACGCAATATTGTCCATCGC
The DNA here is from genome assembly GCA_964523435.1 of uncultured Xanthomonas sp. GTDB lineage: Bacteria > Pseudomonadota > Gammaproteobacteria > Xanthomonadales > Xanthomonadaceae > Lysobacter_I. The sequence continues at coordinate 10,067 of CAZGBA010000027.1, forward strand.
CGCGTAGGCCGTGCGTTGTGCATGCGCCACGGTGGCGCCCAATGCGCACACGCACAGTACGCGGCCGCCGCTGGTGATGACGTTGCCGTCGCTGTCGAGCGTTGTGCTGGCGTGGAAGACCTTGGTGCCCAATGCTTGCGGCACATGCAGGCCATGGATGACATCGCCGGTCTTCGGCGTATCGGGATAGCGCGCTGCGGCCATGACCACGCCCAATGACGGTCGCGGGTTCCAGCGCGCTTCGACCGTGTGCAGTCGCCCGTCGATGGCGGCTTCGACCAGATCCAGCAGATCCGAGTCCAGTCTCAGCATCACCGGCTGCGTTTCCGGGTCGCCGAAACGCACGTTGAATTCGATGACCTTCGGCGCGCCGTCCGCATCGATCATCAGCCCCGCATAGAGAAAGCCGGTGAATGGCACGCCGTCGTCGGCCATGCCGCGCACGGTCGGTTCGACGATCTCGCGCATCACCCGCGCATGAACTTCGGGCGTGACCACCGGTGCGGGCGAGTACGCGCCCATGCCGCCGGTGTTCGGGCCGGTGTCGCCGTCGCCGACGCGTTTGTGGTCCTGCGACGTGGCCATCGGCAGCGCGGTGACGCCATCGATCATCGAGATGAAGCTCGCTTCCTCGCCATCAAGGAATTCCTCGATCACCACCCGCGAACCGGCGCTGCCGAAGGCATTGCCGGAGAGCATGTCGCGCACCGCATCTTCTGCTTCCTGCAGCGTCATCGCCACGATCACGCCCTTGCCGGCGGCAAGACCGTCGGCCTTGACCACGATCGGCGCGCCTTTGCTGCGGATGTAGTCGAGTGCGGCATCCACTTCGGTATGCACGGCGTAGTACGCAGTCGGTATGCCGTGACGGGCGAGGAAATCCTTCGCGAACGCCTTGCTGCCTTCCAGCTGCGCAGCGGCGGCGGTGGGCCCGAAAATACGCAGGCCATCGCTGCGGAAGCGGTCGACCACGCCCGCGACCAGCGGTGCTTCCGGACCCACGATCGTCACCGCCACGCCTTCGGCGCGCACCAGCGCGACCAGGCCGTCGATGTCGGTGGCCTTCACGTCGACGTTGCGACACTTCGCCTCCGTCGCGGTGCCGGCATTGCCCGGCGCGACCAGCACTTCAGCGACGCGGCGGGATTGCGCGAGTTTCCAGGCGAGGGCGTGTTCGCGGCCGCCGGCGCCGATGACCAGGAGTTTCATGGGCAGATCGCTCGTGGGGAGGGCAATGTGTCGCGGGAATGCCTTGAGTGTTGGATCAGAAACCTTCGTCGCAGCCGTCGCGACGCAGCGCTTCGGCAGGGGTGCGATAGACGTCGCCGGCGAACTGGATAGGAATGCTGCGCGCGACTTTCTTACCGCCGCGATCGCCGGTCACGCTCACGACGAGATCGTAGAAACCGTGGTGGTAGCGGTTCTTGTCGGTGCGCAGCGCGCAATCGAGCGAGATTGATCGCTTGCGGCATGTGCGGTCTTCGTCCGGATCGCAAGCGCCGGTGTTGCTCAGGTGCGTCGACACGGTGAGTATGTGCACGAAGCGATCGCTTTCCGCGTGATGCAGCGAAACGCTCTCGGTCGCCCACCCCATGTTGGCGTATCCAGAGGTCAGCGCGAACGCAGCGCGCCCCGGGCCGATGTCGAAGAATTCCACTTTTCCGGGTGTTCCCCAGCCGCCGCTGGTGATGCCGCGTTGGCTTGCGCCGATGCGCGCCTGTGTCTCCGCGCCGCGCGGGTCGAGCAGCAGGAAAAGATCGACTTCGCCGGACTGGGCATGGCCGGCATCTGCGAACGACGTGCAGACGGCGATGCGGCGCGGGCCGGGACTCTGCGCGCCGCTATCGGCGCAGACGGTACGCGAGGTCGGCGCGCTCTCCTCGGTGTCGTTGGCGGTGGAAACGGCAGGCCAGTCGCCCTGCAGCGTCGCTTTTTCGCGATAGACCTCACGCAGCAGACGCTGCGCCTCTGCGTCCGGTACATGGCCTGGTGCCTGTGTCGTCAGGGCCGACGCAGGTGCGGCGAGAAGGCTCGCGCCGTATGCGAGCGAGAACACGACTGTGCGGGGATGCATGCGATGGTTCCTGTGGAGAGTGGTGGATGTCATGTTGCGGCATTCACGGTCGCCGGAGTCGATGGTGATGAGTTTCATGGGAAGTATTCTCAATGCATGAAAAATGCGCCAATGAGTGCACTGATAATGCTGCTGATGAATGTCAACCAGATTTTCAGGCGCTCATTTCCTTCAGTTGTCTCCGAGTGAAAGCCTCTCAAATTCGATTTTTTTAGTTTGCGATTTGTTGGCATGTCTCTGCTGCCGCAAGAAATTGAGACAAGACTACACAAGCTCGCTGTGGGCTTGACGCGGAACAACCTGTGGATAACTTTTCTGTTTCTCTCTCTAAAGTGCGACCTTTCACTGCGGGAAATCTTTTCGGAAATAAGAAATTCTTTTCGAAACAATAAATTGAGCGATTTAAATTTGCTTTGCGGACATCCTATGGGGGTAGATTCAGCGTGCTTTGTTGTCGTAACAGATCACGCCCTCGGCAGTGACTTGAGCGCGATCAGTGGCGGAAATGCCGCACGCCGGTGAACACCATCGCGATGCCATGTTCGTCCGCAGCGGCGATGACTTCGGCGTCGCGCATCGAACCACCGGGCTGGATCACCGCCTTGATGCCGGCTTCGGCGGCGGCGTCGATGCCATCGCGGAACGGGAAGAAGGCATCGCTGGCCATCACCGAGCCGGGAACCACGAGGCCGGCGTCGTTCGCCTTGATGCCGGCGATCCGCGCCGAGTACACGCGACTCATCTGGCCGGCACCGACGCCGACGGTGCGCTTGTCCTTCGCGTACACGATCGCGTTCGACTTCACGTACTTCGCCACGCGCCAGGCGAACAGCAGGTCGTCGAGCTGCTCGGCGGTCGGCGCGAGCTTCGTGACCACCTTCAGTTCGTCCGCGCTCACCTCGCGGATATCGGCGGTCTGCATCAGCAGGCCGGAGCCGACGCGCTTCACGTCGATGTTGTTGCGTCCGTCGCCGTGCGGAATCCGCAGCACGCGCACGTTGGCTTTCTTCTTCGCATAGACCAGCGCATCGTCGTCGTAGTCGGGTGCGATCAGCACTTCGACGAACTGGCGGTCGAGAATGGTTTTCGCGGTGGCGGCGTCGAGTTTGATGTTGAACGCAATGATGCCGCCGAAGGCAGAAGTCGGGTCGGTGGCGTAAGCGGCTTCGTAGGTGTCCGCGCAGCCAGCGCCTTCGGCGACGCCGCAGGGGTTGGCGTGCTTGACGATCACGCAGGCCGGCGCTCCGAACTGGCGTACGCATTCCCACGCGGCGTCGGCGTCGGCGAGATTGTTGTAGCTAAGTTCCTTGCCCTGCAACTGCGTGAACGTGGCGAGCGTGCCCGGCACCGGCCAGAGATCGCGATAGAACGCGCCGTGTTGATGCGGATTTTCGCCGTAGCGCAGATCCATTACTTTCACGAAGTTGCTGTTGTTCTGCGCAGGGAACAGCGCAAGGCTGCCGTCGTTCTGGATCGACGACAGATAGTTGCTGATGAACGCGTCGTACTGCGCGACACGGTTGAACGCGGCGACCGACAGCGCGAAGCGGGTCTTCGCGGACAGCGAGCCGAGATTGGCGTTGAGTTCTTCGAGGATGCCGGCGTATTGCGCAGGATCGGTGGCGACTGCGACGCGGGCGTAGTTTTTCGCGGCGGATCTCAGCATCGCGGGGCCGCCGATGTCGATGTTCTCGATGATCTCGTCCATGGTGCTGTTCGGATTCGCCGATACCGCTTCGAACGGATACAGGTTCAATACCAGCAGATCAATTGCGCCGATGCCGTGTTCGGCCATCACCGTGTCGTCGATGCCGGCGCGCCCGAGCAGGCCACCGTGGATCAGCGGATGCAGCGTTTTCACGCGGCCGTCCATCATTTCCGGGAAGCCGGTGAAGTCGCTGACATCGCGCACCTGCAGGCCGGCGTCGCGGATGACTTTGGCGGTGCCGCCGGTGGACAGCAGTTCGACGTTGCGCGCGGCGAGCGCACGCGCGAGGTCGAGCAGACCGGTCTTGTCGGACACGGACAACAGCGCGCGTCGGATCGTCACCGGGGCGCCGGGCAGAGGAGGAGAGGTCATGAGTGGAGGCAGGGCGGGAAAACGCGATTATATGCGGTCGGTCATGAGCGGGTCGCTCACGCCTGGCCCGTGCTGCCGGCGTCGGGCTCGACCGGACGTCCGACTCAGCCGAGCCCGTAGTCCTTCAGCTTCCTGCGCAGAGTGGCGCGATGGATGCCAAGCATCGCCGCGGCGCGGCTCTGATTGCCGTCGCAATGCTCCAGCACTTCGGCGAACAGCGGAATCTCGAATTCGCGCAGCGCGATCTCGTAGAGATTGGATGTGTCGGAACCGTTCAGATCGCCGATGTAACGACGTACGGAATTCGCGACATGATCGCGCAGTGGCGTGCGCGCAACAGAGCGGGTGGCGGGTTCGTGGCGTTCGGCGTTCAAGCACGGTCTCTCAGGTGGCGCGTCTTCGCATCGGCCCCATCCCTGGCCGCATTTCGCCGCAGGAACGACGAGGGGGGTGAAAGTCTAGCGTGCGTCGCCGCCGGCTGCCACGATGAATCGTAGGAAATCGCGTCTCCGAGGGTGTGCTTCCCGATGAATGGCGATGTCTCGCGCGTGTCCTGGCCGGATGCGAGTCGCTTTCGCGTTGTCGCCGGCGACGCGACGAGCGCCTGTTCAGCGGAAGCTGAAATCGTAGGCAACGATACGTGCGGCCGGCTCGAGAATGTCCATCGCGACGGTCGCGCTTTCGCCGCTGGCGAGTTCCGGCTGGCTGGGCGGACCGCCGAGATACTCTTCGGCGCGGAAACTGCGTTCGCCAGCGGGCCGGCCGTTCACGTCGGACAAGGTCAGTCGCAGCGATGGCCAGGGCTGAGACCAACGTGCATCGTTGCGGAACGTCGCCGAGACGCGCAGCGCGCCCGGAATGTTCGGATGCTGGCGCACGTCGCGCTGCAGCAGCGTGAAAGCGGCTGGTTCGCGCCACGGCGGCAGCGTGCAGCGCAGCGCCTTGCACACCGCGTTCAACACCGGACGCCATTGCGGGTCGGTGGCCAGGCGAGCGCGATCGGCGAGCAGCCATTGCAGCCCCAGCAGTAGTGCGAGCATCGCCGCGACGACGGGCAGCCAACGTTCGCGCGGTCTACTTGCGGATGCGCTGCCGGCGCCGAGAACGAAACTCGGCGCATTGCGCGACCTGCGCTTCGCAGGCGCAGCGGGAGCGACGACTGCCGCCGGTGGTGCGATGGTCGCTTCGCTGTTTGCGGCATCGCTGTCTTCTGCCCCGGTCACGAGGGTGTCCATGATCGTGTCTTCACCGGTACGCGCGTTCGTTTCGATTCCATCCGTGATCTCGTCGGGCATGCTGGCCTGTGTGTTTTCTTGCAATGGATCGTGCGCGGTTTCTCCGGTGTCCCCGTTGGCGTGCGTTGCCAGCAGGTCGCCCAGATCGACCGGTGAAGGTTCGTTGTCGTCGTCTTCCACGGAGGCATCGCGGCGCAGCAGGCTCATGCATTGCGGGCAATGCGTGGGCGGCAGATCGGTGACGGGATCAGTCGCGACCAGCGTGCGGCAATACGGGCAGTTGATGAACATGGTGTTATCCGATCACGACGCGCGCGAGTAGTCGTCGGTGCGGATCCCATCGATACGCACCCAGTCGCCTTCGCAGGCGACGCGCAGAGCATCGAACCAAACACCGTAACGCGCCAGCAAAGCATCTTCTTGTCCGACCAGAATCCCCGACAGCGCAATGCGGCCGCCCGGAGCGACGCGCGCGGCGAGCGTGTCGGCCAGCGCATCGAGCGCCGATGCCAGAATGTTGGCGACGACGACCGGATAGACGGCGGGCGGTTCGTCGGTGGGCAGATGCACCGAGATCCGCGCGCCGACGTCATTGCGTTCGGCGTTGTCGTGGCTGGCGAGGATCGCCTGCGGATCGTTGTCGACGCCGACCGCGCGGCCGGCGCCGAGTTTCAATGCCGCCAGCGCGAGAATGCCGCTGCCGCAGCCGAAATCCAACACCGTGCGGCCCTGCAGTTCGCCGCGCGCGGCGAGGTCGTCCAGCCACTGCAGGCACAGCGATGTCGTCGGGTGCGTGCCCGAACCGAAAGCCAGGCCGGGATCGAGCCGGATCACCGCAGCGTCGTCGGCATCGGCGCCGTCCGGCAGTGCGTGATTCCACGGCACGATCCAGGTGCGTGTGCCGAAGTGCAGCGGCACGTACTGGTCCATCCATGCACGCTCCCAGTCCTGGTCTTCGACCTTGCGAAAGCCGGCCTGCGACCAGTCCAGGCCGGGATCGAACGCGTCCAGCGCGGCCAGCAGCAGCAGTGGATCGGCGTCGGCGTCGAACAGCGCCGACAGCGCCACTTCGCCCCAGATCGGCATCTCGCCGACGCCGGGTTCGAGGATCGCGCGCTCGTTCGGCGTCTCGGCGTCAGCATCGAGCAATGTCACCGCGAGCGCGCCGACATCCTCAAGCGCGTGCTCATAGCGAGGCTGTTCTGATTCGCGGCAGCGGAGGGAAAGTTCGAGATAGGGCATGGCGGCTGGCGGGCATTCGACGAACGGTGGGCAGGGACAGCTTACCGGACACCGGAAGCGTGCACCGGTCCGCGTCCTGCGGAGATGGCGGTGCTAGCATTCGCACGATCCAACCCTCGGAGCCGCCCATGCGAATCCTTCGCGCAGGCCTGCTGACTGTTTTCGCGCTGACCTGCGGTGTGCAGGCCGATGCCGCCCGTCGCTTGGACGCGTCCTCCGCCAGGATGGCCGCCGAGGCGACGCAACTCATGGTGGGCCGGCTGGAACTGGAGTGGGGCGACCCGGACGCGCAGGCCAAGGCCAGCGACGGACCCGGCGGACAGTTCCGCGCGACTCTGGTCGACGATGCCGGTGTCCGGCGCTCGCTCGATACCGCGCAGGCGCTGCACGCCGCCGAGGATCTGTATGCGCTCTACGGCCGCCGCATCGCGGTGTCGACCGTGCCGGTCGTGGCGAAGTCGGCTGGCGCGGGCGTTTCGCGGGTTCGTGCGCGGCGTATCGATGCCATCGTGCCGATCGACGACCTGTCGCCGACTTCCTTGCCTGGCCGCGCACGCGCAGTCGCGCAGAGCGACGAGGCGGTCGCCGGCGTCACCAGTTGGGTGACGCTGATGTGCAAGTTCAACGATATCGTCACCGAGCAGAAAACCCTGGCGTTCTTCCAGTCGCAGTACGGCGGCGCCATCGGCCAGTTGGATCATTATTGGCAGGAAGTGTCCTACGGCAAGATCAATCTCGCCGGCAGCAATGCCTACGGCTGGGCGACACTGCCGTTGTCGCGCGGCGATTACATCACCACCGATACCAACGGCAAGACCACCGCCAATCTCAGCCAACTGTTCCAGGACTGCACCGCTGCGCACGACGCCAACGTGAATTTCGCGATCAACGGCGGTGTGCAGGGCGTCAACATGATGTTCAACGGCGATCTCGACGGCTACGCCTGGGGCGGAAGTCGCTGTGCGACGCTCGATGAGATCAACAAGTGCTGGAGTACCACCTGGAATCCGCCGTGGTCATTCGGCAATCTCGCACCGCTGTCGCACGAAATGGGGCATGCCTATGGTTTGCCGCATGCCAACAACGCCGACAACGATACCGATCCCTACGACAATCCATGGGATGTGATGAGCGATGCGTGGAACAACGCGGTCAGCAATCCCACCTATGGTTCGCTGCCGAAGCACATCAACATCTATTCGCGAAACCGTCTGGGTTGGGTGGTCGATGCGCGCAAGCTCACCGTGACTGCGGGGGCGGCGGCGCGATCGATCGCGATTGATCGCGCCAGTCTGGCCGGTTCGGCGAATCGACAGATGCTGATTCTCAACTATCCCGATCAGGCCAGCCGTTACTACACGCTCGAAGTGCGCAAACGCAGCGGCAATTACGAGAATCGCCTGGCCGGCGACGCGGTGATCGTGCATGAAGTCCAGACCTCCCGGAAAGAACCGGCCTGGAGCATGGATGCCGATACGCCGCCCGCCAACCGCGCCAATAATGAAGGCAGCATGTTCAAGGTCGGGGAAACCTGGGTGTCGTCCGACCATGCCTTCCGCGTGACGGTCGATTCCCAGACCGCAGAAGGCTTTGTCGTCACCGTGCGTCCCGGCCCGCGCAAGAGCCTGCCCGGTCAGCAGGTGCTTGCGCCGGGCACCGCCAAGCCCGCAGCAGCGGCGATGTTTGCGCCAGATCGGAGCGGCGCGCGTGATATCGGCGAGATCGAGGGTCGCCGATAGATCGCCGGATCCTGGCCTGGAAGCGATTTCAGAGCAGCTTGTGCGGGGTTTCTCCTGCGCGCGGATCATTGCCACCCGTTCGGTGGATGAGGGTCGGGACAGGCCTGCCCGTTTTTCGGGCGTCTGGACCTCAACCGGTGCCGCAAGGGCTGCGGGAGGTGTGCCTTCTAGCCGCGATCCGGCACGGACCGGGATTTTTGATGTGCCTCAGCATTGATTGATGCACCCGATGACGACGTGTCCGGTGATACCGTCGAACTGCCCGGGGGGATTCCTGGACGGGCGTCGAATCGTTAGCCCCGCTGCACAGACGCGTGCAGCGTTGCTAATGCCATTGTTACGGAACACATCAAGGAGAAACCCATGTTGAAGCATTCGTCTTTTCAGCTCTATCTGTCCGTCGCTGTCCTGTTCTGCGCGTCGTTCGCCAGCCCGCTTGCGAGCGCCGCTTGCGGCTGCCCAGCCGATATCCATGGTGCGCCCACATTGGGGGGGAATGGGCTGGGCGAATCGTTTCCTCCGACCGCCGATGTGGCGCCGGATCCCGCATGGCAGGTGTACGAGTTCTCGCGTGACGGCATCCGCTATGTTCAGATCAACGACAGCGTGGGGCGTGTCAGAGCGGCGATCGGGAGAATCGAAGGCACGTTCTGGGTGTTGCCGATCGGCAGCGATGTCGACCGCGTGTCGATTTCGGGCGGAATCCCGTCTACGGCCAACAGCCGCCTGATCTATCGGTCGAACGAAGTCGAGGTCGTGTTGTACCGCAGCGCAAATCAGGATCGCTGGATCGTCCGGCAACCCGGTCCTGCTCAGTGAATCGTCGATTCCGCATCCACGGGCTCGGATAACAACATGCTGATGCGATTGAGATGGCGGCGCCTCACGGCGCCGCCATGCGCTTTGACCCGGCCTTCCAGCTCCATGGCGGCCAGCAGGCCGGCCTGGTTGTGCTGTAGATCCACATCGGCCGTCGGTTTCGCGGTCACGAACAAGGCGATTCCGCGTTTGCCGCGATAGCGCCAAACCCTTGTTTTCACCGTGTATTGTTCCGGGTCGCATTCGGACAACAAGGCGAATGCGTTGCACACGCAGCGATACGCGGCCAGCTGCAGGTCCACCGTCAAGCGTTTGGGTTGGCCGCGCAGCTGATAGCGCACGGCGGTTTCGTTCGCCCAGAAATCGGTGAATGCTTCGGCGTTGAGCACGGCGTACAGACCCTGCGCTTCGATGCGCATCGGATACAGCGCCAATGCCTGCTGGTCGAACAATCGGGCATGGGCCACACCCCGGTTGTTCAGGTCCATCGCCGCCTCGAAATGCCGATGCTGCTTCAGCCATTCCACCAGATCGTCGCGGTAATCATCGAGACGCAACTGCATCTGCGCCATGTAGATCACCTGGTCGCGCAGCTTGCTTTCGCTCGACAGGAAGCTGTTCTGCGCGAGCAGCAGCGCCTCCTTTTCGGCGACGCCCGCAGTGCGGGCCTTGTCGAAGAGATCCGAAATCACGGTGCCGAGCATCAACAATCCGGTCGCCGCGATCGCCAGCGCCTGCTGGATCACGAAGATCTCGGCGTCGTGCGTGCCGGGGGCGTTCATGTAAGGAATTTCCATGGCCGTGACGATATTCACGGCCAGGATGCCGATGGCCGCGCCCCGCCAACCGTGCCGGAACGTCAGACCGACGACCGGCAGGAGCATCAGCATCAGCAGGCCCTGATGGAACGCGGCCTCCAGCACCGGGATGGCGGCGACGCAATAGAGGACGAAGATCGCCGCGCCGGCGATCAGGCTGTCGCGGACCGCATGTTTCGGCGTGATCTGGCCGCTGTTTCTGCCCATGAAGAGCAGAACCGGCAGCACGACCATCAGAATCCCGAGGTAGTCACCGACCGAGAGCATGTAGAAATTGGAGAACGTCACCGAAGAACGCGGGCCGTACAGGAAGTAGCCGAACGCCATGTTCAAGACGGACGACCACAGTGCGATCGACAGCCCGGCCAGCGGGAGCCAGCGCGCCTTGTCCTGATGGGTCTTGAATTTGTTGCGCAGCAACAATGCCAGCGACGACACCATGGGCATCAGCAGGAACGGGCTGAGATAGACCCAGAGCGCGCTGTACTGCTCCGCTTTCGGTACCCGGATGACCAGCAGCGCGGCGGCGTCGCCCGCGAACAGGTAGGGCCAGTATCGATACGGCACGAACAGCAGCGAAGCGGCGCGGAGGCCAGCAGGCAGATACCACTGATCGAACGACAGGCACCAGGCCCCCAGGAACGAGGCGCAGTAGGCCGCGCTGAGCACGAGACCTTTGGCTGTGTCGCTCCACTTGGCATCTTCCATTGCTTTCCCCCTAAGTCCTTGTACCCGGACGAACCCGATGGCGCTCAGATATGTGCGCTTTCCTCAGACGCTATTCGCATAAAAGAACGGATTCGTCAAATCCGGGCGCGTCCGGGGCGTGTCCGGCAAGTCTACAACGCGCCGAGGACAGCGCCGAAAATTTTGAGGTTGGGCAGCTCGGAAGTTTGTACTTCCGTGTACTCGGCGTCCTTTCCGTAACCGACGACCAGCCAATGGTCACGGCGTATCAGGAGCCGGCGGACATCCGGGCGGCCCCAGAGGGCATAGGCGTAGGTTCCCCCATCGACGACCTGGTCGTGCTGCGTGGCGGTGATATCCACCAGCACCAGCGCGTGCCGTTCGATTTCCGGTTCCATTGCGTGGGACGGCTGGAACGTCCAACGGACTTCCTCGATCGCGGTCAGGCCGATCTTCCGTCTGGCCAGGAAATCCGGCAGCAGGATGCGGGCCGGCCCCTCCGAATGGCCGAATTCGGGGAGCCGCTCGATCGTGACGTGATCCACCGGTGAGGCGCCCGTGCGCGCGCCGAGGGACGCGGCCTTGTGCGGTGGGGTGTATCCCGCGTGCAGCAGGCGCTCGTAGCCCTCGCTGATGCGTTCTGGCGCGACGCCGAGCAGGGCGGCGATGGCGACGGCGCGCTCGGCCGGGATCGGTCGCCTGCCAGTCCGCCATTGCGACACGTTGTTGCTTCCGACCCTGGCATGCGCGGCCACGGTGATATTCCGGGTGCCCGTGCTGTCCATCGCTTCCGCGAAGGTGCGTGCGTATCTGTCCATAGCGGTCATCCTAGCGGAATTCAGGATTTCGAGTGGCGCGGTCCGAACTTTAGATATTGACATGAAAAATAGCAATGCTATCTTTCAGGTCGCGCCGTATTACGGCTCGGAATGCCTTTTGTCTGCAAGTGGTTTGTAAAGAAATTCGGGTAAGGGGATCGGTGGCGGCCAAGGTGGCTTGCCGAAGAGGCTCTGGTCTGCGGGCTTTCGCCGACCCGGTGCCGATAGGGTTCACCGAGCATGGTGGTATCACAAGGGAGGTGCAGCGTGCTGATTCTGACGTGCCGTGTCGGCGAGACCATCCGCATCGGCAACGATTTGAGCGTGACCCTTCAGGATCGACGCCGCGGCCGCGTCACGGTCAGCGTCATCGCGCCGGCAGAAGCCGACCTCTACTTCGACAATGTGTGCATGCGGCCTTCGGTGCTGCCGAGCGGCGCGCGATCGTATCTGTTCTCGATGCTGGCCATCCGGCGCTTCCGTGTGGGCGAGGTCGAGATCAGGGTCTGGTTGCCGGGAGACGCGGTGTCGCTGGCAGCGGATTGCGACGAACACCTCCATATCGGGGTCATTGCTCCGAAGTCCTTGCAGGTTTCCTGCGAATCGAAAAACCAGGATGTCCGCCAGGTGGCGGATTCGTCCCATGCGCTATCCGGCCTGATCTGGGCCTGAGGTCATTACGCCATGCTCATCCTCAACCGCCGTGTCGGCGAAACCATCCGGATAGGCGACGATGTCTGCGTGACCGTCTACGACAAACTGCGCTATCACGTCACGATGGGCGTGATCGCGCCGCCCAGCGCGCAGTTGTTCTACGGAGAGGCATGTCTGCGCCCCGCAGTCCTGCCCGATGGCGAGCGTTTCTATCTGATTTCGCTGCTGACGTCGGAAAGCTTCCGGATCGACGATGTCGAGCTCAACGTCAGCTTCAGCCCCTCCTATCTCGGCGCCGGACCCACGCGCAAGCGCCAGGTGCGGATTGCGGTGGCGGCACCGCTATCCGTCGCGGTGCATCGCGAGGAAATCTACCTGCGCCGGTTGGAGCTCGCCGGCAAGCGCTGCCCTCCCATGCCGTTCTCGACTTGGCTGCGCCAAGCCAATCTGGCCGTGTCCAGCCGCGCAGCCGCCTGATTTGCATACGCCGGACTTCGGCGCCCGCGCGGTCGCGCGGGCCTTTCGGCGTTTCCGATCACTCAAACGGTAGTGAGCGTTCCCGCGCGGATCTCCCGCCGGGCAAATGCTGCGCATGCTCAATGCGCATCAAGGCGGCGGACGCGGTGCGTGCCGACTACAATTGGTCCGTCGTGACCGTCTGCCTTCTGCAGACCGCATGGCGTTCCGATCGTGCGCCAGCGGCGGAAATTCGAATAAAATCAAGGCGGATCAAAGGGATGCGCATTCCATGGTGCTGATGATCGACAACTACGACAGTTTCACCTACAACTTGGTGCAATACCTGCAGGCATTGGGTGCAGATGTGAAAGTGGTGCGCAACGACGAATTGAGCGTCGCCCAGATCGATGCCCTCAATCCGTCCGCCATCGTCATTTCGCCCGGCCCATGCACACCGAACGAGGCCGGGGTGTCGGTGGACGTGATCCGCGAGCTCGGCGATCGCATTCCGATTCTCGGCGTGTGTCTCGGTCACCAGAGCATCGGTCAGGCCTATGGCGGCGATGTCGTCCGCGCTGGCCGGATCATGCATGGCAAGACCTCGCGCATCCACCACCAGGGCAAAGGCGTGTTCGCCGGTTTGCCAGACAGCTATGAAGCGACGCGCTACCACTCGCTGGTGGTCGATCGCGGCACCCTGCCCGAAGCGCTCGAAGTCACTGCCTGGACCGAGAACGACGACGGTACGATCGAGGAAATCATGGGCCTGCGCCATCGCGAATACCCGGTCGAAGGCGTGCAGTTCCATCCCGAATCGATCCTGACCGAACATGGACATGCGTTGCTGAAGAATTTTCTCGCGCGCGCCGCCTGACCGCGCCGCGCTTCCGAAACGAAGATAAAGGATTGCGAACCAAGCCCATGTCGATCACCCCCCAACAAGCGTTGCAGCGGACCATCGAACACCGCGAGATCTTCCACGACGAAATGGTCGAGTTGATGCGTCAGATCATGCGCGGCGAAGTCTCCCCGCCGATGGTTTCGGCGATCCTCACCGGCCTGCGCGTGAAGAAGGAAACCGTTGGCGAGATCGCCGCTGCGGCTACTGTACTGCGCGAGTTCTCGCACCGGGTCGAAGTTCCCGATCGCGACCGTCTGGTCGATATCGTCGGCACCGGCGGCGACGGCGCGCACACCTTCAATATTTCCACCGCCAGCATGTTCGTGGTCGCGGCGGCGGGCGCGAAAGTCGCGAAGCACGGCAATCGCAGCGTATCGTCGAAGTCCGGCAGCGCCGATGTGCTCGAAGCGCTCGGTGCGAAGATCGAACTGCAGCCGGAACAGGTGGCCGCCTGCATCGCCGCCACCGGTATCGGTTTCATGTTCGCGCCCGTGCATCATCCCGCGATGAAGATGGTGGCGCCGGTACGCCGCGAGATGGGCGTGCGCACGATGTTCAATATCCTCGGGCCGCTGACCAATCCTGCTGGCGCGCCGAATATCCTCATGGGTGTGTTCCATCCCGATCTCGTCGGCATCCAGGCGCGCGTGCTGCAGGAACTCGGCGCCAAACGCGCGCTGGTGGTCTGGGGTCGCGACGGCATGGACGAACTCTCGCTCGGTGCGGCATCGCTGGTCGCGGAACTGCGCGATGGCGTGGTCCGCGAATACGAAGTGCATCCCGAGGATTTCGGCATCGGCATGTCGGCCAGCCGCAATCTGCGCGTCGAAGATGCGCAGGAATCGAGAACGATGCTGCTCGAAGCGCTGAACAACAAGCCCGGCCTGCCGCGCGAGATCGTCTGCTTCAACGCCGGTGCCGCGCTCTATGTGGCCGGCACCGCCGACAGCATCGCCCACGGCATCGAAGCGGCGCGCGCCGCGCTCGCCAGCGGCGACGCGCGCGCCAAGCTCGAGCACTTCATCGACACCACGCAGAAGCTGGCTGCGTCGTGAGTGGATTGCCTTCCGCCGCACGTTTCGCGGATACGCCGGAGCCGCCGTATTACGCGGTGATGTTCACATCGCTGCGCAACGGCGAGGACGACGAAGGTTATGGCGAAGCGTCTGAGCGGATGATGGCGCTCGCGGTGAAGCAGCCCGGATATCTCGGCGCTGAATCGGTGCGCGACGCCGACGGCATCGGCATCACCGTCAGCTACTGGCGCACCGAGGCCGATATCCTCGGCTGGAAGCATCAGGCCGAGCACGCCGCCACCCGCGCGCGCGGTCGTCGCGACTGGTACACACGCTACATCACCCGCGTCGCCAAGGTCGAACGCGCTTACGACTGGTTCGCCAAAATTCCATGACCGACAGCATGAACGACGAAAACGCCAACACCGGACGCGCGGATATCCTGCAGCGCATCCTCGACCGCAAAGTCGAAGAAGTCGCGGCGCGCAGCGCGCGCATGCCGCTGGACGCATTGCGCGCCAGGCTCGCGGAGGCGCCGCCGACCCGTGGTTTCGTCGCGGCGATCGAAGCGAAGCGGGCGCTTGGCAAGCCTGCGGTGATCGCCGAGGTCAAGAAGGCCAGTCCGTCGAAGGGTGTGATCCGTGAGGATTTCGATCCCGCCGCGATCGCGCGCAGTTACGAATCCGCTGGCGCCGCCTGTCTGTCGGTGCTGACCGATGTCGATTTCTTCCAGGGCGCCGACGCCTACCTGCAGCAAGCGCGCGCCGCCTGCGCGCTGCCGGTGCTGCGCAAGGATTTCACCGTCGATCCCTACCAGATCGTGGAAGCGCGCGTGCTCGGTGCCGATTGCATCCTGCTGATCGTGTCCGCGCTCGACGACGCGCCATTGTTGTCGTTGTACCGTGAAGCGATGGACATCGGCCTGGATGTGCTGGTCGAAGTGCACGATGCCGCCGAACTCGTGCGTGCGCTGCGTTTGCCGTCGGTGCACGGGCGCGCGCCGCTGATCGGCGTCAACAACCGCAACCTGCGCACGTTCGAGGTGTCGCTCGCGACCACGCTGTCATTGAAGTACGCGGTGCCTGCGGATCGCATCCTGGTCACCGAGAGCGGCATCGGCACGCCCGACGATGTCGATTGGCTGCTCGCCGCAGGCGTCGATGTCTTTCTCGTCGGAGAATCGTTCATGCGCGATCCCGACCCCGGCGCCGCCCTGCAGCGATTGTTTTTCCGGACATGAGTGCGCACGCGTATCCGACGCCTGCGGCCGACGCGCCGCTGGTGGTGTTCGATTTCGACCACACGCTGTACGACGGCGACTCGGGCAGTCACCTGTTCAAGTGGCTGATCGAACGCAACGTCTGGCGCAAGCTGCTCGCGCTGCTGATCGCGCCGGTGTTCGGCCCGATGATCGCGTGGATGCCGACGCGACGTCGCGGCATCTCCGCGTTCGTGTGGGTCGGCACGCTGGGCATGAAAACCGTCGCCGATTTCAACGCCGCGACCGACCGCTATGTGATTGCACATACCGATGCGATCCAATCCAGACTGCTGCCGATCGCGCTCGACGTGTTGCGCGCGCATCGCGAGGCGGGAGACCGCGTGCTCATCGCCACCGGCGCACCGCCCGAACTCGCACGCGCGATCCTCGCTTTCGTCGCGCACGAGGATCTTCCTGTGATCGGTACCCAGGTCGGCCCGAAATACGGCGCCATCGGCGCGATCCGCCACTGTCACTACCGCATGAAGATGACGATGATCCGCGACGCCGGCTTCATCGCACCGGTCGAAAAAGCCTATTCCGACAGCAGCGCGGACCTGCCGCTGCTGCAGGCCGCGCAGCATCCGGTCGTCGTCAATCCGAAAGCCAAGCGCATCGCGATGTTCCGCCGTGTGTTGCCGGCGGGCACGCAGATCCTCAACTGGGGATGCCCGGGGCGAGGTGGGGAAGTGGCCAAGTCCGGCGATAGACTCGATCGCACGTGATCAGAAACCACCAGCACGGAAACGAACGGTCGCGTGCGACATCGAAATCCGCGACAGGCTTAGCGCGCGTCGAAACTATGTTTTTTCGCCCGCCAACGTCGCCAGCTCCACATGGCTCCGCTTGCTGCGGTAGCCGATCCAAGCACAAAGACGATCGCCCACCTTTTCGCTTCTGAGGCCTGATGCGACAGCATCTCCGGCGTGGCGTCCTGATAGGGGATTGCATTGCTGGCGTAAAGCAGAAAACCGCCCAACATGATGAGCGGTCCGATGACCAGAAGTGCGACAGGTGCGATCTTGCGCAGCATAAGCATGATTGTCGATGGAGTGACTGCCGCAGCATCGCAGAGATCGCGGTGCTGGTGAGAAGGCACCGGGGCCGTGCGGACTTTCCGGATAATCCAGGAAAGACCGCACAGCCACCTCGAATTCAGCGACTCCAGAGGCTCAGCGCGTTCTGATCGAAGCTGCTGAAGACGATTTCGCTGCGATGATCGCGATTCAGATCGATGATCACAGGGCCGCCGGACTGGCCGTACCCATTGCTGTCGGGCAATTGATGCGTGACGAAGCTGCCGTCTCCCTGCTGTTCCAGCCAATACACCGCGCGCGACCCGTCGCCGGAGACGGCGATATCCATTCTGCCGTCCGCATTCAGATCGCCTGCGGCAGCCGCACCCGGCGCGGCCTGGCCGACACCGCCGGTCACCGGGAACGAACCCGGCGTGCTCAGCTGTCGGACCGTCCACGGCTGACGCGGATCCAATCCCGGTGTGAATTCGTACACGGCCGGCTCCGGATAGAGGGAAAACGGCGGGAATGCGATGTTCCTGTTGGTATGGTTGGTCGCGATCCAGCGAGTGATGCCGTCGCCGCGCAGATTCTTCACCGGTACGATCGCAAAGCCTGTGCCTTGATTCGTGCCGATGGCATGGCGCGTGAACGTGCCGGTGCCGTTGTTCTCGAACCAGACGAACGACGCGACGCTGGCATCGCGCGCAGGCAAGGGCACGAACGGCTGGCCGGCGACCGGTCCGAAGAACTGCGGCGATACGATATCGACACGCCCATCCTTGTTGACATCGTATGCCTCGATCAAGCCGCCGCCGCCGTCCGCGAGTTTGATTGCTGCCTGGAACGTGCCATTGCCGTTGCCCTTGAAGAGCTGCAGCTCGACGATGTCGTCGGTCGAGATCTGCGGGTTGCCGGCCTGTTCCGCCACCGAGACGATGTCTTTCCTGCCGTCGCTGTCGATATCGGCATAGACCGCCGAGTGATACGCGAACGGGCTGCCGGTGACGATGTTGTGGCGGACCCAGCGCTTGCCGTTGCCCTTGTTCTCCCACCAGGTCAACGAGCCCAGCGCATTGCCGATGAATGTATCGAAGAAATAGCCGCCGGGTACTATCACGTCCAGCCTGCCATCGCAGTTGATATCGGCAAGGGCAGGGCGGTTGGGCGCTTTGATGGCATCGGCCAAGCCGACGATTTCGGTCTTGTTCCAACCGGTGATCTGTCCGTTGGGCGCATGGCCCGATTGGGTGCTTGTGTACATCACGACCTGGCCGGCCGAAGGCCAGATCGGGCCTTGCGGCCCGAATACGAATTGACCGAAGGCGCTGGCCACGATTTCCGGGCGCGGATTGTCGACGACGTTGCCGGCGACGACGAACGCCGCGCCGGTCAGTCCGGCGTCGATGGTGGTACGCGCGTAGTACGGAACCTCGGCGCGCGCCTGCGCGGACACGGTCAGCGCGACGGCGAGCGCGAGGGCAGTGGCGTGTGTTCGATTCGACACATCGAGTCCTTCTGATGGTTGGAGGGATGCAATGGTAAACCTGCGGCTAGCCAATCAAGCGTGTCGAGGATGCGATAGCGCTGCTGGCGGGGGGGGGGGGGCGGGTTGAAGTGAAAAGCTGACGCCGAGGTTTGGCTGCCGGTTTCATCAGGCCATTCGCTGATCACGATCTGATCATGTTTTGATCAATTGAGCTGATTGCCGGAACAATGATGGCCGTGCCAGAAGGAATGCGTACCTGTGCGCAACATTCCGAGTGCCGCAGCGACAGGTCGGCTCGGCGGACAGGCTGCATTACTTGTATCCGGGCGCAGTGTTCCGGCAGAACTTACCCGCACAGTCGGAGCTGGAAGTCCCCGACAAGCGCAGCATGCCGGTGATTCTGTCGGTGTTCTTCGTGCCGCGATCAAAGCATGGTGTGGTCGGCACGATGAAGCGCACGGCAGTGAGTGGAAAAGCCGGTCTGGCTCGAATTCAACAAACGACGTAGCGCTGCGTCGCGTTTCGGCTATCGAATGATCGTTTCATGATCGCATCCTGATTTCTTTCCATGCATCGCTCCGCCGTCCGCGATTAGAGTCGAGTCGTGAATGATGCGGCATGCAAGGCTGCCCGGTCATCCACCTTCCTGTGCGGGTGCTACATGGCCTTCAGATCTGCGCCGATCCCTGCCTTGGAGCTGCCCCCTTTTCACTCACGTCCCTGGAGCCATCACATGAATGCCATCGTCAATACGGGTCGAACCATCTCTTTCCTGGCGCTAGCGACTGCCTCGATGTTGTGCGCCGAGGAAGCGGTCGCTGCGAAATTCAGTTTTGCCAGCCAACAGACCTACAAATGTCTGGTGGGCGCTCTCGACGGGCGTGTGCTTACCGATACCTGTTACAACACGCGGCTGAATCAACAGTGGCATCAGATTGTCGATCCTTCGGGCACAATTTCGTACAAGAACGCCTCGACCGGGCTGTGTCTGAGGGTCGTCAACCGTGTGATGAGCAGCGCCACATGCAGCAGCTCCGAAACGAAGCAGGATTTTGCCGTAATAGCCGTGAGTGATGCGCAAGGCTTCATTCAGATCGTGAAGATCAACAGCGCCGGGACTGCCGCCGACTGTTTCGCCAGTCTGAGTGGTACGTCGGTTTCTGCCTATCAGTATCCGACCCCCTGCATCAATCCTGCTCTCAAATACAGCTGGAGGGCGATCCCAAGGTAAAGCTGACTACCGTCCTTTCGAATTCACGAAGTCGGGCAAGGTGGTGCAGAGAATTATGCATGGCTGCCCTTTTGTTCGACCCGGCCATCCTTTCCGCAAAGAATCGATCGTCGTTGGGCGACGCTCAATCTGTTTACGATTTTTCGCGGCTTTTACTCACATGGAGAAAGAAATGAACGCACATATCAACTCGCGGCTTTATTCATCGGTCTTGGCGTTATCTGCTTTCGTTTGCCTTGGAATCCCGGGCACATCCGCAGCTGCGCCGACGTTCAGCTTTAAAAATTACAGCACCGGAAAATGCCTGCACAGCAATTCCAGCGGGAGTGTTTTCCCATGGGATTGCACCGATGGGAATCAATACCAGGACTGGTACGTCCATTCGTCCGACGGGTTCCTGGCTATCGTGCAGAACGTGAAGACGGGTCGTTGCCTGACCTTTACGAACGGAGCGACAACACCGAGTACCGTCGCCTGCGGTGATGGTACATCGCCACGTCTCGTATGGACCATGATGCCGTGGTTCAGCCCCGAAATCACCCAGAAAGGCTATGGCTTTTATCATAATTCGAGCGGTGGTAGATGTATCTACAACACCCCCAGTACGGTCTACGTCGGGATATCCATTCTTGACACGCAAATATCCTGCGGCACATTTCTGAGTTCGAGGTGGAAAGTCATCCCCTGATCTTTTCGAGTCGTCTCACGATCTATTCGTGAGAATGTCAGAAAGCGGCGAGAACATGCTCAGAATCCACTTCCTTCCTCTGGTGTTGCGTCCCGACACGCCGCATCCGTCCAAACCAGACGAGAAATCCCGGGCGGGATCAACATCCTGACGGTAAGGTCTGTGCTGCTGTCGTGACCATAGTTTGGCCAGGTCTGCACGATGGCGCGCAGAGCAATGGCCGAGAGCAAGCCGGCGCGGATCAACAGCAAGCGAAATGCGACCATGCGCTTCGTTTCTGTTCCCGAATGATTGTTTCTTGATCATCCCATGAAGCCGTTGTGTTTGTTCGGCATGACGCCATCGATGCGTCGAGGCGAGACTGAGCTCGTGCATGGTCGGCGAGTATCTGCGTGGATGCGGTCAGCGCGACGGCGAGCGCAAGAGCGGTGGAATGCGTTCGAAAGGAAATCAGGCACGCCAATGGCGAACCATTGGGAGCAGTTCCGTCGATGACATCGATCTCATATCGTGCAGCCGGACCACATCGGTTTCGTTTTTCTGATATTCCAGGTTGCAAGTTGTGCACCATCATCGAATCCATTCCGAAGCCGGGCCTGGCGGTTTCGGCGGAATGAAAATACAAGGAGAGTCATTCATGAATCGAAACAAGATTTTTTTAGCTGTTACTACTGTCGCACTGATCGCATTGGTTTCGGTCAACAGCAAGGCTGCACAACAGCCGTTCTTTCTCTCGATGAAATCTGCCGCCGCGCACAGCGATCCTGGATACCGTGCAATCGCGGGTAATCGTTCCACTACTTCCGTGCAGCTTGTGCAGGCGGACGCGACACAAGTCAGCGCCAAGAACGCCACGCTTACGCTGGGCGGCTTTGGTGTCGCCTATATGAAGTACAGCTATCAGAATCCCGACGGTACCACGGTGTGGTACGGTACTTTCGGAAAGCGCTTCGGTGCGCTTGAAGCAATTCGAGAGAAGATGACTGGTGAGATTGCCGATGATCCGATTAACTCGGTGATGATCGTCCGCAACGGTAACAAACTCGCCGGAACGATCAGGCTGAACGGCGAGACTTACAGCCTGCAGTCGCTGCAGAGCGGTGGACATGTCATTGCCGGCGTTGACCAATCGAAGTTGCCGCCTGAAGCGCATGATGACCAGCCGAATGGCATGGGTGCATCGCTCACCGACAACCCGAAAGTCAAAGTGGCCCTCGCGACAGCAACGGCAGCGGCGCCCGCAACCGTGCGCGTGATGATTGTCTATAGCGGCGCGGCTGCGACCGAAGTCGGTGATACGCGGGCGATGTCGAACCTGGCAATTGCAGACTCCAATCAGAGCTTCATCAACAGTAACGTCAATATGAGATTCGAGCTTGCCGGAAGTCTGGTGGCATATAATTACGTCAATAATACGGATCTGGGTGTAGATCGATCGCGTTTCGTAAAAAAAGACGACGGATATCTCGATAACTTCCATCCAAAGCGTGATGAGATATCCGCCGATATAGGAGTGCTGATGACCACGAGCGGCAGCAATTGTGGTGTTGCCGGCCAAAATGTGAGCGAGGCGGGCGCTTTCGCAGTCGTCTATCATAGATGCGTTGCCGGTTTCAGTTTCGCCCATGAAATAGGACACTTGATCGGGGCGACACACGATAAGGCCAGCAGTACGAATCCGAATTATGCCTATGGTCATGGCTACTTCAATGGCACCGCCAGGTGGAGAACGATCATGGCTTACGATACCGCCGCGAATTGCCCGACAGGCTGCCCGAGAATCAACTACTGGTCGAATCCAAACAAGACCTACAATGGAAAAATCATGGGGAACGCCACTACGGCAAACAATGCGCGTGTTCTCAATGATCGCGCGACTACGGTGGCTGCATTCCGCTGATCAATGCTGTTGATGGTCCCGCTGGATGGGGCTGCAAAGCCCCGTCCAGATTTCCTGAAATTTTCGCCTGACCTAAAATTTCAGCCAATTTCC
This sequence comes from uncultured Xanthomonas sp., assembly GCA_964523435.1. Classification (GTDB taxonomy): domain Bacteria; phylum Pseudomonadota; class Gammaproteobacteria; order Xanthomonadales; family Xanthomonadaceae; genus Lysobacter_I. The sequence continues at coordinate 32,287 of CAZGBA010000027.1, forward strand.
GTCAAGTCATCTCTATCCCCAGCGCTGAATTCACGGCATGCCTTTGGCAATGCTCACCGCCTTTTCCGGCTTCGACTTTTCCGATCCGCGTAGCCCGGCTGGTAGCGCTCTTTCTCCCGCCAAGGCCAGGACTTTGGTATGCGTGTCTTCGATTTCTTGCGTATCGCCTTTCGCAAATGCTATCCGCAGCTGCAATACGGAAACTTGATAATCTCGGTCCATTCGTTCCGGGTCGATCCCGCGCAGGGATGCCAGCACCATGTCGGCTGTCTCGACATCTCCGTTCTCCAGCTCCAGACCGATGAGCGGTACGGCAGCCAGGGTCATGTAAAAGAGCCGGTTCGCTTTCGTGGCGTCCTCGAAGGCCAAGCGCAATTCCGCTTTCGCCTCTCGTAGCATCCCCTTGGACCGGAGCCATCGACCTCTCGCGATGCGCCCGGGGATCGACATCGGGTGCTGCAGCACTTCGAGCTGCGCATCGGTTGGCGCTGGCATCTCGCCTCGGGCCATTTCCAGTTCCTGTGCGGCGGTGACCCAGAACAACAATGCGCCCTCCTGGTTGCTGAGGATCAGATTGGAATTCGAGATTGCATCGTAGTTGGCGAACATCGCTGCGCTTTCGGACAGAGCGCTCTCGGCTTTCCCTGAAGCGAGGTAATACGTGATAGAAGCGCCGCTGCCTGTTTTTGAGCTGATGTCGGTCTCTTCGAGCAGCGAAGCGGCTTCACGCAAATGCCCGGTGTGAGTCTGCACCAGCGCATGCAGTCGGATCGTATATGTACGCAGGTACGAATCCGCGATCTTTCTCGACTCGTCCATGCTTCGCCGACTGTTGACGGACGCTTCATCCCATCGCAACAGTTCGATCTGGAGTCTGGTTGCGCTGTTGCGCGCATCCACCTCGCCGCGCGGATGCTGCAGCTGTTCAAAGAGTCTCGCGACCTCTTCGAACTCATCCAGAGCGTTCTCCAGTCGCCCCATCCGCAGCCATGCGTATGCCAGCATGTGCCTGGTATTGGTGGCGCTTCGTTTGTTGCCGGCCTTCAGCAGGATGTCCCGCGCATGGACCAGATCGCGGATGGCGGGCTCGAACTGTCCCAGACGGAGATAGCCCGAGCCGCGTGCAGCGATCGCCTCTCCAACGGCTGACGGTGGGGCTTTGTCGCCGATGGTTTCCAGCAATGCGACGGCATCGCGGGCCGGTTCGAAGACTTCCTGGCTCAACGTTCCGCGTCTTGCCGTGAGCGTACTCTGCAGGGTCAGCAATTTCGCCTGCCAGACGGGGTCTGCGGAGGCTCTGCTCCTGGCCTGTTGCACTTCCAGTTTCTGCGCAGCGCGATCATAGCGTGCGTTTTCGATATACATGCGGATTTCGAGGATTCTGGCGTCGGGCGAGTCGTTCAGTTCCATGGGCAGGGCCGTCAGTCCTGCGCGTACGGCTTCGACATCGCCCCGCCACAGCCGTTCTTCGATCCGGGCCAAGGGGCTGGTTGCCGCCGGGATCAGAGGTCCGGTGATGGTGGTCTGCTGCTTGTCCTGAAACCACCACGCGATTGTCGCGAAGACCGCCAGCGCAATCGTGGCTGCTGCCCACAGGCGCAGGCGCCCGATTCTGCCCAGCATCGGCGTGGCCGCGTCCGCCTGTGCGGGAGTGGACGATGGTGAGATGGATTCTTCAGTCGCGGCTGGCGTGTCTATCGTGGGCGCCGTCCCTTCCCGGAGATTTTCCGGGTCGGGTGTATGCCGCATCGATGCGTGCACACGATCGTCGTCGTTGCTTGCCGGCGTCGCAGCAGTTGCCGCAGGGACAACAGCTTCCCCGGCGGAGACGATGGGGTCTGTGCCTTCAAGGACGGTCTTCACCCAGCGATAGCCCAGCCCCGGCATGGTCCGGATGAGCCGCTGCGCCTGGCCATCGTCGCCGAGCGTACGTCGCGCCGAGAGCACCACCTGGGCCAGCTGATGATTGGTCACATTGTCGTGACCCCAGAGCTTGCGGATGAGTTCGTCGTAACTCACCACACGATGGCGCTGTTCGATCAGGTGGCAGATGCACTCCAGCACTTTGCGCGAAACATCGACCTGTCGTCCCTGCCGCATCAGCAGGGCGCCTTCGCGATCCAGACTGAAGTCGTCCCAACGGTACTCCATGCAGCTCTCTCCGAGTCATCCTTGCGGCGGGGCAAGCGCAGCATTGCGGGGTGGGTCGGAGACGCCCCGTACCTGTCACGCTCCCCCAGCGGCAGGCGGCGCTAGTCTGCCATGATCGCCGGGAGAGGGGCATGTAAGCATCGCGTGCGTGCATTCATCGTCTTCGTTGCACCGAAGGTTGGATGCGCAGCGCGGCGCACAGTCGTTGCAGGGGTGTCCATCCCCGTTGCGACCGGCGATAATTCCCGCATGGACACCTGACCCCTGTCGCGCCCTCGTGGTGCGATGACCGCTGCCACCGGGAGCACCGAATGGCCGAGACCATCCGCCACGACAAGACCGCGCGCCAGTTGCGTCTGCTTTCGGACGCGCTGGACAGCGGGCGTCTGGGTCCTGTGCGCCGGCTGGTCAACAGCCTGTCGCCGGCGGAGATCGGCAACCTGCTGGAATCGCTGCCGCCGGGCAAGCGCAGCGTGGTCTGGGGTCTGGTCGACGCCGAGGACGACGGTGAAGTGCTGGTCCACGTCGGCGAGGATGTGCGCGAAAGCCTGATCGCGGACATGGATCCCGATGAAATCGTCGCGGCGGTCGAAGACCTCGACATCGACGACCTCGCGGATCTGGTCGAAGACCTGCCCGATACGGTCATCGACGAAGTGCTCAAGTCGATGGATCGCGAGAACCGCGAGCGGCTGGAGCAGGTGCTGTCCTACGACGAGGACAGCGCGGGTCGTTTGATGAACCCCGATGTGGTGACGGTGCGCGCCGACACCACCGTCGATGTGGTGCTGCGCTACCTGCGGCTGCGCGGCGAGCTGCCGGAGCATACCGATCATCTGTACGTCATCAGTCGTCGCCATCAGTATCTCGGTCGCATCGCGCTGCAGTCGCTGCTCACCCGCGACGCGAGCACGCCGATCAATCAGCTCATCGACGACGAGCAGCCCGCCATCGGCGTCGATGAATCCGCCGACGAGGTGGCGCGGATGTTCTCGGACCACGACTGGATCAGTGCGCCGGTGGTCGACGACAACAACGTGCTGCTCGGCCGCATCACCATCGACGACGTGGTCGACATCATCCGTTACCAGGCCGAACACCAGGCGCTCGGCGCCGCCGGTCTTGACGAAGAGGAAGACCTGTTCAGCCCGGTCCCGCGCGCGGCCAAACGGCGCGCGATCTGGCTGGGCATCAATCTCGGGACAGCGTTCCTTGCGTCGTGGGTGATCGGCCGCTTCGAGGCCACGCTGGAGCAGATCGTCGCGCTGGCGGTGCTGATGCCGATTGTCGCCAGCATGGGCGGCGTTGCCGGTACGCAGACGCTGACGCTGATGGTCCGTGGTCTGGCGCTGGGCCAGGTCGCGCACGGCAATCTGCGCGCGCTGCTCAGCAAGGAAGTGCTGGTCGGTCTGCTCAACGGCATCATCTGGGCGATCGTGGTCGGCGCCGTGTCCACGCTGTGGTTCCGCGACATCAAGCTCGGCCTGGTGATCGGCGCAGCGATGGCCATCAATCTTGTCGCAGCCGCTCTGGCCGGCGTGCTGGTGCCGCTGACGCTGAAGCGCATGAACGTCGATCCCGCGCTGGCCGGCGGCGTGGTGCTGACCACGGTGACGGATGTGGTCGGGTTTCTGAGTTTCCTCGGGCTCGCGACGCTGATTCTGATCTGACGATCTGTGTGCGGGCTTTCGATCGCGCTTTTGATCGGATTCCCGATCGGATTTTCGATTCCGCCGAAATCACCGCGATTGGTTCGTGCGTTCGACCTGACATGAAAAACGCCGCGAGTGCTGCGTTTTTCATGATGTCGTCGCTATCGTCTCGTCACTCGGTGCTCAGAGCTTCACGAGCTCGACCCGGCGATTCTTCGCGCGACCGGCTTCGTCGGCATTGTCCGCCACGGGCTTGTCGGGACCGTAGCCTTTGGAGCTCAGGCGCGACGGATCGATGCCAAGACCGACCAGCGCATCCAGCACGCTGCGTGCCCGTGCGGAGGACAGCTGGCGATTGTGATCCGCGCTGCCGGTGTTGTCGGTGTGACCTTCGATCGACAGTTTGAAGCCTGCGTTGGCGTCGAGAAGCTTCTTGATTTCATCGACGACGGCTTGGCTGTCGGCGCGCAATGTCGACTTGTCGGTGTCGAAATTGATATGCAGCGAAACGCGGCCCTCGGCATCCAGTGCGGACTTCATCGCGTTGGCGTCGAGAAAACCGAGCGATTGCGTCATCGCCTGTTTTTCCAGCACGACGAGATAACCGGTCGGACGTCCGGCCGCGGTTCCGACATGGATCCAGTATTCCTTGTCGGCGGTGCGGATCAGGTAGCTGTGGTGCTCGTAGCCGCTGGTGGGCGGCGCACTGCGCCAATACTGGTTGACTTCGCGCAGGCCGCCGACTTCGTCGACGATCGGGCGCGTGAACTGCGTTTCGCTGATCTCGGCGCCGCCCAGGGCCAAAACCGCATTGCTGTAGTTGCGATGGAATTCCGTTGTCGAATACTCCCGCTGTTTGTCCGGGCTGATCAGGCTCATCTCATTGTGGTACAGCCGGCCTTCGACCGGGATCATTTTTTTCCCGGCAAGAAAGAAATGACGCGCGAAGCCGACCGTACTTTTGTCGGCCTTGATCTTGGCGACCAGCCCCTCGGGTATATCGAAGAACGGGAAGGGCGGCAGTGTTGCGGTCGATAGTGGGACATTCTCCACGCTGAACCCGGTGTTGGCATTCGGTGCCACGGCCTCGACAGCGGCTGCGGCAGGAGGTGCAGCAGGCTCCTCGGTCACGGTTTCCGGCGTGTTCGTTTCGACGGGCGTCGTGGCCGCCGGCGAGGTGTCCTGTTGCTTGCAGGCGGACAGCAAAAGCAGAAATAGCGTGCTACCGATCAGCAGACGGCTCTGACGCATGAGGCGGTTTCCTCGATGAAACAGGGTGAGTCCGCAGCATACCCGAGCATCCCGCTTTCCGCTGTTCAGGTCGCACAGCCGCAGTGGTCATGCGGTGCGTGCGGGATGGCTGCAGCACCTCGCAGAGAGAGTCGCGGTATGGCTGACAGCAATGGTTTTCCGCGAATGCAATCGATTTCCGATTGACTGTGCCCGGTCCGCAGGGGTACACCCTGCGGACGATTCCGGAGTCCCGTATGCGCCTGATTGCCCTGCTCGCGATGGCCCTCGGCCTCACCGCCCTGACTTCCACCGCTTCGGCGAACCAACCGATGACATCGCCCATCGAAGACCGCTATCAGCCGAAGCCCTACATCACGCTGCAGCATCCGGCGTGGTCGAAGGATGCGGTGCTGTATCAGATCAACACCCGCCAGTTCACGCCCGAGGGCACCTTCCGCGCGGCCGAGCGCGAATTGCCGCGATTGAAGACGCTGGGTGTCGATATCCTGTGGTTGATGCCGGTGCACCCGATCGGCGAGAAGAACCGCAAGGGCACGCTCGGCAGTCCGTATTCGGTGCGCGATTATTACGGCGTGAATCCCGAGTTCGGCACGCTCGACGATCTGAAGCATTTCGTCGATGCCGCGCATGCGCAGGGCATGTACGTGATCCTCGACTGGGTCGCGAATCACACCGCTTGGGACAACCCGATGGTTGCGGAGCATCCGGAGTGGTACGCGCGCGACTGGAAAGGCGATTTCCATCCCACGCCGTGGTGGGACTGGTCGGACATCATCAATCTGGATTACCGCCAGCCCGGTCTGCGCAAATACATGACCGAAGCGATGACTTACTGGGTGCGTGAGGTCGGCGTCGACGGCTACCGCTGCGATGTGGCCGGCTTTGTGCCGGTCGATTTCTGGGACAACCTGCGCCAGGAACTGGACGCGGTGAAACCGGTGTTCATGTTGGCCGAATGGGAGTCCCGCGATCTGCACGCCAAAGCCTTCGACGCGACCTATGCCTGGAGCTGGAACAGCACGATGCACGAGATCGCGATGGGCAAGGGCGATGTCAACAAGCTCTACACCTTCTATTCCTGGAACGAGGCCTTTTTCCCACGCGGCGCGATGCGGATGAACTTCGTCAGCAACCACGACAAGAACTCGTGGGAAGGCACCGAGTTCGAGCAATTCGGCGATGCGCTGCACGCAGCGATGGTGCTGTCGTTCGTCGGCGACGGCATCCCGATGATCTACAACGGTCAGGAAGCCGGCAATCCACGGCGGCTGCAGTTCTTCGAGAAGGATCCGATCGCTTGGCGCAGGCATCCCAACGGCGCGCTGTACGCGGACCTGATCGCGCTGAAGAAAAAGACCAGCGCGCTGTGGAACGGCGAGTGGGGCGCGATGATGGTGCATGTGCCCAATGACAAGCTGGCGCAGGTGCTCAGCTTCGTTCGCCAGGACGCCAACGGCAAAGTCTTCGCGGTCTTCAACCTCTCGCCGAAGACGCAGAAGGTGCGTTTCGAGCAGACCCTGTTCCACGGCGTTTACACCGAGCATTTCAGCCGGAAATCCGCGACACTGGATGCGTCGACCGCGCTGGAGCTGAAGCCATGGGAATATCGGGTGTTCGTACGCTGATCCGCAGTGCCGTCTGCGCGAGCGTGTTGGCGATGACCATGACGCTGGCTGCGTGCACGACGCTATCGAATGCGCCGTCCACCAGCGCATTCGTCGAACGCACCATGACGGTCGACGGCAAGGCGTATCGCTATCAGGTCTTCGTGCCCGCTGCGCGCCATCGCCACGGCGCGGCGCCGACCGTGCTGTTCCTGCACGGCACCGGCGAGCGCGGCAGCGATGGCGAAAAGCCCACGCGCGTCGGCGTCGGCCCCTATCTGCGCGCGCATGCGGACGTTTTCCCGGGCATCGTGGTATTTCCGCAGGCGCCCGATGGCAGCGATTGGAAGGGTGTCGCAGCGGAGATCGCATTCGCTGCGCTCGATGCCGCCACCGATGAATTCGGCGGCGACCGCGAGCGTACTTATCTCACCGGCCTCTCGATGGGCGGCTACGGCACCTGGGAACTTGCACTGATGGAGCCGCAGCGTTTCGCCGCGCTGGTGCCGGTCTGCGGTGGACTGACCGCGCCGCGCGCAGAGCGCGACCTGATCGTCACGCCGCTGCGCGATGAGACCGATCCGCCAGCCGCACTGGCGCGGCGGTTGAAGCATTTGCCGGTGTGGATTTTCCATGGCGCGAAGGATGATGTGGTGCCGCCGCGCGAGGATCGTCTGATCGATGCCGCCTTCCGCGCTGTGGGCGGTGACGTGCGCTACACCGAATTCCCCGAGGCCAACCACAACAGTTGGGATCCTGCGTATTCGCAGACGCCGGAGCTGTGGACGTGGTTGTTTTCGCAGCGACGAAAATGATTCTGCTTTGTCGTTTTCAAAAAAAGGAAATAATTAAAATAAGGGGAATGAAGTATGGCTCATAGATTAATTCCGAAGTTGAATGACCGCGACCTGATTCGAGCATTCGAGCAGGTTAAGAAAGAATATAAGGATGATGATAGTTCTGCTATTTTTAACGATCAGTTCGGCGAAGAAATCAGTATTAAAAATCTCAATGAAGTATCAAAAATTTCAGGGTATGCTGTTAGAACTGCAGTCTTAAAAATTGATAATGTAACTTGGAATTTTTCAAGGTTAGAAGATCGGGGTGAGCCTCGTCTTGATAAAATTGATACTTATTTCAATGAGAAATCACAAGAATATGGCGGTCGCCCAAAAGACAAGCTGAAATTTCTCAAAGCTGATGCCCTTCTTTCGCAAGCGCTAAGTCATCCGTTAGCCTCAGGAGTTTCTGCAGCAGAGTATGCTGTGGTTGATTCTCATGGTTCTATTCTGGAGAAGATGGAGAGTGTTGCCGCACATCTAATTGAAGATACAGATCGGCATAGAAAAAGTTTAGATGCCGAGCACATTGAGAACGAGCGCCGTAGACAAGAATATTTCGATGTTTCAATTTCTGAAGCGCGGAGGATCGTTGAGGAAGAGAGGCTGCGTGCGGAAGATGAGTATGCGAAACGGCAACTTTCTCTGGACGAGAAGGAGAGCGCATTAAACGATTTGAAGAAACAGTTGGATGACCGCAATAACACGCACGTACGCCGTGAAATTCGATCAAGCTTACTTAAGCTTGCCGAGGACCGCCTGGAAAATTTCACCATATCCGGCACAACGAAAAAGCAACATTTAGCAGTGAAATCCGCATCTATCATCGGATTCATTATATTGGTGGGGGCTTCTGCATACTTTGGCAGTGCGGTTTCGATCGATCCAGAAACGAAAAAATACCCGGCAGAAGCATTCGCATTGATTGTAAAATCAGGCTCATATGCGGCTGCAGCGATTGCGCTCGGTTCTTGGTACCTTGGCTGGCTCAATCGGTGGCTACAGAGAATCGCGGATTCTGAGTTCAAGCTGCAACAATTCCGGCTTGATATTGAACGTGCGTCTTGGCTTGCGGAAACTGTATTGGAATGGAAATCAAGTTCTCAGGAGCCATTCCCAGAACTGCTGACAGCTCGTCTCTCAAGCGGGCTATTCCAAGCATCAGGTACTGATGCAGATGGGCCAAGAACACCGGCCTCGCATCTAGCGGAGGCGTTGCTGGGTTCAGCTTCTTCTGCAAAGCTCAAACTTGGTGAAAACGAGTTGAATTTTGATCGGAAAGGTCTGCAGAGGCTTGATGAGTAGACGATGAAAGACGGTCTTTAGCGCAGCGATGCCGTTGAAGTCGCTGCGTGGCGCTGACTTCAATCGTTAGACTTCTGCTTCGCCGCGATCGCACGTGCACCAGTGATGATCATCGTCACCATCGTGCAGATCTGATCGACCAACTCGCGGTCGCGTTCCGGCGGTAGATCCATCGCCATCGCGCCCATCGCGAACACCAGACGGGTGATCGCTTTCGACACCAGCGCGGGCTCGTGCATGACCGTGCCTTCGGCGGCCGCGAGCCGTACAAGGTCCGAGCGCAATTCTTCTTCGAAGAACGTCAGTTCGCGGTCGACGGCCTGCTTGAACGCATCCGAACCGACCGTGCCCTCGCGCAGCAGCACGTGCAGCAGTTTGTCGTCGGCGCGCAGTTGTTCCATGAAGGTTTCGACCGAGCCGCGAACGATGCCGCGCTGGGTCGCGACGCGGTGCCGCGCCGCGCCGATGATCTTGCGCAGCGAGCGCCCGGCGAGATCGATCAGCGCGACCGCCAGTTCGTCCATGTCGCGGAACTGGCGATAGAAGCTGTTGGGCGCGATGCCCGCCTCGCGCGCCACTTCCCGGAGGCTCAGGCTCGACACGCTGCGGTGCGGCCCGATCAGGCGCAGCGTCGCGGCGAGCAGATCTTCCCGCGAGATCGCGGTTTTACGTCCTAGGTGCAGGTCGACGCTGTCGGCGGTGTGGGCTTGGGTCACGGGCAGGGCATGCGATCGGCCGGGGTGAACCGCATCATATGCCTTGTCGTGAATATACATATGTATAGACAATTGTATTCTCGTCTGTATAGTGGCGACCATGCGCCCTGATCCCCGCCCTGCCACTTCCCCCCGTCGCCCCCTGCTGAAACGCCTGGCACGGACGCTCGTAGCGCCGGACGCCTTTGATTTCTGGGCGTCGCGACTGAATCCGATCTGGTCCCTCGACCGCCCGTTGGCGCGGATCGTGGCCCGGGGGGCGGAATCCAGCGACAGCTGGACGCTGACGCTGCAGCCCAATCGCCACTGGCGGGGGTTCCGGCCCGGCCAGCATCTGAATATCTCCGCCGAGATCGATGGCACCCGCATCACCCGCAGCTATAGCCTGAGCGACGCCCCGCGTGCCGATGGCCGGATCGCGATCACGGTCAAGGCGATGCCGGGCGGCAAGCTCAGCCAGCATCTGTGCCATGCGGCGAACATCGGCGATGTGCTGGACCTGGGCCCCGCCTTCGGCGAGATGACGCTGCCGGAAAATACACGCGGCGCATGGCTGTTCCTGGCCGCCGGCAGCGGCATCACGCCGATGATGGCGATGATCCGCGCGCAGGCCGCGCAAGGCATGCCGATGCCGATCGTGCTGGCGTACTGGGCCCGCACCCGCGACGAACTCTGCTTTGTCGACGAACTGCGCGCACTCGCTGCGCGCCAGCCGAATTTTCGCGTCGATATCGTGCTGACGCGCGATGTCGATGCTGCCGATTGCCGTCACGGGCGCATCGATGCGTCGCTGCTGTCGGTATTCGCACCCGATCTGCATCAACATCGCGTGTTCGCCTGCGGCCCCGATGGCTTCGTTGCGGCAGCGCGCGCACTGACGGCCGAGCGTGCGGTCGCGTTCCACGCCGAAGCGTTCACGCCGCCGCCTCGCGTCGATGCCGATATCGAAGGCGGCAGCGTGCAGCTGACGCTCGCTGCGAGCAACCGTGTGCTGACCGTGCCGCGCGGCGAATCGCTGTTGACTGCGCTCGAAGCGGCTGGATTGAACCCCGCTTCCGGCTGTCGCATGGGCATCTGCAACACCTGCGCCTGCGGCAAGCGCGCAGGCACCACCCGTCACCTGCACACCGGGGATGTCGAACAGGAGCCGGTGTCTGCGCTGCGCCTCTGCGTCAACAGCGCCCGCAGCGATCTCATCCTCGATCTGTAACCGCTTCGTTCAATCGCCGCCTCGACACAAGTAGCCGCACCATGACCTCCAGAATCGCAAACCGCGCACTCACCGTCGACGAACTCGAATCCTTCGGCCGCGAACTCGATGCCGTGCGCGCGCATACCGTCGCCACGCTCGGCCAACGCGACGCCGACTACATCCGTGCGATCGTCGCGGCAGTGCGCTGGACCGGATTCGCGGGACGCCTGCTGCTCTGGCTGGGCGCGGTGGTCGGCGCATTCGTGTCTCCTGTCCTGTGGTCCGCCTGCATCGTCGGCACGCTGCTGCTCGCTCTCTCGAAAATCATCGAAAACATGGAGCTGGGCCATAACGTGATCCACGGCCAGTACGACTGGATGCGCGACCCGCATCTCGATGGCAAGACCTACGAATGGGATATCGCCGGCACCGGCGACAATTGGCGCAAGACCCACAATTATCGTCACCACACGTGGACCAATGTCCGCGGCATGGACGACGACATCGGCTACGGTCTGCTGCGGATCTTCCCCGAACAGCGTTGGAAGCCGTTCCATCTCGTGCAGCCGGTGGTTGCGGTGATCTTCGCGTTGCTGTTCGAGTGGGGCGTGGCGATCCAGAGCCTGCGCATCGGCCGCTGGTTCGC
>CAZGBA010000028.1:0-43353 GCA_964523435.1 uncultured Xanthomonas sp.
AGCGCATCGGCTATCTGCTGGTGGACGAGTGCCAGGACACCAACGACGCGCAGTATCGACTGCTGAAATCGCTATCCGGCGAGAAAGGCCATTTCACCGTTGTCGGCGACGACGACCAGAGCATCTACGCGTGGCGCGGCGCGAACCCCGAAAACCTGTCGCAGCTGGGCAAGGACTATCCGCAGCTGCGCGTTGTCAAGCTGGAGCAGAACTACCGCTGCAGCAACCGCGTGCTGCGCGCGGCGAACGCGCTGATCGCGAACAATCCGCACGAGCATCCGAAAAAACTCTGGAGCGATCAGGCCGACGGCGAGCGCATCCGCATTCTGGAATGCCGCGACAGCGAACACGAAGCCGAGCGCATCGCCGCCGAGATCCAGTTTTTGCACAACTCGAAGCAGGCCGAGTGGCAGGAGTTCTGCATCCTGTTCCGCGGCAACCACCAGTCGCGGCCGCTGGAAAAAGCGATGCAGCTGCTGCGCATTCCCTATCACCTCAGCGGCGGCACCGCGTTTCTCGATCGCGGCGAAGTGAAGGATGCGCTGGCGTGGCTGCGGCTGATCGCGAACCCCGAAGACGATGCCGCATTCCTGCGCGCGGTGCAGGCGCCGAAGCGCGAAGTCGGCACGACCACGCTGGCGAATCTCGCCGAACTGGCGCAGAAAGCGGGCTTGCCGATGTCGCGGGCTGCGGAATCCATCGGCCTGCTCAAGCAATTGCAGCCGCGCGCGGCGAACGCGCTGAGCGGTTTCGTCGACATCGTGCGCGGCCTGCGCAGCGACGCGCGCACGCTGACCCCGGCCGAGCTGGTGCGCAAACTCAACGAGCGCTCCGGCCTGCTCGCGGCGCTGCGCGCGCAGTGCAAGAACGAGCAGATGTTCGCGATCCGTCGCGGCAACCTCGATGAACTCGGCGACTGGTTCGACAGCGCGCGCGGCGGCGCCGGCCCGGGCGAGCTCGCCGCATCGCTGGCGCTGCTGAGTCATGCCGACAAGAGCGACGCCGGCAATCAGGTGCGGCTGATGAGTCTGCACGGCGCGAAAGGCCTGGAATTCCGCTACGTCTTCATCATCGGTCTGGAGGACGGCACCCTGCCGCACGAAGCCAGTCTCGAGGAAGGCCGCCTCGATGAAGAGCGCCGGCTGCTGTACGTCGGCATCACCCGCGCGAAGGAACAACTGTGGCTGTCGCATTCGCGGGAAGCACAGCGCTGGGGCAGCAAACTGCGGCTGTCGCCGAGCCGCTTTCTCGATGAATTGCCGGACGCGGAAATCCAGCGCGACGGCGCCGATCCGGTCGCCGACGCCGCGCGCAAACAGGAGCGCGCCAGCGCCGGATTCGCGGCGATCAAGGCGATGCTGGAAGGCTGAGCGGGCATTCCGTCGTGGACATCATCGCCATGGACATCATCATCGTCGGCATCGTCGCGCTGCTGGCCTCGGGGCTGACGTTCTTCTCCGGCTTCGGTCTCGGCACGCTGCTGCTGCCGGCGTTCGCGCTGTTCATGCCGCTGGAACAGGCGGTCGCCGCGACCGCCGTGGTGCATCTGCTCAACGGTCTGTTCAAACTCGCGCTGCTGCGCGCGCATATCGATCGCGGCGTGCTGCTGCGCTTCGGCGTACCCGCGCTGCTGGCCGCACTGCTCGGCGCGTGGCTGCTGTCGCGGCTCGGCACGCTGCCGACGCTGCATGCCTACACCGCATTCGGCCACCGCTTCGAGATCCTGCCGCTGAAGCTGGTCGTCGGCGCATTGCTGCTGCTGTTCGCCCTTGTGGAAGTGGTGCCGAAACTGCACGCACTGACCTTCGACGCGCGCTGGCTGCCGCTCGGCGGCGCGCTCAGCGGCTTCTTCGGCGGTCTCGCCGGCATGCAGGGCGCGCTGCGCACCGCGTTCCTGGCGCGCAGCGGTCTGGACAAGCGGGCCTTCGTCGCCACCGGCGCGGCCATCGCCTGCGTCATCGATGTATCGCGCCTCACCGTCTATGCCGGCACGCTGCTGCGCGTCTTCGGATCGCTCGATCACGCCCTGCTTGCCTGCGCGGTGCTGGCCGCGTTCGCCGGCGCGTGGTTCGGCAATCGACTGCTGCGCAACACCACGTTGCGCGGTCTGCAGCGCATCGTCGCGGCGATGCTGTTCGTGTTCGCAACTGGATTGGTGGCTGGGGTTTTTTAGCCTCGCTTCTCACTCAATAGGTCAAGCCTCCCTCAACTAGCTGCTCTGAGCTATCAATGATGTTTTCGTAATGCAGGACAAGAATAGAATTCTCCTTGAAAATTTTTCTACGATTGATTCTTGTTTTCTTCAAAAAATCTTTCCTCATGCCTGACACGACCGCATAATTTATTCTTCCCTTTTCATAAAAATTAAACTCTTCTGGAAGCGTATCGCCCGGTTTGATATGCTTTGAAAACTCATCGCGTAGAGAAGAAAAATTTCTTTCGAGCCATGAATTCCAGTCCTGCACCTGATTCATGCCTTTTCTAATCGATTCGCCAAAATCTCCGCCAGAAATTGTTATTTTTTCTGCGGGAGATTCGATTTCTACGAATACAAAACTATAGCCATCTGAGTTTAGACCGATAAGCAAATAATCGACCTTGTGCGAACTTCCAAGAGGAAACTCTGGAAAAATAAAGGCGCCGTGATGGCCAAAATTGTAATTTCTCTTCAAAATTGATCCGATTATGAAATACCCTTCGTTGATTTTTATGTAGCTTGCGACCGATCTTTCATTAGCTAAACCCGATGAAATTATTTTTTTGAAACCCTCAATAACAGATCGTTTTTTATCTTTTTCATAAAAATCGTATGGATCAAGATAATTATTTGGGAACAGCGTCATGTAATGCTTTGCAGCCTTCGGGTAGAGATCGTAGAGATTTTTTCTTATGGTGATTGTTCCTGTTGTTCCAATTTCTTCCTGCTTTTTTATTTCAAAAAATTCCAGTTCTTCTTCAGTCTTGAGCTTTCTGTAGTCTCTTTCATATATACCCATAATCCACCCTCTGCTTGCTTTCCTATCGACAGGCTTCATAACAGTAAGGCTCCATGCCAGCTACAATCCCCACCGCTGAACATCCTCTACTGGAGCCGTAATGCGATTCAGTCTATTGCTCACAGCCTTGCTGTCATCGGTCTTCGGCCTGAGCGCATGCCGCAGCCTACCTCACCACGCCGTGGAGCCCTCGATCTCAGGTCCCACTGCAGCAACCGTCGCCGCCGACGACAATCTGAATGCGGTGCTGTGGGTGCAGCGTTCGGTGGAATACCGCGCCACTGCCGAGACCGTCTATCGCGCCGCCAGCGACCACCTCGACGCGGCGCTGAAGGATCCGGACTGGGATGCGCTGGTCCCGGACGAACGTGCGACACCCGCGCGCGGTTTGCCGCCTGCCGTGGTGATGGATCTGGACGAAACCGTGCTGGACAACTCCCCCTACCAGGCGCGACTGATCCGCGAGGGCAAGGAATACAACGAAGCGACCTGGGATGCCTGGGTACGCGAGGAGAAGGCGCAGGCGGTGCCGGGGGTGATCGAGTTCGCGCGCGCGGCGCAGGCCAGAGGCATCGCCCTGATCTACATCTCCAACCGCGCCGAGCATCTGATCGCGCCGACGCTGGCCAATCTGCGCGCGCTGGGGCTGCCGGTGAAGGACGACAGCGTGTTCCTCGGCCTCGGCACCTTCGTCGCCGACTGCGAGCAGGAGGGCTCGGAAAAACTCTGCCGCCGGCAGCTCGCCGGGCGCAGCTACCGGGTACTGATGCAGTTCGGCGACCAGCTCGGCGATTTCGCCCAGATCCTCGCCAACACGCCGGAGGCCCGCGCGGAGCTGCAGAACCGGCACCGCAGCTGGTTCGGCCAGCGCTGGTGGATGCTGCCCAACCCGACCTATGGTTCCTGGGAACCGGCGGTGTTCAACAACGACTGGCGCCAACCCCGCGAGCAACGCCGGGCGCTCAAGCGCGATGCGCTGAGAATCGCGGAATGAGAATCGCGGAATGAATTGTTTGAAAACAATACTTTATGGAACGACAGTTCAAGCATTGCATTAACAATCGGCAGCCGATACTCTGTCGCGCATCCGGTTCTGCCGGAGCCATGCCACAACCGTGATCCACCGGCTTCGGCCGGACAATTTCAGGAGACCTCCGGGTCTCCTTTTTTTTTGCGCGGTCGCTTGTGGGACCCGCTCCGGCCCGCCAAGATGCGGGACGATGCCGCTTCCCGCCCGCCCAGTCACCCGCCCCGCACGCGCACTGCCCGCCCTGCTGGCGGCGCTGCTCCTGCTGGCGGCTTCGGGTTGCGACCCCGGCCAGCGCATCGCACCGGGCGCGGCGACCGAGCCGGTGCAGGCCGTCGCCCTGCTCACCCGGCATCTGCGCGACAACGATCTGGAAGCCTTCGCCCATGACGCCGTGCCGTCGGACCTGCAGGCACCGCTGGCCGCTGCCTGGCAGGCCGGGCGCACCCGCTGGCCGCTGGATGAATTGCCTTTCGACCAGAAGATCCCCGGCATCGTGGCTGCGCTCTCGGCCGACAAGGCCGATGCGCAGCTACGCCGCAGCTTCGACCGCCAGTTCGCCAATGCGAATACCGAGATCCGCGCGGCAGCGAGCGCGCTCGGGCTGTTTGGGGTGAAATTCCTGCAGAGCGACGACGCCCTCAGCGCCGAAGAGCGCGGGCATTACGCGCAACTGGTGTCCGCGATGAGCGAATGGGGCGCCAGCGCGCCCCTGGGCGACACCAAGCGCGGACGCGGCGCGATCGCACGGTTGACCCTGGCCGCACGCCAGACCGGGCTGCGCGAGGAAGCGGATTTCCCGCGCTTCGGCATGGACGAAAGCCTGCGCCGGCTGAAGCCGCTGGTCGCCGCGTTGAAGGACACCCTGCGCAGCTACGACCTCGACCTGGACCAGAGCCTGGACGCGATGACGCTGTCGCTGGAAAGCCAGGAGGGCGACCGCGCCCGGGTGAGGATGCGCTACCGGCTGGCCGGCAAGGCCATCGACACGGTGGTCGCGGTCGAGCGCATCGACGGCCACTGGTACCTCAGCGATTTCCTGCGCCACGCCCGCGCAGCCGCCGCGCTGGCGCCGGTGGAGACGCCGGAAGCCGTACAGGCGCCGACACCGGCCACGGTGGAACCACCCATCACCCCGCCCGGGGTTCCGCCCGGAATTCCTCCCGGGATTCCTCCCGAATCGGCGACGAAGCAGCCGCCTTCGTCATAATGGCGGCGCCCATGCCGACTTCACCGAACCAACCGACACTGTTCGACGCCGAACCCACCGGCGACGCCACGCAGCCGACACCGGCCGCCGCCACCGACACGCCGCCCGTCGATGGCAGCGCAATGCCATCGGACATCGCGCCGTCGAGCGCGGCGCCAACGCCGGTCGAAAACGACGCATCCCACACCGCCGTGGACGAGGAGACGCCACAGCAGGCCGAACTGGCGATGCTGCCGGCCACAATCGCGCCTCCGTCAGCACCACCGCCACGTGGCCGCCGGCCGTGGTGGGCGGGTCTGCTGGGCAAGGTGCTGGAGCCCTGGATCGAACTGCGGATCGAACCGCTGCCCGAGGCGCTGGCCGACGACCCGCGCCCGATCTGCTACGTGCTGGAAGACTACGGGCTGTCGAATGCGCTGATTCTCGACCGCGCCTGCCATGAGGCCGGGTTGCCCTCGGGGCTGCGGCCGCTGGCCGGCGATCCGCTGAAACGCGGACGCGCCTACGTCGCGCTGTCGCGGCGCAACGCCGGCAACACCCTGGTCAAGGCCGCCGACATGGCCGTGGACATGGCGGTGGACATCGCCACAGGCAAGCCGCCGAAGATGGCGCGCCCGGCGCGGCGCCACTCCGAGGCGCTGGCGCGATTGCTGGAAGCGCATCGCGTCGATCCGTCGATGGACGTGCAGCTGGTTCCGGTGTCGATCTTCGTCGGCCGCGCGCCGGACCGGAACAACGGCTGGTTCTCGGTGCTGTTCTCGGAGAACTGGACCCTGGTCGGCCGCTTCCGCCGGCTGCTCGCGATCCTGCTCAACGGTCGCGACACCCTCGTGCAGTTTTCGGCGCCGGTCGCGGTGCGCGGCGTGGTCGCCGAGGACCTGCCGCCCGAGCGCACCATCCGCAAGCTGTCGCGGGTGCTGCGCACCCACTTCAACCGCATCCGCGAGGCGGTGATCGGGCCGGACCTGTCGACGCGGCGATTGCTGATCGACAAAGTGCTGTCCGCCGATCCGGTGAAGCAGACCCTCGTCGACACCGCGCGCCGCGAGAACAGCAAGGCCGAGGACGCCTGGAAGAAGGCGCACGCCTACGCCTACGAAATCGCCGCCGATTATTCGCCGCCGGTGGTGCGTTCGGCCTCGTTCCTGCTGACCACGGTGTGGAACCGCATCTACCGCGGCGTGCTGGTGCATCACCTCGACGCGCTCAAGCAGGTCGCACCCGGCTATGAAGTGGTCTATGTGCCGTGTCATCGCAGCCACATGGACTATCTGCTGCTGAGCTATCTGCTCTACACCAAGGGCATCGTGCCGCCGCACATCGCGGCCGGCATCAATCTCAATCTGCCGGTGATCGGCACCCTGCTGCGCAAGGGCGGCGCGTTCTTCCTGCGCCGCAGTTTCCGCGGCAACGCGCTGTACTCGGCGGTGTTCTCCGAATACGTCGCGCAGCTGGTGGCCGGCGGTTACTCGATCGAATACTTCATCGAAGGCGGGCGCTCGCGCACCGGCCGTCTGCTGCAGCCCAAGGGCGGCATGCTGGCGATGACCATCCGCGCCTACCTGCGCCAGCCGACCCGACCGGTGCTGTTCCAGCCGGTGTACATCGGCTACGAAAAGCTGATGGAAGGCAACAGCTACCTCGACGAACTGTCGGGCAAACCGAAGGCGAAAGAGTCGGTCTGGCAGCTGTTGATGGGCATCCCGAAAGTGCTGCGCCAGAACTACGGGCAAGTGGTGGTGAACTTCGGCGAGCCGATCAAGCTCGGCGACATCCTCGCCGAACAGGCGCCGGACTGGGACGGCGCGCCGGTCGGCGAAGACGAGAAACCGCAGTGGCTGGCGGGCGCGATCGACACCCTCGCCGATCGCGTGCAGATCAACATCAATCGAGCCGCCGACGTCAATCCGATCAATCTGCTCGCGCTCGCGGTGCTTTCCACGCCCAAGCACGCGATGGGCGAAGCCGATCTTCTCGCGCAGATCGCGCTGTCGAAAACCCTGCTGGCCGAAGTGCCGTATTCCGACCGCATCACCGTCACCCCGCACACCCCGCAGCAGATCGTCGCCCACGGCGAAGACATCGGCGTGCTCGCGCGCACCGCGCATCCGCTCGGCGACGTGCTGCACGTCGACGGCGACACTGCGGTGCTGTTGAGCTATTTCCGCAACAACGTGCTGCACCTGTTCGTCGCGACCGCGTGGATCGCCTGCTGCTTCCAGCACAACCGGCGGATGAGCCGCGACATGCTGCTGCGCATCGGCCGTTCGCTGTATCCGTTCATGCAGACCGAACTGTTCCTGCCTTGGGACGAGGACGGCTTCGCCGATCAGATCCAGCAGACCATCGCCGTGTTCATCCGCGAAGGCCTGCTGCAGCAGGTCAGCGAAGACGACGGCGGCATCCTCGCGCGCAACGCCGGACAGTCCGATGAAGTGTTCCGCCTGCGCGCGCTCGGCCATCCGCTGCAGCAGGCGTTCGAGCGCTACTACATCGCGATTTCGGTACTGGCCAAGAACGGCCCCGGCGCGCTGGGCGCCGCCGAACTGGAAAGCCTCTGCCACCTCGCCGCGCAGCGCCTCAGCCTGCTGTACGCACCGGCCGCGCCCGAATTCTTCGACAAGACCCTGTTCCGCAGCTTCATCCAGAAACTGCGCGAAATGAAACTGGTCTGGGCCGACGAAAACAGCAAACTCGTGTTCGACCAGCGCCTCGACAACTGGGCCAAGGACGCCACCACCATCCTCGGCCGCGAACTGCGCCACACCATCGAAAAGGTCAGCCCGGAAGCGGTGAAGCCGGAGACGCCCACGGCAGGCGGCTGACCGGCTTCTGCCGACAAACGCGTCCCGAACCGATGCGGTCACCGATTGCGGATGAGCGCTGGCGATGCATCAGGGCGCACGCGGTTTCGCGGGTTTCATGCTGCGGCGTATCGGCGGCTGCACGCGACGCAATTGCTTTGCCGAACTGCCCATGCGGCGGAGGCCCGGCACGACTTCATACGCTGCGCTCAAGCTGGCGATATTGCCGGCATGGTCGACAGCAGTGCATGTGGCCACGCGCGTACCCGGCGTGGACGTACTGGGCGTGCTGGTATCCACTGGCGTACAGCTCTGGCTGGCGATGCCGGACAGCGCGTCGGAGGCGCTGAGATGGAAATCGTGGGTCGCGCCGACGGTCAATTGCGCGGGCGGCATGGTCGCCGAGAGCTGTGGGTTGGTCCAGTCGATTTTGATCGGGGTCGTTGGCGTGCTGGCGATATTGCCGGCGTTGTCGCGGACCGTCTGGATCGGGAATGTCTGCACACCCTCGCCATACAGCATGTCGCCCTGCGGGCAAGCGCCGGTCAGTCCGGAAATGAAATCCCAACAGTCATAAGCCACCGTGACCGGCGCCTTGAACCAACCTTCGGCATTCGGCGCAGGCTGCAGGTATTCCCGGATCTGCGGCGGCGTGGCGTCGCGTTTGAAGTATCCGGAATCGGAACGTGCGCCGCCTCCCCGACTGGTCAGGACGCAGTGGGTCGCGCCGTACGTCGTGTCCTGGGTCACGACACTGTTCTCGCATCCGGACACGCCGACGATGCCGCTTTCCGGATCGTCGTACACCCAACGCACATGCACATCGCCGTTGAACCATCCGTTCTCGCCGAGCGGTCCGGTGATGAAGACGTCCATCTGCGGCGGCGTGGTGTCCGTTGAAGGACCAACCTGCAGCCGATAGGCCCTGCTTGCGATGAAACCGTTGGCGTCACGCGCTTCCACCACGAAATCGAATCCGCCAGAAGACTGCGGGTAACCGCGCAACAACCCGCTTTCCTCAAGCTCGACCCATTCCGGCAACGTGCCCGACACCAGCCTGAATTTCGGCGAACGCGGCACGTAGCCCGTGCTGCCGGTCATCAGCAGTCTGGCTTCATAGGACACATCGTATTCGCCACGAGGCAGCTCGTCGGGGCCGAGCGCGACTGTTGGCGCCTGGCCGCTGGCGTTGCTGCCCCAGCAGACACGTGCGCCATCATCGCGGACCGCGCAGCTGTGCGCGGCGCCTGCGGAGACCGATGCGAAGCGGCCCTGCGGCGGCGTCGACTGACCTTGATCGTTGCGGCCCCAGCAGACAAGCAAACCGTCGCTGCGGATCGCGCAGTTGTGGAACGAACCGGTGGACAGCGCGCGATACAGCGCATCGGTACCACGCGGTGGCGTCGCCTGTCCCTCGCTGTCCAAACCCCAGCAGCGCAGTCCACCCTCGATGCCGATCGCGCAGGAATGACGCTCGCCGACATCGATCGCAAGGAATGCGCCCGCCGGCGCAGCCGTCTGTCCGTCGGCGCCATAACCCCAACAGGCCAGGGTGTTGTCGTCGCGCAGGCCGCAACTGTGATTGAGCCCGGTAGCGATGCCGCGGAAGAGGCCCGGAGGCGGCGTGCTCTGACCGTTGATGTCCCAGCCCCAGCAGGACGGACTGCCGTCGCTGCGCACGGCGCATCCGTTGTACTGGCCAAGATCGACACTGCGCGTGGCCAGACCCGGCGGCGGCAGGCTGCCGCCACGGCTGGCGTCGCCCCAGCAGTACAGCATGTTGGCGGTACCGGTTGCGCAGGCATGGTCGGCGTTCGTATCGAGCGCGCGGGCGCGGACATGCGGAGATTCGCGCTGGCCCAGCGCGTTGTCGCCCCAGCAGTCAATCAGGCCACCGCTGTCGGCATTGCAGGTCTGCGACGTCCCTGCAGCGACGCTGCCGGTACCGATACGGACCGTGCTGAACCGGCGTTCGAAGCGGTCGCTGCCTGTGCAGACAAGACTACTGATGCCGTCGATGGCGCAGAGCTGGCCGCCAGCGGCTGCCGCAGCGGCATAACTTCGGTACGGTAAGCCCGGCACTTCATGCGAGGTGTCACCGGCGCAATAGACGTTCTGGCTGTAGAGCCAGCAGGCGAAGTCGTCACCAACCGCCACCACCGGAGCCCAGCTCTGATCGATCAACCCCAGCCAGGTCGCGCCGTCGCCCCAGCATCGCGCGGGACCGAATTCCGGATTGGCGCAGACCACATTGTCGCTGGCGGCCAGCGTACGGAAACCCGCACCCACCGGCACACCTGACACCAGCGGATCCTGGCCCCAGCACGAAACGGTTTCGCCTGCGGTGATCGCACAGCTGTAACGGTCGCGGGCCACGACTTCGAGGTAGACGCCCTGCGGCGCATCGCTCTGTCCGAAGCTGTTGTCGCCCCAACACACTAGCGCGCCATCGACCAGGATACCGCAGGCATGCGCCGCGCCCACGCTGATCTTCGACATCGCACCGCCGGGCGTCGGCCCTAGCGACGCACCCCAGCACGCGACGGCGCCATCATTGCGAAGGATGCCGCAGCCACTGGTGCTGCCCAGACTCAGCTGCGAATAACGGTCTGGGATCGGCTGCATCGAAGGCACCCTCTCGGTGCAGTGCGATTCGCCATTGATATCGAGCGCGCACACTTCGCCGCCACCCACCGCAAGACCGCTGAGCGCCGGGCCGCCCGCTCCAAACGACCATTCTTCCGGCGAGTCGCCGCCCCAGCACTCGGCAGTGCCATCAACTTTGCGGCCACAGTTGTGATCGTAGGCCGCTGCGATCTCGGTGAACTCGCCCTGCGGCGACTCGAACGCGACGACGTCGCTGATGCCCCAACGGCTACCCCAGCAGACGACCGTGCCGTGCTCACGCAGCCCGCATCCGTGATACCCACCCACGGACACATCGACGAAACCTTCGCTCTCCGGGACCTCGGTACTTCCGTACAGGTTCTGGCCCCAACACACCACGCGCCCATCGGTGCGTACTGCACACGCATGGAAGTCGGACACATCCAACCGCGAGAAACGCCCCGGCGGAGGGGCGCCGAGATATCCCGGAAAGTACCCGCTCCAGCACTGCAGGGTGCCATCGATACGGATCGCACAACCGTCCCTCGACGAGATCGATACCGCGATGAACCGCTCGGAGGCCGGCGCACCAGCCGCAACGCCATCGCCCTTGCCCCAGCACTCCAATCGCCCATCGGAACGAAGCCCGCAGGCTTCGCGCCAGCTCACCGCCAACGACCGCCAGGGGCCGGGTGGCACTATCGTCAGGCTGCTCTGTGCCTGCTGCGGCCAACACACCGCTTCGCCATCGGAACGGATGGCGCAGTACTGGAAATTGCCCGCCGCCACCGATGTATATCGGCCTTCGGGCATGACGCTCAATTGGTCCGCACGATCCCCCCAGCACTTCAAACGGCCCTGCGGATCGATGGCGCAGGCATGCCCGTCTCCCACCGAGAGACGCTGCCCACCACCCGCGAGCGGTGCTTGCGCACGTACCGGCACGGCTGCCCAAAGCAGCAGCATGCACAGCAGAGCGGGCGCCCATTTCCATCGATACGATCGCAACTGCGCGCGCCTGTCCATCCCGATACTCCCTTGCCTACCGATTCCGGTCGGCACTCGCCCGGATTCTAGCCCCCGATGCCGCCCAGCCAGGCATCGATGCGGTATCCGGGAAGGGTTCCGGACCTGCGGCAGTCGGCCTGTGAGCGGCAATGCTAACGTCTGCATCCCGTCCACTGACGCGCCCCGCCCGGAACACCGATGCTTCGATGGCTCTCACCCGCGCTCCTGTTCGCGATACCGCTGATGTGCTGTGCGTCCGCGCATGCCGAACCCCTGGCCTGCGGCATCTACGTCGATGCCGACTCCGGCGCACGGCTTGAAGTGCTCGACATCGAACGCGCGCGGATCGTGCGCGATGGCATGGCGCCCTCCGCGCAGATCCATCGTCGCGATGGCAAGACGCTGCGGCTGTACGACATCGACGAGGCCTACATCGACGATTACACCGTCAGCGCCGACGGCCGCACGATCGCCGGCGTGGACCCGGCGTTCCGCAAGACCTTCGTGCTGGAGCGCGTCGCTGCCTGCGCCAGCGCAGCGCCCGCCGCACCCGGCACCTGCGCTGCGGAGATCGATGCCTGCATCGCCAGCGCGGATCTCGCGGCCGATGCCATGCTGCAGCGCTATTGCGATGAAGGCATGCCGTTCGCGTGCGTGAAAGCGATCGACCGCGAACGCCGCCGCGCGGAGCACCCCGAAGTCGATGCGGGCGAAGACGCCACGCCGCCGCCGGAATGCCGGGAAGGCACGCCCACGTTCTCGGCCGATGCCTGCGAAACCACGATCGCGAAACTGCTGGGCAACGCGCTGGCCGAAGTCGCAACCTCAATGTACGCCGACGATGTGCCGCTGCCAGAGGCGCGACTCAATGGATTGCCCGCGCTGTGCGCGCGCCAAGGCTCGGCGAAAATCTGCGCCAAGGTCGCGGAAGAACTGTGGATCGGCGGACGTTACACGCAGAGTCGCGACGCGCTGCGCATCGGCTGCGATCGCGGCGGCGATCCGGAGGCGTGCAAACAGATCGCGCCGCTGACAGGCTTGAGCGATGCGCAACTGAAGACCGTGCCGTCCACGGCATTGCCCTGCGGTCGCTACGTGGCCGACACCGGACTGATGAGCGAACTGGATTTCGGCGATCGCGGCATCGTCACCGGTTTCGGCGGCGATCTGCGCGCGCGTCTCGAAGCGGGTCTGGTGCGCATCCGCCACGACAAGGGCGGCGACTTCGTGCTGCAGCGCATCGGCGACGATCGTATGCTCGGCATCGACGACTGGAACCGGTACGCGGTCTATCGTCGCGACGGCGGCGCGAGCGCATGCGCGGCGCCGGTGGTGTTCGTGGAAAAACCGCTGGTCGAAGACTGCGCGCAGCCCGGCACCGAAACCGCCGTCGCCTGCTGCGAACGCGGCAGCCTGCACGGCTGCAACATCGCCGGACATCAGCGTGCGCTCAGCGGCGCATGGGCCGAGGCGAAACCCTTTTACCTCAAGGTCTGCACGGCCGGCGTGCGGATTGGCTGCGAAAACCTGACCCGGGTGTTCGCACGCGGCGAAGACGAGACCGTGCCCGAGGATCTCGACCGGCTCTGCGCGAAGGATCCGCGCCACGTCGCCTGCGATGTCCGCGACACCACGAACTGGGCGATGCTAGCGTTCTCGACAGCGACCGACGCGTTGCTGCGCGAAGCGGAGCAGGAACTCGACGACGACGCGCCGAAGAACCCGCCGCAGAAGTAGAACCCGCGACTACTCAGCGCGCGAGCAGGAAGCGCAGTGGAATCTCGACCCGCTCGCGCCACGCCGCTTCGTTGTGATCGGCGCCTTCGAAGCGGTGGGTCATCGCGTGCTTGCCTTCGATGTAACCGCCCGCGCGCAGCGCCGCATCCATCCGCACCTGATGCGGCGGATACAGCGCATCGAGCCCGGCGGTGCCATGATCGAAATACAGCCGGTGCGTGCGCGGATCGGGCAGATGCGCGCCGAGCCAGTCGACTACGCAACCTTCGCAGGCCGGCCAGTGCGTGGACACCGCGCCGATGCCGCCGAACACTTCGGGATACTGCGCGACGGCATACGCCGAAATCAGCCCGCCCATGCTCGACCCCATCGCGAACGTGTCGTCGCGACCCGGCAACGTGCGGTACTGCGTATCGATGAAGGGTTTCAGTTCATCGACCAGAAAGCGCAGGTATCCGTCGGAACGGATGTCCTCGGTGCGCCCGATGAGACGTCCTTCGACGCCGCTGCTGACGGTCTCGGTACGCACCGGCGCTTTCGGCATGTATTCGGCGAAGCGCAACGGCGTGTTCCACACCCCGACCACGATGGCCTCGCGGATGTCTCTGGCGTCAATCAGCCGCGTCATCGCGCCGTCGATATCCCAGTCGACCCCGGTGTAACCCAACGCCGGGTCGAACAGATTCTGGCCATCGTGCATGTACAGCACCGGATAGCGCCGCTGCGGGTCGCGGCCGTAGCTCGGCGGCAGCCACACATCGACATCGCGCGCGTCGACATGCCGCGATGGCACGCGCTGCCAGCTTTCGGTGCGTCCGGTCGCGTTCAACGGCGGCGCATGCACGGCATACGCCCAGCGCAGGAACTCCGGCAGCATCCGCGCCCACGACGCCTGCTCGTGCTTGCCGCCGGCAAGGACGAACAGTGATGCGTCCGCGCGCGTGCCTTTCGCAGCATGATCTAGATTGATCGAATGTCCGAGCTGATGCAGCCCTTTCGCGCGCGGTTCGGTTTCGCCGGCGACGCGCCAGCCGTCGATCAGGTCGCGGGTGTCGTCGAGCACATCGATGACGCCGTCGCCATCGCGGTCGTCGGTTTCCTCCATATCGCCGACCGCGAAGAAGAACCGGCTGCCAGCGTGATACGCGCCGGCCGCGATCATCTGCTGCGCGAACCGGCTGGCTTGAATGTTTGCGATGTCGTCGAGCTTCGGCGACAGCCACAGCGACGGTGAGAACGCGCCCGTGTTGGCGAAGACTTCCGGATACTGCCAGCCGAGATTCAGCGCGTTCGCGCCGCCCAGCGACCAGCCGAGAATCGTCCGCGCTTCCGGACGCGCGCGGGTGCGGTAGTGCGCATCGATGATCGGCACCAGCTGCGTCGCGACCCATTCGGAATAGGCATGCGCCTGCGCGCCGATCGCGCCCACGCGCAGCGGCGAAATCAGGCTGCGCTGATTACCGCGATCGGAAAATCCATACGCGCCCATGCGATCTTTCGGCATATCGATCGCGACTGCGAGCAGCGGGCGAATCTTGCCTTGATCGATCAATTCGCTGAGCGTCGCCTGCAGCTTGACCGCTTCCGCATCCTGGCCGTCGTTGAGGTACAGCACCGGATAACCGATTTCCGCCAGCGGGTTGTAGCCATTGGGCACGAACACGCGCACGCGCAGACCGTCGGGCGCCAGATCGGGCACCGGAATCGTCAGCGTTTCGATACGCGCCATGTCGTTGCGGCGCGCGGTGTCCTGCGCGGAGGCCGCAACGGGCAGGCATACCGACAGCATCGCTGCTAGCAAAGCGATTTTCCGGGTCATGCGCGACATCCTCTCATCGTTTTTTCGGCGACTCACATCGCCGCCAGGCTTCGGGTACAGGTGAAGAATCCGTTGAGGCTCATCCGCCCCGCGCGCGGATCGCGCGACAGCAGCTCCGGATGCGCGATCTCGCCGCTGTGGAACAGTGTGCCCTCGTAGAAAACGATGCGGTTGTAGCGCGCAGGCACGGTTGCGACTTTCTCGAACCAGTCGTTGGATACGGTCATGTAGCCGCTGCCGATGCCGTAACGCGCGCGGAATTCCGCAGGATCGAGATCGGCCGAATCGCCGATCATGCGGAACACCTCCGGCGGCGGACGCTTCGGCGCATAGAAACCCGTGCCGCCGAGACGCGGATCGCGGAACAGATACAACACCGAGGCCACGACGCAATGCTTCGGATCCACGCCCATGCGATCGATGTGGCAGAGCGATTGCTTCGGATGCAATAGCTCCGGCGGAGTCGCGGTGATCGCCAGCCGGCTGTACATGCGCTCGGTGCGGCGCGCGCCCATCGACCGGCGCACATGACTGGCGAAGAACGCATCCAGCTGCGTGGACACGGTGTCCGGCAAGCGCAGCTCGGGGCCGGGATACGCATTGTGTCCGGTCTCAACGAAGTCGTCGGCATGCGCGACCGCGTGTTCGACCAGCGCATCTGGATCGATCAGCGCATCGTCGATGACGTGGCAGACGTGCCGGCCGTAGATCGGAATCGTCTGGATCTGCGGATGGTGATTGAACATGCGTGATCTAAAGCTCTTTATAAAATACCGGCGCGACAGGCTTAACGGAACTTGTTGTGATTCTCAGCGTTGCATATCCCCTGCGCAAAGAAATATCTATATGGTCATGGTCAATGTGCATTTTTAGTCCTTTCGATCTCTTTAGTTTTTTCATTTGCGACTCCCAGGAAGCTTGTCCAGATATAATTTTATTTCCTATGAAATGAAAACCCCTGCCACTTTTAAGAAGCACACCGCCTATTTTTTTTAGTTCAAATTCAACGGAAGTATCTAGAGAATCAATATCAAGCATTAAAAGATGCACGTCACTATACTGATTCAGGCGGCTATTCAAACCAACGACATAATCTTCGTGTCTGTTAACCTTCAAAGATTGCAGCATTATTTTTGCTTTTTCTGAAAGTTTTATATGAGTAAAAATTGGCAAATAAAATGGTGGTTGCCAAAATGTCATTCTTGTGTGGTGAGAGTATGTTTTTGGACAGTAAATATCGTAAGAAAAATCTTTTATTTTTTCTTTATTGTTCGCATATATGGATTCAATTATTTCTGCAGCATCAACCTTGGGAACATGACGAAACGCAAACTTTACATACAACTTCAACGTTGAAAATTTTCTTTTTACCAATAAATGACTTGGGACATGTGTCGCTTTATAGTTATACTCATTTCTTAATTTATGCAGCTCCGTATGCAGATCAACATATTTTCTTGGGAACCATTTTGCTCTCCCATAAGACTTATGAAGACATGTTTGTATAAAGTCATGATTATTCTTTCTTCCAAGTTGATTTTGCAGCAAAGACTGGGCTATGTAGTAGGCGCAAAAGTACAAATGAAAAATTGCCTCTCTATAAAGCTCGCTTTCAACCAACGTCTCTGCAGCCTCCAATTCAGACAAACCTAAAGCAAGCATGGTGCTGGCTTTTTTCTTTTTTTGGACATCATATTTCAATGTTGGCTTCGGCATCCTTTCTCTCCAGATCTTCTATTCGTTATCCATTAAAAGATTGAATTATTTAGGCGCGAACCGGATCGCCGCACCGCCGCCGGCACCGAGAGGCAGCGTCAACGTATCGGAATGGGTGACCACGCGGGTTTCGCGCACGAACGCGAACGGCTTGTCCTTGTAGTGCGCGCTGTCGCCGTCGCGGTAGATCTCGGCGACATACCTGCGCTTCGGGCTCAGGAACGACAGCGAGACTTCCAGCGTGCGCGCGTTCTCGTCGGTCACGCTGCCCAGGTACCACGCCTCGCTGTTGCGATCCTTGCGCACGAGGGTCGCGAAATCGCCGACTTCGCCGTTGAGCACATGCGTTTCCGACCAGTCGACGGGCACGTCGCGGATGAACTGGAACGCATCCATGTGCTCGGCGTAGTTCTCCGGCAGATCGGCGGCCATCTGGATCGGGCTGTAGAGCACCACGTACAGCGCGAGCTGCCGTGCCAATGTGCTCTGCAGCGGTTGGCCGCGACCCTGCAGGCTGAGCACGCCGGGCGTGAAGTCCATCGGGCCGGCGAGCAACCGGGTGAAGATCAGATTCGGCTCGTGCTCGGGCGGATTCGGCGGATTGCCCCAGGCGTTGAATTCCTGTCCGCGCGCGCCTTCGCGCGAGATCCAGTTCGGATAGGTACGACGCAGACCGGTGTCCTTGATCGGCTCGTGCGCGTTGATCGCGACGTGGTGTTTCGCAGCCGCCTGCACCACGCGCAGGTGGTGGTTGCTCATGTATTGGCTCTCGTGCCACTCGCGCAGCACCGGATCGCCTGGTCGATCCTGACGTTCGATCTGCCCGGCGTCGCAGACGTAGCCGGTCTTCACCGCATCGATGCCCAGGCGCTGGAACAGCGCGAATGATGCGTCCATCTGCCGCTCGTAGTGGCTGACCGCGCAGCCGGTCTCGTGGTGACCGATCAGATGCACGCCCTTGGATTTCGCGTAGGCGGCCAAGCCCTGCAGATCGTAGTCCGGCGTGGGTTTGCTGAAATCGAAATCCCAGCCGTTGGCGAACCAATCGCCGTCCCAGCCGGTATTCCAGCCTTCGACCAATACGCCGCGAAAGCCATATTTCGCGGCGAAATCGATATGGCGCTTCGTGTTCTCGGTGGTCGCGCCGTGCTTCGGCCCGGTGGCCCAGCTCTGCTGATCGAGATGCATCGCCCACCACACGCCGACGTATTTGGATGGCTTGAACCAGCTCACGTCGCCGAGCGCGTTCGGCTCGTTGAGATTGAGGATCAGATTGGACTCGACCAGACCGCCGGCACGGTCGGCGATCTGGATCGTGCGCCACGGCGTGGTGAACGGCGTGCGCCGCACCACCTTGGCGGGACTGCCCGGGGTCAGCGAGGCACGCAGCGCGCCACCGTCGGCCTTCACCAGATTCATGCCCGCGTAGTCCACCAACGCCGCTTCGTGCAGGGTGAGATGGATGCCGTCGTCGGTGCGCAGCGTGATCGGGGTCTGCGCCATGCCCACTTCCGACAGCGGCGTGCGGCTGTACAGATATTCCTCGCGATTCCATTCGTAGGCCGGAATCCACCACGCGGTCGCCGGTTGTGCGATCGCGAACTCGGTGAGTTCTTCGGCGATCTGCACCTCGTCCATCGCCGGCTGTTTCGGAAACTCGTAGCGGAAGCCCACGCCATCGTCGAACACGCGGAACACCACATCGAAGCGGCGATGGTCGCGATCGCTTTCGGCGATGCGCGCGCGCAGTTCGTTGTAATGGTTGCGGACGAAGCGGCGCTCGCCCCAAGGCTGTTCCCAGGTCTCGTCGAAACTGCGCGAAGACTGCGTTTCCAGGGCCAGGCCGCGCAGCAGCTGGCGGCCGTTGCGCAGGATGAAACCCAGCCGCGAATCGCCGACCAGCGGCTTGCCGTTGCGCAGCACGCGATAGGCCAGCCGGCCTTCGCCGCTCAGATCGAGTTCCACCTTCAGTTTGCCGTCGGGCGACGACGCCTCGGCGACGGTGGCGGCAGATGCTGGGCCGGCGAACCACGCCGCTGCGAACAAGACGCACGCCGCACCGAAGCTATGCGCGATGGAATCAGAGTGGGGAGTACGCATGATCGATCCTCGTTGAAGGAGATTGAAGCAGAAGCATCAGTACATCACGAATAGAGCGGTGTCGAAAGCCGGTGCGCCAAGGCGCACCCTATTGCCTGTCATCCCGATGACGCCCGCAGGGCGGCGAGGGACCTGCTGTTGCGTGGTGGCGCAGAGCACAAGCAGATCCCTCCTCGGCCTTCGGCCTCGTTCGGGATGACAGATCATGGGACGGCATAGACCACCGCCGATCTTGCCGGAATCGTGAAGCGGCCGCTGCGTGCGTCGTAGTGCGCCTCTTGCACCGGTCGCGTATCGGCAGCATCCGCTGCGCGCTGCACCGGATGCAAGGCGTACGCCTTGCCCTTCTCTTCCGGCAGCGTCAGCGTCTGCACTTCCGGTGAGACATTGATGAAGTAGAGAATCTCGCGGAACCCGGCGCCGTCGTAGCCAGCACCATCGAGATGCGCTGCAATCACCAGTGGGTTCTGCTTTGGGCCGACATTGCGGAACGACAGCCGCGCTTCCACATCCGTCGCGTTGCGCATGCGGAACAGCGTCGAACTGCTGCGGATCTTCAGCAGATCGTTGAAGGCGTCGCGCATCCAGACGATATCCGCCGATGTCGGCTTGATCGACCGATCCGCCAGCACCGGACGCAGCAGCGCCCAGTCCTTGCCGTTGTCGCTCGACGGCGGCAATCCGGCGCCGAAGCCGTTGTCGGTGTACGTCCAATCGAGGCGATTGAACCAGTCGCCGGAATCGAAGCTGTTGCGGTCCAGCGATTTCGAACGCAGCACGTCCATGCCGGCGTGGAAATAGGCGATGCCCTGACTGAAAGCGACGAAGGACGCGCCCAGCAACTGCACGCGCGCACGGTCCTCGTGCTTGGTGTCGCGCGGCAGCTTCAGCGCGAGGATGTCGAACAGCGTCGGGTTGTCGTGGTTCTCGACGTAATTCACCACTTCGCCCGGCTGCGCGGCGTAGCCAGCGGGCTGTCCGGCGTAGTCGATGTCGGCGAGCCGTTTGTGCTCGCCAGCGGATGTGGTCATGCGCACGTCGCGCAGCGTGCCGGCCAATCCGATCCGCGCCATGTCCGCCGCGCGCAGCAGCGCATCGCGCTGGTTTTTTCCTGCGTTGAGGGCATTCGGCGCGTAGTGCAGACCGCTGAGCAGGCCCTGTCCCGCGATCAGCGCTTCGCCGCTGTCGCAGCAACCGCCGCCGCGCAATGCGTCGCGGGCGCGGTCGCTGAAGGTGGCGATACCGCTGTCGTTCAACGACAACTGCGAGGCCTGCACGAAGCGCGCGCCGTTGGCGATCTCGCCGAAATTCCAGCCTTCGCCGATCAGGTCGATGTGACGGCCGGCGGCGCTATCGACGGCCTGCTGCAACCGCTCCATCGCGTCGCGCGGCTGGTGGCCCATCAGATCGAAGCGGAAGGAGTCGATGCGGTAGTACTTCGCCCACAGCGCCGCCGATTCGATCATCAGCTTCGCCATCATCCGGTGTTCGGTGGCGGTGTTGTCGCAGCAGGTCGAGCGCTCGACCTTGCCGTTCGCATCGAGGCGCTGGTAGTAGCCGGGCACGATACGGTCGAGCACCGATTTCGGCGCCTGGCCGGACACGGTGGTGTGGTTGTAAACCATGTCCATGCCCACGCGCAGCCCGGCGGCGTGCAGCGCCTGCACCATCGCTCGGAATTCGCGTACGCGCCCGGCGCCGTCGTCGGCATCGGTGGCGTAGCTGCCTTCAGGCGCGTTGAAGTGGTACGGGTCGTAGCCCCAGTTGAAGCAGTCCTTCGCAGCGACCGCGCTGGACGCCGCCTGCTGCGCGTCGCTTTCCGGCGCGGCGGCGGGAATCTCCGGCGTGACGCAGCCGCGTTCGGGCACCGTCGCCAAATCGAATACCGGCAGCAGATGCACATCGGTGATACCGGCCTTGCCCAGCGCGCGCAGATGGCGCATGCCGGCCGCATCGGATTCGGTGAACGCCAGATATTTTCCGCGCCACGCGGTACGCACGCTGCGGTCGCCGATCGAAAAATCGCGCACATGCAGTTCGTAGATCGTCATGTCGGTGGGCGATGTCAGCGCCGGCGGACGCGATGCGCCGACCCAGCCCGCAGGCTGGGTGGTGGGATGATCGAGATCGAGCACCACGCTGCGCTTCGAGTCCGCCGTCAGCCCGACCGAGTACGGATCGGTGACGCGATTGCGGACGATGCCGACGCCGGGCACGAAGACATCGACGAGGAAGGCATAGCGCTGTCCGTGCATCACGCCGGGCATGTCCAGCGTCCATACGCCGGTGGTGTCGTCTGCGCGTGCCGGTAGCGCCTGCGTGCTGTCGGCATACAGGCAGACCGCGACCTCACGCGCGGTTGGCGCCCACAGCGCGAAGCGGGTGGCGAAGTCTTCAGAGATCGCCGGTTGCCCATGACGATGCACGCCGAGCGTGGCGTTCTCCGCTGCCGCATACAGATCGTCCAGCGCACCCGGTGTCTGCAGCGCGGTGGCGTCGAGCACGCGGCCCGTGTCGTCCTCGCGCACCAGCAGCAGTTGGCCGCGCAGCAGCGCCGGCAACGCGGCGGCATCGGCCGCGTCGAGCAGCAGCCGTGGGCCTTCACCGATGAACTTGAAGCGTTCGGCCAGCGCGGCGGTCATCTCGACCTTGGCTTGCTGCAGCCCGAGATGGCCATCGGCGCCGCTCACCGGCCGCCCGATCGCCACGCGCAGCCGCGCGGTGGCGGAGTGGTAGAGCCGGAAGCGCGCAGCGCCGTCGGTGTTCACGCCGGGCCATTGGATCAGGCGGCGGTCGAGCCAGTAGGCGCGCGCGTCGCGGGCGGGCTCTGCGGATGCGTGAAGCACGGTCGCCGCGTCGCTAGCATCGCAGGCGGCGCGCAGGGTGTCGCGTGGCGCCGCGGCCATGGCGGCGGGCGACAGCAGCATGGCGATCAACGGCATGAATACGTATGCAGAGCAGCGCTGGCTGAAGCCGTCTCGCCGCAGTGCAGGATGACCGGCGGCGGTCGCCGTCGCATACTTGTCGCGCATTTCAATGAGACTTCGCTGCATGAACGCTGTGCCTGTCGTCGAAAACAATCGTGTATCCGAAATCGTGATCGTGGGCGGCGGTACCGCCGGCTGGATGACCGCCGCCGCGCTGTCGAAGGTGCTGAACCGATCCTATTCGATCCGGCTGGTCGAATCCGACGAGATCGGCATCGTCGGCGTGGGCGAAGCCACGATACCGATGATCAAGCTCTACAACACCGCCCTGGATCTGGACGAAGCCGAATTCATGCGCGAGACCAAGGGCTCGTTCAAGCTCGGCATCGAGTTCGTGAACTGGGGCCAGGTCGGCGACAGCTACATCCACGGCTTCGGCAAGATCGGCCAGGATCTCGGCATGGTCGCGTTCTACCAGTACTGGCTGAAGATGCGCCAGGCGGGCAAGGCCGGCGTGCTCGACGAGTATTCGATCAACACCGTCGCCGCGCGCCAGAACAGATTCATGCATCCGGTCAGCGACCGCCCGAACTCGCCGCTGGCGGATATCGCCTACGCCTATCACTTCGACGCCGGACTCTACGCGCAGTATCTGCGCGGATTCGCCGAAGCGCGCGGCGTGGTCCGCACCGAAGGCAAAGTCATCGGCGTCGAACAGAATCCCGAAACCGGCTTCGTCAACGCGATCACCCTCGACAACGGCGAACGCATCCCCGGCCAGCTGTTCGTCGACTGCTCGGGCTTCCGCGGCCTGCTGATCGAACAGACGCTCAAGACCGGCTACATCGACTGGACCCACTGGCTGCCCTGCGACCGCGCGGCGGCGGTGCCCTGCACCCGTACCACGCCGCTCACGCCGTACACGCGCTCGACCGCGCGCGACGCCGGCTGGCAGTGGCGCATCCCGCTGCAGCACCGGGTCGGCAACGGCCATGTCTTCAGCAGCCAGTACATCAGCGAGGACGAAGCCGTCGCGACGCTGATGGCCAATCTCGAGGGCGAGGCGCTGGCCGAACCGCGCGTGCTGCGCTTCGTCACCGGCAAGCGCAAGAAGTTCTGGAACAAGAACGTGGTCGCGGTGGGCCTGGCCAGCGGTTTCATGGAGCCGCTGGAATCGACCAGCATCCATCTGATCCAGTCGAGCATCGCGCGCTTGACCGCGTTCTTCCCGCACGCCGGTTTCGACCAGACCGACATCGACGAATTCAATCTGCACGCCGATTTCGAGTTCGACAAGATCCGCGATTTCCTGATCATGCATTACCACGCCACCGAGCGCGACGACACGCCGTTCTGGAACTACTGCCGGACGATGGACGTGCCCGAGTCGCTGACCCGCAAGATGGAGCTGTTCCGCAGCAACGGCCGGATCTTCCGCGAATGCAACGAACTGTTCGCCGAGCCCAGCTGGATGCAGGTGATGTACGGCCAGCGGGTGGAACCGCGCTCGTATCACGCGATGGTGGACGTGTATCCGGAAGCGAAGATCCTCGAATACATGGAAGGCATCCGCGGGGTGATCGCCAACTGCACGCGGGTGATGCCGACCCACGAGGAATTCATCGCCAAGCACTGCGCCGCCAAGCCGATGTGATCTTTCGCGATGGCATAGGTGCTGCATGCTGGTGCGCAATCGCCGAGCCGGCCGGATGCGCGACGATGCCATGCGGAAGACGGCATCACGCGGCTGAATACGTTTGCAGCGGAAATGCTGCAATGCAACGTGCCGCGCGCGATGCGCGCGTGCATCGTTAGTCGCTTACGATCGCCCTGCAGTACGAGTCACGACGCTCCACCACAGGCGCTTCACCACACATGTTCCAACCAAAGGCATCACGATGAACCCAGGCACGACGCATCCGAAACCGCAGCTGTCGTTCTGGCAGATCTGGAACATGTCGTTCGGCTTCCTGGGCATCCAGTTCGGATTCGCGCTGCAGGGCGGTTTCATGTCGCGCATCTTCCAGACGCTCGGCGCGGAAAAGGACGCGCTGCCGCTGCTGTGGATCGCCGCACCGCTGACCGGGCTGCTGGTGCAGCCGGTGATCGGTTACTTCAGCGACCGCACCTGGCATCCGGTGCTCGGCAGACGCCGACCGTACTTCCTGATCGGCGCGATCCTCGCTTCGATCGCGCTGATCTTCATGCCGCACTCGTCGGCGCTGTGGATGGCGGTGGGTCTGCTCTGGGTGCTGGACGCTTCGATCAACATCAGCATGGAGCCGTTCCGCGCGCTGGTCGCCGACAAGCTGCCGGAGAATCAGCGTTCCTACGGCTTCGTGCTGCAGACCCTGATCATCGGCATCGGTACGTGGGTGGCGAGCAATCTGCCGTGGTTCGTCAACCAGCTCGGCGTGTCCAACGAGGCCGGCCCGGGCGTGGTGCCGCTGTCGGTGAAGGTGGCGTTCGCGGTCGGCGCGTTCGTGTTCCTGACCAGCATTCTGGTGACTGTCTTCACCACCAAGGAATATCCGCCGGAAGACCTCGCGCGTTTCGCCGAAGAGAAGAAATCCTCCGGCAATTTCATCGGCGAGATCGTCCACAACATCCTGCACATGCCCCGGCAGATGCTGAGCATCGGCGTGGTGCAGTTCTTCAGCTGGCTGTCGTTCTTCAGCATGTGGAGCATGGCCACGCCGGCATTGACCGAGCATGTGTTCAAGGCCCCGGCGCCGGATCCGGCCGCGTTCGACACAGCAATCACGGCGCAGGCCGATGCCTTCCAGACCGCGAATGCCGCGTATCAGAATGCGGCGGATCTGGTCGGCTCGTACATGGGCTACTACGGACTGTCGTCGATGGTGGTGGCGCTGCTGCTGAGCTTCTACGCGGCGCGCTTCGTGGTGAATCGCAAGCTGGTGCACTTCGTGTCGCTGCTGTTGGGCGGCATCGGCTTCCTGTCGATGGCGTATGTGCCGTCGCCGCAGTATCTGATCCTGTCGTTCGCGCTGGTCGGCGTGTCGTGGGCCAGCATCCTGTCGATGCCGTACGCGCTGCTGGCGTCCTGCGTCGAGGAGAAGAAGATGGGCCTGTACATGGGCATCTTCAACATGTTCATCGTGATCCCGCAGATCGTCGCCGCAACGCTGCTGGGGCCGACGCTGAAGGCGGTCTTCGACAACCAGCCGATCTACGCACTGATGATCAGCGGCGGCAGTCTGATCGTCGGCGCGCTGTGCCTGGTGCTGGTGCACGAACCGAAGACCGCGCACGACGGCGCAATCTCCGCAGCGCACTGACGTCCCGCTCTTGTAGGAGCGCTCTTGTAGGAGCGACGCAAGTCGCGATGGATTACCGAACGCTCTTGCAGAAGAGCATCGCGACTTGCGTCGCTCCTACAAAAACCATTGCTGGCGCATGCAGCGTCTCAGCCCGCTGCCCCGCTCGACCGCCGCACCACCAATGTCGCGGGCAGCATTTTGCTTTCCGCCGGCTGCTCATGCACGCGCTTGAGCAGGGTCTCGACCAGCAGTTCGCCGGCGCGCGCGGTGTCCTGATACACGGTGGTGAGCGGCGGATTGCAGAACCGCGACATCGCGATGTCGTCGAAACCGACCACCGCGATATCCTCGGGCACGCGCAGGCCGTGTTCGAGCAATGCACGGATCGCGCCGATCGCGATCAGATCGCTGGCCGCGAATACCGCGTCGAACAGCACGCCGCGACCGAGCAGCGCCTTGGCCGCCTCGTAGCCTTCCTCTTCCGAACTCAGCGCGTCGACCTGCAATGCGGATTCGGCCGGGATGCCGGCTTCGCGCTGCACCACCTCGCAGCCCCGGTAGCGCTCCCAGAATTCCGGATAGTGGCCGGAGGCGTCGCCGAGGAAGGCGATGCGCTTGCGGCCGAGACCGATGAGATGCTCGCCGACCAGACGTCCGCCGGCGAAGTTGTCGCAGCCGATCGACACGCCCGGCTGGCCCGGCAGCACCGCGCCCCAGCGCACGAAATGCGTGCCCTGTTCGACCAGCTTCTCGAGTTTGGGCCGGTAATCGACGTAATCGCCGTAGCCGAGCAGGATCAGGCCGTCGGCCTTCATGCTGTCTTCGTAGTCGGCATGCCAGTCGTCCGACAACTGCTGGAACGAGACCAGCAGGTCGTGGCCCTGGCGCGCGCAGGCGCGGGTGATCGAGCCCAGCATCGACAGGAAGAACGGATTGATCTGCGAACCGTCTTCGGTCGGATCCTCGAACAGCAGCAGCGCCAGCGTGCCTGCGCGCTGGGTGCGCAGGCTGGAGGCGCGGCGGTCGACCTTGTAGTTCAGCTCCTGCACCGCATCCAGCACCCGTTTGCGGGTGTCGGCATTCACCAGCGGGCTGCCGCGCAGCACGCGCGAGACGGTGGCCTGCGACACCCCGGCGCGGTGCGCGATATCGACCGAGGTAGCCTTGGTTTTACGAAGCGACATGAGCGGGTCCGTCAGGTACGGACCTGAAGTGTAGAACCTTGGCTGCCATCCCGCATCGCCGGCCCCGTCCCGGCCCGGGACGGCGCAGAGCCCGGATGTCGCGTCGACTGTCTTTGAACAGAACCATCAAGCCTCGTCGTCCCCGCGAACGCGGGGACCCAGCGACGTCCAGGCAACGTTGCATGGCGCAAAGACACTGGGTTCCCGCATTCGCGGGAACGACGGGCAACAGCATGCGTCCTGCTGGTTCATCGATCTGCCCGAGTTTCTTGAAGAAGGGCGATTCGTCTCAATGCCCTGCGGGCGCGCCTTCGGCCACGTCGCGACGCGGACCCTGTTTCACCGCCAGCCACGCCAGCGCCGACAGCGCCATGCACACGCCGCCGATCACGAACACCAGCGCCTTGTTCTCCAGCTGCGACAGCAGATAACCCACGCCCAGGCTCACCGCCAGCTGCGGCAGCACCACGCTGAGATTGAACACGCCCATGTACAAGCCGATCCGCGCCGGCGATACACTCTGCGAGAAGATCGCGAACGGCAGGCTGACGATGGCGCCCCAGCCCAGACCGATGATCGCCATGCCGACGTACATCATCGGCGCGCTGTGCACGAACAGATAGACGAAGCCGAAACCCAGCGCCATCAGCAGCAGACTGGCCGCGTGCACGCGCACTTCGCGGAAGCGCTGCGCCAGCGGATTCAATACCAATGCCGGCAGTACCGCCGCGACCGCGTTCAACGACAGGAAGCTGAAAGACATCAGCCGCCCGGTGGCGTCGTTGTCGAGCTGCGGGAAACGCTGCTGCACGAAACCGATGATGAATACGAACAGGGTCTGCATGCCGAACCAGCTGATCGCATGCGCGGCCAGCACTTTCCGGAAGCCGGCAAGGTCTTCATGGCCGTCGAGCGTCTGCCGCTCGGTCAACGCATGCGCGATCAATACCAGCGCCAGCGCACCGAACAGCACTTCCAGCCACAGACTGTGAGTGTGGTAGCCCGCCATCTTCAGCCCCATCGCGATCAGCGCATACACCGCGAACGCCCACAGCGGACGCATCAGCATCAGCAGCGCGCCGACGCCGAGTTTCTGCGACGACGCTGCGGTTTCGGTATGCGCCAACACGCGCGGTTCCTCGACCAGCAGCGCAGGCACGATCGAGAACACCAGCGCCAGACCGGCGCCGAAATAGATCAGCGCGATGTTGCCGTAGATCGCGCCGATGGCGTACGCGAGCACGCCGAACGTGCCCGACACCGTCTGCATCCACGTGTAGCCCGCCGTGCGCTTCGCGCCTTCGGGCGTGACATCGGTGATCAGCGAACGCGTGGGGTTGAAGCCGAGATTGATCGAGAGATCCAGCGCCAGCGCGACCGCCACCGCCACGCCGAGAATCGCGTCGAGACCGAGCGCCTTGTCGATCGCGCCGATCGAAGGCAACGCCAGCAGCATCGCCGCTGTCAGCACGCCGCCGACCAGGATGAACGGCCGCCGCCGCCCGCCCCAGAACCACACGCCGTCGCTGATGATGCCGATGATGACCTGGCCGAGAATGCCCGCCAGCGGACCCGCCGCCCAGACGATGCCGATCTCGTCGAGTTTCAGCCCGTACTTCGTCGACATCAGCCAGCTCAGCGCTGAAATCTGCACCGCCAGCGCGAACCCCATCGCCGTCGACGGCAGGCTCAGCAGCATCAGGAACGGCAGCGACAGTCGTTGTTGCATCCGCAGCATGGGCGGTCCTCCCCGGGTGGTGGGGCAGCATAGCGTGTCGGTTTGCGCGCTGCGGTGAATACGGTTGCTGTTGCGACGCAACATGCTGCGGGTGGTGCGCAGACACGTTCGTTCCCGGCATCCATCGAAACGATCTGCAGCGCGCGCCAAAGAAAAGGCCCTTGCCGGGGGGAACCGGACAAGGGCCAAATGCTCGCCTGTTGAGAGCGGTATTGCTGTGCAGTATTGCTTAGAAGCGGTAGTTCACGCCGAACAGATACGTGCGGCCGTACTCGAAGTACTGACGCGGGCGATCGGACAGGCCGTCGTAGCTCGAACTGAAGGGTTCGTTCTCGAGATTGTTGACCTGCAGCAGGAACGACAGATCCTTCATCGGGCCGGACTGGAGCGTGTAACCCAGCTGGACGTCGGTGACGGTTTCGCCGTTGAACGCGATCTTCGTGCGATCGCCGCCGAAGCCCTGCACTTCACCCACGAACTCCGAGCGGTGGCGCTGCGCGACGCGTGCCGAGAAGCCGTAGCGATCGTAGTAGGCGGTGATGTTCGAGACGTACTTCGACAAACCCGGCAGCGGCTCGGAAGAACCGGGGCCGTTCGGGCTGATGCTGCTCTTGGTGTCGGAGTAGTTCGCCTGCAGGCCGAAACCTTCCAGCGGCGCCCACAGCACTTCGAACGGCAGCGATACCGCCAGCTCGAAGCCCTTGATGGTGCCGCCATCGCCGTTGACCGGCTGTTCGAATACGCCGATCGAGCTGGGCGGGATATCGGCCGGCAGTACGTTCGGCGGAATCGGAAGCTGGCTGAAGTCGAATGGTGTGAACTGCTTGTAGATATACGTCTTCAGATCCTTGAAGAAGTACGCCGCGCTGACATAGCCCTTGCTCTCGCCGAAGTACAGTTCCCACGACAGGTCATAGGAATTCGCGATCCAGGGTTTCAGTTCGGAATTGCCGCCATTGCCTCTCCAGATATCGTTGGTGCGATCGATGTTGAAGCTGGCATTGGCGCGCAAATCGTCCATGCGCGGACGCGCCATCTGACGGCTGGCGCCGAAGCGCACGTACTGGTTGGCCGGCAGCTCGAACGACAGGTTCAGGCTGGGGAGGAAGTGCGTGTAGCTGGTGCCACGCGAGGCTTCTTCGCTCAGGGTGACGCCTTCGAAGGTGGCGACGCCGCTCGAGTTCTGATCGGCGTTCACCATCTGCAGGCCGACGTTGCCCTTGACCGGAATCGAACCGAACTCGGTGTTGATGTTCGCCTGGACGTAGGCGGTGAACACGTCTTCGTTCACTTCCCAGTTCTTGGCGTTGATGTCGCCGTTGTTGGTGTTGCTGCGACGGTTGTAGAGGTTCTGGTAGAGCGACAATGCATCCCAGCCGAGGATGCCGTTGAGACCGGCGTAACCGAAGCCGGAGCCGGTGAACGCGTTCGTCGGAACATCGACTTCAGCGCCATCGCGGCAGGCGTTGAGGCAGAGGAACGACTCGTTGGAGGCGCGGCTCTTGTTGCGGTCGGTCAGATTGACGCCGAATTCCAGGCTGCTGAACCAGCCGCTGTCGAACGTACGCTCGGCATCCAGGCGCAGCGACACCAGCGAATCCTCGACCTTGAAGTCCTTGATGTAGCCGTCCTGACCCCAACCGCCGGCGTCGGTCAGCACGATGTTGTTCGGATCGGCGTAGTCGTAGCCGAAATCGAAATCGAAATAGCCGTCGGAGTTCAGCGAAATCGCGACGTTGTCGCCGGCCGTACCGGTGGGTAGACCACCGTAGGTTTCGAGGATGCGCTCGTTGCGGGTCGCGCTGGAGCCGCTGATGTCGGCGCTGACGCTCCAATGCTCATTGAGTTGCAGCGTGTGGTTCCAGCCGATCGAGAACAGATCGTCGTAGGCGGCATTGAAATCGTTGCGGATGACCGGATCGAAATTCGCGAACGTCGCCTGCACCGCAGTGCCATTGGCGTTGTTGGTGCGGGTCAAGGGCGCACCCGGCGGGCCGAAGACCAGACCGAACTCCATGCCGCGCTTGATCTCTTCCTTGTCGAACTTGGAATAGAAGATGTCGAGGACGGTGGAGTAGGAGTCGTTGGGCTTGAACTCGAGCGTGGCGAAGACGCCATCGCGCTTGTTGTCGCTCTCGAAGTCGTAGAGCTTGCCGCCGCCGAGCACGCCGTTGTCGTAGCCCCAGGACTCGAACTGGTGGCCTTGACCCGGGTTGTTCAGACGCGCATAACCCAGCGCCAGGCCGACGGTGTTGTCGGCGAACTGGTCGATGTAGGAAACGCTGAAGCGGTTGCCGTATTCCTTGTCGCCTTCCAGATCGTTCTGGTCGCCTCGGAGGTTGACGGCGAAGGCGCGCTTGCCGAAGGCGAGCGGGCGGACGGTCTTGAGGTTGACGGTACCGGACAGACCCTGGCCGATCAGCTGGGCGTCGGTGGTCTTGTACACCAGCACCTGGCTGGTCAGTTCGCCCGGATACTGGTCGAACTCGACGCCGCGGTTGTTGCCG
The DNA here is from genome assembly GCA_964523435.1 of uncultured Xanthomonas sp. Taxonomy (GTDB): domain Bacteria; phylum Pseudomonadota; class Gammaproteobacteria; order Xanthomonadales; family Xanthomonadaceae; genus Lysobacter_I. The sequence continues at coordinate 30,662 of CAZGBA010000028.1, forward strand.
AGGCTGACCTGCTCGCGGCCGTTGAGCAGCGCGGTCGAGAAGTCGCCCGCGAAACCGCGGATGTTGATTTCCTGAGGACGATTGCCGAAGCGCTGCGCGGTGAGACCCGGCAGGCGCGCGATGGAGTCGGCGATCGAGGTGTCGGGCAGCTTGCCGATGTCTTCGGCCGAAATCGCCTCGACGATCGAGGTCGACGCCTGTTTGGCATCGATGGATTGCTGGATGCTGCGGCGGATACCGACGACTTCGAGAGTATCGAGGTCTTCGGCTTGTGCTTGGTTCTGGTCGGCCGTCTGGGCATAGGCGGTACTGACCATCATCAGCGTGGCTGACGCCAACGCCGTACTCAACAGGTTTCGCTTCAAAGGCTGCATGGATCCCCTCCACATCAGCTGGAATTCGTTAGCGGGCCCATGCGCGAATCCGCGTCAGACGCGTGTGTTCCGCAGTTCCCGGCATATCCGGCGTCCAGCCTGTCCCCGGCATGCCCGGCGATGGTAGTCGGTGGCCGGGGGGCAGACAGTGCCCTGCATACGTATTCATGCAAAAACCCGGTCAAATCAGGGTCATGGAAGCGTTTTAGTCGCGAAATGCGCGGTCCGGACAGGATAGGCTGGACGGTTGTTGCGGTGCAGCAATGCGGCGGCACGGCTTCAAGGCCGACCCGCAGACCCCGTCCGACCGGGGCCGGTCAGCCCTTTTGCCACAGCGCCACGGCCAGCCCCACGAACACCGCCATGCCGACCCAGTGATTGTTGAGGAAGGCACGAAAACAGCCGTCGCGCTCCCGGTGCCGGCCGATGAAGAACTGATAGGCCACCAGCGCCAGCGCGACCCCCAGCCCGATCCAGTAGGCCCCTCCAAGCCCGGCCTGCCGACCGATCAGGCCTAGCCCGGCCAAAAACAGGGCATACAGCACGCCCAGCGCGACCAGATCGAGATCGCCGAACAGGATCGCCGTGGACTTGGCCCCGGCGCGCAGGTCGTCCTCGCGATCGACCATCGCGTACCAGGTGTCGTAACCGGTCGTCCAGAGGATATTGGCCACGTACAGCACCCAGGCCAGCGGCGGCACCTCGCCGCGAATCGCCGCGAACGCCATCGGAATGCCCCAGCCGAACGCCAGGCCCAGATACACCTGCGGCAGATAGGTATGACGCTTGAGATACGGATAACTGGCCGCCAGCGCCACGCCCACGCCACTCATCCATATGGTCAGACGGTTCATCGTCAGCACCAGCGCGAACGCCACCAGCATCAGCACCGCGAACACCGCCAGCGCCTCACGCCCACGCACCGCACCGGTCGCCAAAGGCCGGCCCTTGGTGCGCTCGACCAGCGGATCGAGCCAGCGATCGGCGTAGTCGTTGATCACACAGCCCGCCGACCGCGTCAACCACACGCCCAGCGAGAACACGACTAGCGTCCACCACGGCGGCACGCCGTCGGCAGCCAACCACAGCCCCCACCACGTCGGCCACAGCAACAACAGCCAACCGATCGGACGATCCCCGCGCACGAGCTTCCAATACACGGCCAGGCGTTCGCGCCAGACGGAAATTTCAGCGGAATTGACGGGGATTTCGCTCATCGTTCTGGAATCGCATCACAGCGGGCTCGCACCAACCGGCCCAATCGGGGACAATAGGCGTCACGCGCCTGTAGCTCAGCCGGATAGAGTAGCGGCTTCCGAAGCCGTTGGTCGGGGGTTCGAATCCCTCCAGGCGCGCCAATACGACCAAGGCAACCGCTCTCTGCGGTACCCACGACCCCTGCATTTCGCAGGGGTTTCGCGTTTTTCCCTTGGTCTCGGCCTACATGGCGCATCGCCTCGATTGGCGAAAAATTCGCCAACTCTCCCTCTCTCCTCTCCCTCCCCTTGGACTTCTCGCTTGTCAAGTGCAAGCGATGGTTTTGTGATTTCCTTGCAGATCAATAATTTACGCTTGGTCTCGGGAGAGCGGTTTTATGGGGTCAATGCCTGGCCAGAGGGATAGCAACGCATGCGGAGATCGCGATAGCAGTACCGCGGCTCATCGCAACGCGTCCAGTGGAATAGGATGCCAATCAAAGGCTACTCAGCATCACCTGAGCGCCTGTTGATAACACACAGCGCCTGTTCGGTCCCGAGGCACTGGCCGACGCTGGTATTCTGACCCTCATGTCGCCCCAGCCGAGGGCGGCCAGGTCACATGGGCGTAGGATCGATGTCGAGAGAGAGCCAAAAGGAAAAATTCGTCGCCACCCTCGAAGGCTTGGGCGGTTCGGCAGGCAACCAGAAACTGCAAGAAGCGCTAGGCTGGGCAGATTCAACATATGTGAGCGTGAAGACAGCGCTGATCGAAGAAGACAAGATTGTGCTTGGCCGCGGTCGTGGCGGGTCCGTCGCACTGCAAGAGGAACGGCGCAAGCCCCGTGCCGCGCGAGCGGCCTCGCGCGTCCCACCTCCGGTGCGCGAGGGCAACACAGGCACAACGACGACCCGTGTCATCTCTCTGACAGGCCCGGAACACATCGGCGCAACAAAGACCCAAGCCACCGCCAGCCCACGGCCCTCGCCAGCCCTCGCCAACCCCAGCCCGGGCGAGTCCCAGCTTGGTTTCGAGGCCGATCTGTTCAAAACCGCCGACAAACTGCGCGGCACGATGGAGCCGTCGGACTATAAGCACATCGTGCTCGGCCTGATCTTCCTCAAGCACATCTCCGACAGCTTCGAGACCCGGCATGCGGAACTGCTGGCCAAGTACCCGGAAGATGCCGAAGACCCCGATCAATACGCGCAGGACAACATCTTCTGGGTGCCCAAAGAAGCGCGCTGGTCGTATCTGCAGGCAAATGCGAAACAGTCAGGCATCGGCCGTTTGATCGACGATGCCATGTTGAAGATCGAAAGCCGCAACGATTCGCTCAAAGGTGTACTGCCAAAAGACTATGGCCGCCCTGCGCTCAATCCGGTCACGCTGGGTGAGCTGATCGACCTGATGTCGAATATTCCGCTCAGGCGCGAGAAAAACGATTCGCGCGACGTGCTCGGTCGTGTCTACGAATACTTCCTCAGCCAATTCGCCGGCTCCGAGGGCAAGCGCGGCGGCGAGTTCTATACCCCGCGTTCGGTCGTGCGGGTGATGGTCGAAATGCTCGAACCCTACAAAGGCCGCGTCTACGACCCCTGCTGCGGCTCTGGCGGCATGTTCGTGCAGTCCGAGAAATTCATGGAACATCACGGCGGCCGGATCGGCGACATCGCGGTGTATGGACAGGAATCCAACCACACCACCTGGCGTCTTTGCCGCATGAATCTTGCAGTGCGCGGCATCGACTCGGATGTCCAGTGGAACAGCGAAGGCAGCTTCCATAAAAATGCGCACCGCGACCTCAAGGCGCACTTCATCCTCGCCAATCCACCCTTCAATATTTCCGACTGGGGCGGCGACCGCCTGCGCGACGACCCGCGCTGGGCCTACGGCGTGCCGCCCGCAGGCAATGCCAACTTTGCGTGGGTGCAGCACATCGTGCATCACCTCGCGCCCACCGGCGTGGCCGGCGTGGTGCTGGCCAACGGTTCCATGTCCTCCACGCAAAACAATGAAGGCGCCATCCGCAAGGCGCTGATCGAAGGCATCGACGGCACGCCTGGCGTGGTCGATTGCATGATCGCCCTGCCCGGCCAGTTGTTTTATTCCACCCAGATTCCGGTGTGTCTGTGGTTTCTCGCCCGTGATCGCAGCAACGGTATCGCCCGCGACATCAAGCTGCGCGACCGCCGCAACCAGATTCTGTTCATCGATGCGCGCAAACTAGGCTACATGGTCGATCGCACCCGCAAGGAGCTGACCGACACCGAGATCGAGCGTATCGCACGTACCTATCACGCCTGGCGCGGCGAAGCCGATGCCGGCGATTACCAGGATATCCCCGGTTTCTGCAAAGCGGCCACACTCGACGAGGTGCGTGCGCAGGACCACGTCCTGACTCCGGGCCGCTATGTCGGCACCGAAGCGGTGGAAGAAGACGACACCCCGTTCCCGGAACGCTTCGCTGCGCTATGCGCCAAGCTCGAAACGCAGTTCACCGAATCCGACCGCCTGACCTCACTGATCCGCGAACGCCTGTCGGCACTGGTGCCATGAGTGCATGCTTCGGCACAGGCACGGGGCAGACCAATGACCGCAGGCAAACATCGGCTTGCTCCAGCAAAGACTGCGGCTCTTGTTCCGGCATCACCAATTACGGCGGCGCCAGCAACAATGGCGCTTGGCGAGCAGATACCCAAGACCGAATTAGAGCAGCGCTTGCATCATTTTGTGTTGGTCGAGGCGCGGGAAAGGATTGCGAGATTTGCGTTGGACAACATCTTAATCAGCAATTCGAAATCACGGTAACAATGAAGTCCTCATATCACGTTTCATTAAAAAATTAGAACTGAAAATATGGCGCGTGCTGAAACAACTACAGGAGGGAGAGAAGCGACAACCGCAGTAATACCTGGTCGGTTTGTGTTGTCCGTGGGCTTTCCTAATTTAAGAGCACCTGATAGATGGAAGTGGACGCCTCTGTCTTCAGTCGCCAGGCTCGAATCCGGGCACACGCCTAGCAGAAAAAATCCAGAATACTGGGGTGGGGATATTCCATGGCTTGGAATTCGTGATGCAACAAAAAATCATGGCCGTACGATCCATGAAACAGCTGAATATACGAATAAACTTGGGATCGCGAATTCTTCTGCAAGAATTCTTCCGAAAGATACAGTTTGTTTATCGAGAACGGCTTCCGTCGGCTACATCGTAGTCATGGGCCGGGAAATGGCAACTAGTCAAGATTTTGTGAACTGGGTCTGCTCCGAAAATCTCAATCCGCATTTTCTGAAATATGCACTCCTAGTTGAGCGAAGCGCGCTCGAAATATTTGCTGTCGGAAGCGTGCACCAAACGATATATTTTCCAGAGGTTAAAGCATTTCATTTGTGCATGCCAAGTCGGATGGAGCAGGATGAAATCGTCGGAATTCTCAAAAGCATTGATGACAAGATCGAAATTAATGACCAACAGAATGAGGTATTAACGGAAATTGCCTCTGCAATCTTCAAGGACTGGTTCATAGACTTCGGCCCCACGCGCGCCAAGATGGCGAAGCAGGCACCTTATCTAGCACCTGACATTTGGTCGCTCTTCCCCGATGAACTCGACGACAACGGGCAACCAGCAGGCTGGTCACAATCCCCTATCGGCGATGAAATTGATGTTGCCGGCGGTTCGACACCGAGCACGACCATACCGGAGTACTGGGGTGGCGATATCGCTTGGGTAACGCCCAAAGATTTGTCGCCGCTCACTGCGCCGGTGCTGTTGAGCACCGAACGTCGGATCACAGCAGCGGGGCTGACACAAATCGGATCAGGCCTGCTTCCTGTAGGTACTGTGCTGCTGTCCTCGCGCGCCCCCATCGGCTATCTAGCGGTCACTAAAATTCCGTGCGCAATCAATCAAGGCTTCATCGCCATGCGGTGCAACAAGCGCGTGTCGAAACATTTTGCTTGGCTGTGGACAAACGCACACATGGATGCGATCAAACAGAAAGCAAATGGTTCGACCTTCCAGGAAATCAGCAAATCCAGTTTTCGGACGATCCCCATCCTTTTACCGAATGACGCATTGCTATCAGCGTTTGAAGCAGTGATCGCACCATTGCTTGATCAAATCGTTTCGAACGAAGAAGAGAGCCGTGGCCTCGCCGAAACCAGAGACTTCCTGCTGCCGAAGCTGATGTCTGGCGAACTTCGTGTCGACAACAGCGTCTGAATAGGGACAGAACAGAAATATGGAATATTTCCGGCAGCGATTCATCGACGAACTGAACGACGAAGGGTCCGTGACTGTTCGCGGTTTCGACTGGCCATCAGCCGAAGTGTTCAAGCAAATGGCGCCCAACGACTACGAAGCGCATTTCATCGACTGGGCTGCGAGTCAGAAACAGGCAGCCATGGAGCGTGCGAGAGATTTTCTGCAAGCAAACGGCTGCTTGGAACGCTTCAACAGACTGCACACTCAGCTCGAAAGGAAAAGCGTGATCCCGTTCGTCGGCGCCGGATTGTCGAAGCCGACGGGGTTTCCGATGTGGGGTGCTTTTCTGGCAGGCTTGACATCGGATTATGCGGCGATTGCTGCCGATGTCGGCAATCATCTCAGCGCGCACCGTTATGAGGAAGCGGCCGATCTGTTGATCTCACGCTTGGGAGCCGATGTGTTCTCGGAAGGCGTGCAAAACACATTCGGATCACAGATCAAACCGCTCAAGGGGCCTGTACAGCTGCTGCCATTGCTGTTCAAGCGTGGGTGCATCACTACAAATTTTGATTATGTGCTTGATCGTGTCTATGACTCTTCCGATTGCAGACTGAAGGACAAATTCATCGGCGTCCGTCTCAAGGAGGCCCCCAGAAGGCTTGCAGATGATCCGCATTGTCTGCTTCGTATTCATGGCGAAGCCGATAGCGCAAACGGCCGGGTTCTGACGTCTGCGGAATACGATGCCTGTTATGGTGTAGCAGGCAGCTACCGCGAGCTGATGAAAATTCTGATTGCTAACAGCAGCTTGCTGTTCATGGGGTGCAGCTTGTCGGTAGACAGGACAATTGCTGTTCTTCGAGAGATTAAGCAACAAGCTGTCGTCGAAACACCGCGTCATTTCGCATTTCTTCCTCTCACCGATGAACTCAACCGTGAAGCTCGCCGGACGGAGCTGGCGCTCGCGGACATCCATCCAATCTGGTACCCGCCTGAGAATCATGACCAGGCGATCGAGGATCTGCTGCTTGCTCTTCTGGAAGGAGGCTTCCATGACTGAGTTACAGAAAAATATTGGGTTGGACGCCTCGATCATGAGGAGTCACTAATGGCCTATCTCTCCGAATCCACCCTCGAACAGGCCGTGCTCGACCAATTGCGCGGACTGGGTTACGTCATCGCCAGCGACCGTGAGATTGGCCCAGACGGCAAGACACCGGAGCGCGAGTCCAACAGCGAGGCGGTGTTGCGCAAGCGCCTACGCGCGGCGATCGCGCGCCTGAACCCGCATATGCCCGAGGAGGCGCAGGACGATGCGCTGCGTAAGGTGCTGGCGAGCGAGATGCCGTCGCTGACTGAGGAAAACCGCCGTCTGCATGCGTTGATGGTGGACGGTGTGGACGTGGAGTATTACGCCGAGGACGCCACCATCCGCGGCGACCGCGCACGGCTGATCGATTTCGACGATGCCGCAGCAAATGATTGGCTGGCCTGCGCGCAATTCACGGTGATCGACACTGGCACGAACAGGCGCGCGGATATCGTGCTCTTCGTCAATGGACTGCCGTTGGCGGTGATCGAGCTGAAAGCACCCGGCACCGAAGCGGCGACGCCCACCGCAGCGTTCAACCAGTTGCAGACGTACAAAGCGCAGATCCCGGCGCTGTTCCGCACCAATGTGCTGCTGGTGGCCTCGGACGGCCTGACCGCACGGGTTGGCTCGCTCACGGCGGATCTTGAGCGCTTCATGCCCTGGCGCACCACCGACGGCCGCGAGATCGCAGCGAAGGGTGAGCCTGAGCTGACAGTGTTGATCGAAGGTGTGTTCCAGCACTTGCGCCTGCTGACGCTGGTGCGTGATTTCACCGTCTTCGGCGAAGCCGGCGGCCACCTGGCGAAGATCATCGCCGGCTATCACCAGTTCCACGCGGTGCAGCGCGCGGTTGCATCCACGCTGCGTGCGCTGGCGTTCAATACGACCCACGAAGACCCCGCCGATTACCACCTGCCCAGCGTCGCCACGCAGCCGCGCGGCGATAAACGGATTGGTGTGATCTGGCATACGCAGGGCTCGGGCAAGAGCCTGCTGATGGCGTTCTATGCCGGGCAATTGGTCCGCCATCCCAAACTGCGCAACCCGACGATTGTGGTGGTGACCGACCGCAACGATCTGGACGATCAATTGTTCGGCACCTTCGCGATGTGCCGCGACCTGATCCGACAGACGCCGGTGCAGGCCGACAATCGCGACGACTTGCAGGCCGCGCTGAGTCGCGTCTCTGGCGGCGTTATTTTCACCACGATCCAGAAATTCTCGCCGGCCGCAGGCGAAACCGATTACCCGATGCTGACCGACCGCAGCAATGTGGTGGTGATCGCCGACGAGGCGCACCGCAGCCAGTACGGCCTGCGTGCCAAGATCGACAAGAAAAAAGGCGGCATCTCCTACGGCTTCGCGAAGTATCTGCGCGATGCGCTGCCAAATGCCTCGTTCATCGGTTTCACCGGCACGCCGATTGAAGCGACCGACGTAAACACCCAGCGCGTGTTCGGCGATTACATCGATGTCTACGACATCAGCCGTGCGGTGGAAGACGGCGCAACGGTGCCGATCTACTACGAAAGCCGGCTTGCGCGGATCGAATTGCCGGACGCAGAGAAGCCCGTGATCGATGCGGAGATCGAAGCGCTGACCGAAGACGACGCGCTGACCGAGCAGGAACGGGTGAAGCGAAAATGGGCGAAGGTGGAGGCGCTGGTCGGGGCGAAGAAACGGCTCGACATGGTGGCGGCCGACCTGGTGCAGCACTTCGAGGACCGCGTGGCCGCGTTGGATGGCAAGGCGATGGTGGTCTGCATGAGCCGCCGCATCTGCGTGGCGCTGTACGAGGCAATCATTGCACTGCGCCCCGATTGGCATAGCGATGACGACAACGCCGGCAGTATCAAGGTTGTGATGACCGGCTCGGCGGCCGACCCGGCCAGTTGGCAGCCGCACATCGGCACCAAGGGCCGCCGAGAACGGTTGGCCAAGCGTGCCAAAGACGCTAACGACCCGTTGCGCTTGGTGCTGGTACGCGACATGTGGCTGACCGGCTTCGATGCGCCCTCCATGCACACCATGTATATCGACAAACCGATGCAGGGTCACGGCCTGATGCAGGCGATCGCACGGGTCAACCGCGTGTTCCGCGATAAACCGGCGGGGCTGATCGTCGATTACATCGGCGTAGCCCAGAACCTGAAGAGCGCGCTGGGACAATACTCGGGCGCGGACCGCAAAAAGACGGGCATCGACGAGGCCGAGGCGGTCGCGCAGATGCTGGAGCGCTACGAAGTGGTCGCGGCCATGTTTCACGGCTTCGACTACCGCAGCGGCTTAAACGGTACGCCGCATGCGCGTCTGGTGGCGTTGGCAGCGGCGATCGAGTGGATTCTGTCGCAGCAGCACCGTGCTGCAGAACGCGAGACAAGCGATGACGCCAAGCGCAAAGCGCACCGTCGCTATCAGGACGCGGTGTTGGCCCTCTCCACGGCCTACGCGCTTGCCGGCGCCAGCGATGAGGCGCGCGCGATTCGCGAGGAGGTTGCATTCTTCCAGGCCGTGCGCGCCGCACTGGCGAAGACCGGCAGTGGGGCAGGCACGTCTGCGGGCGAACGTGATTTCGCAATTCAGCAATTGCTGGACCGCGCCGTGGTGTCGACTGAAATCGTCGATATCCTGGCCGCCGCCGGCATTGAAACGCCCGATATTTCTATTCTCTCGGATGAGTTCCTGGCCGAGGTGCAGCAACTACCGCAGAAGAGTCTGGCACTGGAGGCGCTGCGCAAATTACTGAACGACGAAATCCGCTCGCGCAGCAAGACTCATATCGTCGAAAGCAAGCGATTCTCGGAGCGGTTGGAAGCGGCCATCGCTCGGTATCACACCAACGCGATCAGCACCGTGGAAGTACTGCAGGAGCTGATCGCCATCGCCAAGGATGTGAGCGCTGCGCATCGCCGCGGCGAAGAAGAAGGATTGTCGCAGGAAGAGGTGGCGTTCTATCTGGCACTGGCGGAAAACGAAAGCGCAGTGCAAATCATGGGCAACGATGCGTTGAAGGTTATCGCGCATGAGCTTCTGGTGAAACTCAAAGGTAGCGTGACCGTTGATTGGTCCAAGCGCGAAAGCGCGCGGGCGCGTATGCGCGTGCTGGTGAAAAACATCCTGCGCGAACACGGATATCCGCCCGACCTGCAAAGCGGCGCGATTCAAACCGTGCTGCAGCAGGCGGAGGCGTTGTCGGCGCAGTGGGCGGTCTGAGTTGGCGGCCGTCACTGCTGTGAGCGATTCAATGCCGCAGGCTCGGCACCTACGCTCACGCGCCAAGATTTGCTGTAACAAGGTTCCAATGCTCTCTGAGCACGCCAACCAAGCGTAACTGGCGCTCGACCAAATGGGTGGGTGTCCAGTCTTTCTCCGATCTGACTTCCTGAGTCAACACAAAGGGCGAAGCTGTGCCCTTTCCCTTGAAGTAAACATCCTTCTTGGTCGAAAAGCTGTAGTTACTGGCTGCAGGGTTTTTGCGGATGTGCAACGGCACCAAGTTCGCCAGTCGATGCGACCAGAGATCACGTTCATCTTCGTCGGGAAACCACTTCGTCCAGTCAGAGCCCGCGCGTGGGGTTTGAGGGAGAACATGCTCCAGCGACAGGTGGTCGAACATCTGTTTCTTGCTACCGTCGCTGACCAAGGACTCGAGACGTAGCATCAGTGCCATCCGTGCCTTTGGTAGCTTTCGATAGATATTGCCATCCAATGCTTCGAGAAATTCTCGCTTCTGCTTGTCGTTCAAATCGAGTGTTTTGAGTGCGGGTACATTACCATCGAATGTTCCAGGCTCAATTTCTTTGGTGAGTTTCGCGTAGATTTCAATGCGATCATTGATGCCGACCTTTGTCACCAGCAGGAAGTAGGTCAGCCGTTCAAGTGCCCGAAAGAAATCTGCAAGTTGCTGAGGTTTCTGGCGAAAGCGCTTGAAATAGACCAGCGCCGGGGGCACCCAGTCCTTGAAGTCCACTCGGTTGAGCCACGAGAGGTATTCATTGATCGTTTCGGCTTGCTCAGTGGCTTCGAAATCGGAATCTCGAATGAAATTCCACACTTCAGCGTAGGGTTTAATGACCTTGTCGATCAGCTCGATGGGCTGTTTGTACTCCGTGACGTGCTCTTGGAACTCCTTGACCAGCGTGGCCCGCTGTTTTTGCTTGGCGTAGATTGTGCGAATGTGGCCGAACAAGTCGCCGAAGGCGTCGCGTCCCAGCGTGCTTTCAATACGACTCCACTCCTTGGCGTAAGCACGGCTATTGGCTTCGCCTGCCGTGGTGCGAATCAGCCCCAAGACCTGCGCCTTGATGATGTCGATGGGTGCGAGATCGAGCCCTCTGTTGTTGAGCACGGAAAATATTCGATAGGCTGCTTCGAGGTCTGGCGTCGAGATGACGACCAGCGAACAGTCGTTAGCGAGAAACTTCCATAGCGCATTGAGCTCGTCGGGTGACAGTGCCTTAGCCTTTTCAAGAAGCAGCGAAGTATTTTCGCGGTAACGCAGGCGGCTATCCTCGAGTTTGTCAGTGCTGACAACCAACCGAGCGATGCCACCAGCCTCTTGAATTTCCATGCGGAAAAATTCGGCATCTTCCTCGCGCGCAATCAATCGGTATTCGTTCTTCTCGCCAAGGCTGACCTTTCCTTTCTTGTAGAGAAAGTCAGTTATATCGTCCGCCGCATCCGGCATGACCGTGCGCAGCACAGCAAACAGAATCGTGAGCGTGGATAGCCGCTGCTGACCATCGACGACCCATGACTTGGGCTCTCGGTCATTCTTGATCAGGACGATACTTCCAAGAAAGTATTGGCTGGTTGCCCCGGAATTGCGGGCATCCTGCATTGCGGACACCAGATCATCAAAGAGTTCCGTCGTTTGCTCGGTGGTCCAAGCATAAGGGCGCTGGTAATCCGGAATCTCGAACTGATAACTGCCCTCGAAAATCTCGCGAATCAGTTTGTCATGTGCTTCAAGTGTTTTAGCCATTGCAGTTGCTCTTTCCCTAGTTTGCTTCTATTGACTGGCCAGCGATTAACAACCGGAGTCAGCTTGGCCTTCCTATACCGTTCAACGCCATTAGTCTATTGAACGAATCAATTGAGCTTCATGATATCAATCGCTTCTTGCTGGACAGTCTCGCGCCTCTGGCAAATTCTAAAGACGAGGTGTGATTGTACCGGAGAGAGGTATGAGGTCTTCCGTTCCTAGCGCCAAGCCCCCAGTTACCATCCTCAATGCGCCTCATACGGCAAGGGGCTGCTGCGCCAACGCATTTCAGACGCAGAGATCGCACCTGCTGATCGTCGCTCTGCGGCATCAGGCAAGCCTCCATCGCCCGCTTCGGAGTTGACCTGACGATACACCGTTCTGTCTCGGATCCGATCTTCTTCGCCGATCCATCTCTCCTCCACTGTGCTGATTCCTCAGATGGAGAAAGCACTTTAAGGTTACCGCGCTTTCGCCGCTCGCCTGACAGCGGGCTGATCGAACAGGTCGACCATCTTCCTGAGCCGGTCCTTGTCGGACTTGTCCATGCTGACGTATTTGCGGAAGAACCGCAGGTCTTCGGGGGACGCTTTTACGGGTGGCGGCTCGCCCAGTAGGTCCTGCGTGGTGACGCCGAGGGCTTTGGCCAGGTCGACCAGGACCTTCGCCGACAGATGCGGCACTTCGCGGTTCTCCAGTTCCCAGACGTAGCTCTTGCTGATGCCGGCCGCCTGGGCCAATCCTTCCATCGTCAAGCCGGCGCTTTTGCGTAGCCGTCGCAATCGCATGCTCAAAGAGGTCGCCATTCGTCTTCTCCCTCGGTCGGAGGCGC
>CAZGBA010000029.1:0-42076 GCA_964523435.1 uncultured Xanthomonas sp.
GTACGGACTGAAGTTCAAGCAGCGCACCGACCTGCCGGTCTACCACGACGACGTGACCGTGTACGACGTGTACGACGCCAACGGCAAGCAGTTGGCGATCTTCATCGCCGACATGTACGCGCGCCCGTCCAAGCGCGGCGGTGCGTGGATGAGCGAGTACGTGTCGCAGTCGGGCCTGACCGGCAACCTGCCGGTGGTCGCCAACCATCTGAACATCCCGAAACCGCCGGCCGGCGAACCGACGCTGATGACCTGGGACGAAGTGACCACCATGTTCCACGAGTTCGGCCATGCGCTGCACGGCATGTTCTCCGACGTGCAGTACCCGCGTTTCTCCGGCACCAACGTGCCGCGCGACTTCGTGGAATACCCATCGCAGGTCAACGAGATGTGGGCCGATTGGCCGGAAGTGCTGGCCAACTACGCCAAGCACCACCAGACCGGCGAGCCGATGCCGAAGGCGCTGCTCGACAAGGTGCTGGCCGCATCGAAGTTCAACCAGGGCTTCACCACCACCGAGTACCTGGGCGCGGCGATGCTCGATCAGAGCTATCACCAGCTGAGCGCCGACCAGGTGCCGGCCGGCAAGGACCTGATCGCGTTCGAAGCGGCGGCACTGAAGAAGAACGGTACCGATTTCTACGCGGTGCCGCCGCGCTATCGCACCACGTACTTCAGTCACATCATGGGCGGCTATTCGGCCGGCTATTACGCCTACATCTGGTCGGAAGTGCTGGATGCCGAAAGCGTGGAATGGTTCAAGGAAAACGGCGGCCTCAGCCGCAAGAACGGCGACTGGTTCCGCGCCAAGCTGCTCAGCCGCGGCGGTTCAGAAGACGCGATCACCACCTTCAAGCAGTTCCGCGGTCGCGAACCGCAGATCGAGCCGCTGCTGAAGCGTCGCGGTCTGACCACGCACTGATCCGCTCCGCCATCGCGCTCCCGACATCGCCCGGCTCGTCCGGGCGATGTCGTTTCCGACGCCCGCCCATCTCGAACTTCGCCTATCCTTGATCGATGTCGTCTTCGCTTCAAGCATCGGACACCGGATCGATCGCAGCCGATGCGCATGCGTTGCGCGCATGGCTCGATCGCCATGCCCGCGTGTTCGTGCTCACTGGCGCCGGCGTGAGCACCGCATCGGGTATTCCCGACTATCGCGACACCGACGGCGCGTGGAAACGACCACCACCGGTGACATATCAGGCGCTGGTCGGTGATCCCGCCACTTATCGCCGCTACTGGGCGCGCAGTTACGTCGGCTGGCCCGGCTTTTCGACCGCAGCGCCGAACGCGAGCCATCGTGCATTGACGGCATTCGAGCAGACCGGCCGCGTCACCGCATTGGTCACCCAGAACGTCGACACCCTGCACCAGCGCGCCGGCAGCCGGACCGTCATTGATCTGCATGGGCGTCTGGACCGCGTCGTCTGTCTCGGCTGCGGCGACGAACGACCGCGAACGGAGCTGCAGACCCGGATGAGCGCCGCCAACCCCGGCTGGCAGCCGCGCGATGCAACGACGGCTCCGGACGGCGATGCCGATATCGATACCGCTGCAGTGCTGAAATTCGAGCCGCCACACTGCGCGCTCTGCGGCGGCCTGCTCAAACCGGACGTGGTGTTCTTCGGCGAAAACGTGCCTCGCGCGCGCTACTCGCAGGCGATCGCCGCATTGGAATCGGCGGATGCGATGCTGGTCGTCGGTTCGTCGCTGATGGTGTATTCCGGCTTCCGATTCGCGCGGATGGCGCACGAGCGTGGCGCATCCGTCGCGATCCTCAATCGCGGACAGACCCGCGCGGACGACCTGGTCGATCTGAAACTGCAAGGCGACTGCGGCGCGGTACTCGCCGCCGTGTTCGCGACCGGCTGAGCTGCGGCGGAATCCCTATTGCGTCGGCGGCGCTGCAGGTGCCGGAGCCGCTTCGGCTACCGCAGCCGGCTTCACCACCACGAACATGCCGCGATACCCCGGAGCCAGATGCGGCATCAGCACCGAGGTCGGCACTTCGACCGTGCGCACGCCGTCCACGTAAGGGCCGACCTGGTACGGCGGAAACACGAAGCGCAGCCCCATCAGCTTGTCGCCCTCGGGCGCGAGCACCGGCTCGAAAGCAGCGAACGAAGCCGCGTCCGGTTCGGTGCCAGCATCGATCATCTTGCCGACCGAGCGCATGACGTCGGCGCGCTCTTCCGGCGGCAGTTCGTCGGCATCCACGCGCTGCGACAGCGCAGCATGGAGCTGTTCGCGCGTGTAATCGGAAATGACGCCCCAACTGCGCGGGTCGGCGAACAGGCCATCGGAAGTCAACAACACGTTCTGTTGCGGCAACCACACGAAGCGCGCGACCAACGGCGTGCCATGGGCTCCACCGGTGAAACTGCTGCCGTCGGCAGCCACCGCTACGACGTCGGGCGTCTCCGCGACGAGCGTGAAATTCAGGGTGAGATCGTAAGGGCCGGTCTGTTTGGCGGCATCGCCGGCGGCCACCGCCTTCAAGAGCTCCGCGCGCGCGCTGTCGGCATAGCTGCGTAACGCCTGCGCAAGGCCGGGATACTTCGCGGCCGGTTTGGGGTAGCTGATGCCGATGATGTAGCGGGCGTCGTTTTCGATGACGTCCTTCAGCTCGACCGGCGCAGGTTGCGCCTGGGCGGAGACGGGCGCATCGGCCGATGCCGGCGTGCCGGACACGGCCTCTTTTTTCTTGTCACAGGCGGTCAGCAGAAGTGCGGCGCCCAGTGCGGCAGCGAGCGGGAATCGGATCGCTTTGGACATGATGAGACTCATGGGGAAGACATGCCTACCGTGGCGATACAGGGGCGACCAGAATACCGGATGAAGCCGGCAGGCCGAAGATCGGGGGCGCGAATCTGCGCAATGCCCGGCCATGAGCGACCCGGGGCATTGATTGCAGGCAATAAAAAGCCCCGAGCGCGAACGCCCGGGGCCTTCGTTCTACAAGCGGGGGATTAGACCGCCTGGACCTCATCAGCCTGCAGGCCTTTCTGGCCCTGCACGACCTTGAAGGTGACCTTCTGGCCTTCCTGCAGCGACTTGAAGCCGGTGCCCTGGATCGAGCGGAAGTGGACGAAGAGGTCCTGGCCGCTTTCCGGGGTGATGAAGCCGAAGCCCTTGGCATCGTTGAACCACTTGACGGTGCCGCTCTGACGATCTGACATGTTGCGTTACTCCTGGAGAATTGAACTGGCGATGGATACAGGGGCCTGTCGAGGCCGGAACCATATCCGGTGAACCAATAAGAAAGCCCCGAGCGCGGACGCGCCCGGGGCCGTGTTGCGTATGTGCGGTATCAGAGCGCCTGGACTTCGTCGGCCTGCAGGCCTTTCTGGCCCTGCACAACCTTGAAGGTGACCTTCTGGCCTTCCTTCAGCGACTTGAAGCCGTTGCCCTGGATCGAACGGAAGTGGACAAACAGATCCTGCCCACTTTCCGGGGTGATAAAGCCATAGCCCTTGGCATCGTTGAACCACTTGACGGTGCCACTCTGACGATCGGACATGGTGTGTTACTCCTCATAAACATAAACAGTTGGTCGATACACGAAGCCTTGCGGCGCCGCGACTGTCTAGCCAGGGGTAACGCGAACGATGAGCGGATCGTCTGGGCTTGACCGAGTGTAACCCCGCCTTGAACGCCCTCCGGAGAGGGTTTTGGGACGGGCCGCTGCCGGCTTGCAACCTTGGATCTACCGCATCGGGCCACGATGTACCGTGATCCCGCTTGGAACAGTGCGCCCACCATACACCACATCACCGCCGATTTGGGAAGTGGGGCGGCGAAGTTTCTTGCGTGGGGCAGACCGACAGGCGTCCGTCGGCGCCAGCGCCGGGCATTGCCCGCCTGCTTATGCGGCATATCCGCAAAGATTGCAGGCTTTCGGCATCCCTGCCAGCCGGTTTGCGCCGGAAGCGCCCAACCGGGTCATCGCCGGCCAGCAACCGGTTGAAAGCTGACCCATTGCGGCAGATTCGAGCGGTCGCGAAGGCACCGAAACAGCTGGCACAGTTCGTGCTTTGACATTACTCGAAACACCCGTGCAGCGTTCCCCGCCCCACCGATACCGACACCTTTGCTTGAGGAGTCCACATGCAACTCGATCCTCCCGCCGCCAACGTCAGCGATGACACCGTCGTCGAACGGCTGTACGACCTCGCCCGTCAAGGCGACACCGCCACCCGCGAGTTCCAACTGCTGGATTACGTGATCCAGAAGCGCTTGCAGCAGACTTACGGCGGCGAGTTCACCCGCACCGCCTACGCCGCTTGATGCGATACCGTCCGGTCAGCCCCCGCCGAAAGCGGGGCTGGCCAGGCGAAGCAGGAACTGGCTGGCCAGCTCCGGTTGCAGCAGCAGCGTGAACATGATTCCGTACAGTGCGCCCCACAGATGCGCACTGTGGTTGATATTGTCGCCACCGCGCTTGTCCATCCACATGCTGTACCAGATGTACAGGCCGGCGAAGACGAAAGCCGGGATCGGAATCGGGATAAAGAACATGTAGAGCCCGTTCCACGGGTCGAGCAGGATCGAAGCGAACAGAACTGCGGAGACCGCGCCCGACGCGCCAAGGCTGCGATAGCTCGTATCGTGCCTGTGCTTCATGAAGGTCGGCAGGATCGCGACCACCACCGCCGACAGATAGAACAGCAGATAGCCGATCGGCGTGATCCGTGCGCTGAAATAGCCCTCCATCGCCTGCCCGAACGAATACAGCGTGAGCATGTTGAAGATCAGATGCATCCCGTCCGCGTGGATGAAACCGTGGGTCAACAACCGGTCGTACTGCTGCTGACGATCGATCGCCGGCGGCCAGAGAATCAGCCGCTCAAGCAGACGCGGCCGCTCCCACGCCTGCCAGGACACCAGCACGGTCACCGCGATCAGCGCCAATGTGATGTAGCTGTTCATGCCTGCTCCCGATCAGATGATGCGCAGCGCTCGAACATCGCACAGAACTCAAGCAGCACGATAATGATCCTGCAGCGGATATCGCTTGGCATAGACCGCGAAGATCAACGCCGCAACGAACGCGAATCCAGCGAAGAAGAACATCAGGAACGCATTTTCGCTCAACCCGGTGCTCGCGATCCGCGCCATCGCGGTTTCGTTGCGCACGGCGGCATTGGTCAGCAGCACCCACACGTTTCCGAACGTGACCGACAGCATCCAGAAACTCATGATCACGCCCTTCATCTTCGGCGGGGACTGGCTGTAAGCGAACTCAAGACCGGTGGCCGACACCAGTACCTCGCCGAAGGTCAACAACGCGTACGGCAGGATCTGCCACGCCAACGACACTGGATCCCCACCATCGATCCACAGTTGGATCATGCCGGCGAATACCCACGCAAGACCCGAGAAAGCGATCCCGAAACCCATCCGGCGCAGCGCGGTGACTTTGAAGCCCGACTTCGTCAGCAGCGGATACAACACAAGATTGTTGAACGGAATCAGCGCCATCACCAGCAGCGGATTCAGCGCCTGCATCTGGCCGGCTTCCTTCACCAGAAAGCTGGGCCACCACCATGCCGCGTGCGGGACGATCATGTCCTTGCCCTGCAGCACCCAAGTCGATGCCTTCTGGTCGAACAATGACCAGAAGGGGCTGACGATCGCGAAAATGACCAGAATCCGCAGCACCGCGCGCACACCGTCGATGGCCTCGTCCGGATGCGCGCCGCGCGCGCGTTCGAGCTGCATCGCTGTTCCGACGCCGCCGAACAGCAGGATCGCGCCCAGCGCGAGACAGAAAACGGACACGAAATGGAGCCCATCCGGCCACCACGCTGGCGACACCGCCCATCCCAGCAGCAGGCCGACCGCGAGCAGCACACCCAGCAGGGCGTAGGCGCTGCCGG
Organism: uncultured Xanthomonas sp.; assembly: GCA_964523435.1. GTDB lineage: Bacteria > Pseudomonadota > Gammaproteobacteria > Xanthomonadales > Xanthomonadaceae > Lysobacter_I. The sequence continues at coordinate 5,883 of CAZGBA010000029.1, forward strand.
CCCCTTTCCGACCGCTGCCGCCGCCGCGCAGGGCCGTCATCACCACAGTCATGAAACTGTCGGGATCGTGCTGTGCGGGCGGCACGTGCGCGTATTTTTTCCGCCCCATCCAGAAGATCAGGGTCGCGATCAGCATCAGCACGCCGGGAACGCCGAACGCGATGGCGGAGCCATGTTCGCGCAGCAGGATCGGCATCAGCAGCGACGCGAAGAACGAACCGAAATTGATCGTCCAGTAGAAGGCGTCGTAGACGATCTTCGCCAGATGTTTATTGGCCTGCGTGAACTGATCGCCGACGAAGGACGACACCAGCGGTTTGATGCCGCCGGAACCCAGCGCGATCAGGAACAGACCCGCATAGAAACCGGCGCGGTTGCCGTCGAACAGCGCCAGACAGAACTGGCCGGCGCAGTACAGCAGCGAGAACCAGAAAATGGTGTTGTATTTGCCGAAGAAGCGATCCGACAGCCAGCCGCCGAGCAGCGGAAAGAAATACACGCCGATCACGAAGCTGTGGAAGATTTCCTTCGCCATGCCCTCGCGCTCGGCCTCGGGCAGGTAGGCCAGGATCACGCTGCTGACCAGGAACTGCACCAGGATGTTGCGCATCCCGTAGAAACTGAAGCGCTCGCAGGCTTCGTTGCCGATGATGTAGGGAATCTGGCGGGGCAGTTTCGCGCCGTCGACGGGCGTGGTGGCTTGTGTGGCGTTCGTCATGGGTCAGCGTCTCGTCGGAGAATCGGGGCCGGCAGCAAACGTCGTCGGAGTGTAAAAGGGATGCGGGTGGGACGCACGCCTCTCTTTGGCAACTTGTCCAGACGCGACGACGGCGATCATGCCCATTCGGTCAAGCCTTCGCGCTGGTACAGCATCGCGAACGACGGTCGCGCCTTTAGACGCGATGCCAGCGCTGCCAGATGCGGCCATTCGATCGCCTGTTTCGGCATGTTCCGCGACCAGCGCATCAGCATCACCAGATAAAAATCGGCAGCGCTCAGGCGGTCGCCCAGCAGATGCGGTCCGTGTTCGGCGAGATGCCGGTCAATGCGCTGCCACTGCGCCTCGATCCGTGGCCGCACCGAATCGCGCACGGTTTCAGCGTGGGCCTCGCCCGCAGGTTCGTGCGGATACCACCATTGCCGGAACAACGGCTGCACCATATTCGCGAGATTGAACATCCACTGGGTGTAATCGACGCGTTGCGGCTCCGACAAACCCGGAGCGAGCGCCGAGGCGGGGAACGCATCCGCCAGATGCATCAGCAGCGCAGCGGCTTCATAGTGCGGCGCTCCGTCGATGACCAGCGTCGGCACCACGCCGTTCGGGTTCAGCGCCAGGTATTCCGGGCGCTTCTGCGCGCCGGCGGCGGTATCGACAAGCGCCAGCGCATGCGGCGCATCCAGCTCGATCAGCATCCAGTGAACGACCAGACTGGCCGATCCCGGCGAGTAATAAAGGGTGTAGTGCGGCGCGCTCATGGTCACTCCCGTATCGAAGCGCCAATCTTCGCATGCCATCCAAGGCGATCGCGCATGACCAACGACATGCCCACGACACAGCCGATCGCGGCACAATGCCCGATCGTCTTCGAGCCCTTGCCATGCGCCCTGCCCTGTCGATCGTGTTGCCTCTGCTGATGCTTACCGCAGCTGTCACCGCCCAGGCCTCGCCCATGCTCACCACCGAAGCCGAGCGCAGCGGCTATGCGCGCACCGGCCGGTATGACGAAGTGATCGCCCTGTGCGGCGCTTTTGCGCAGCGCTATCCTGACCGGGTGCGCTGCGTCGATTTCGGCACCACGCCCGAAGGTCGACCGATGAAGGCGCTGATCGCGAACAACCGCGGCGCGCTGACCGCCGAGGCCGCGCGGATGGCGGGCCTTCCGGTGCTGCTGGTCCAGGGCGGGATCCACGCGGGCGAAATCGACGGCAAGGACGCCGGATTCCTTGCACTGCGGCAGATGCTGGACGGACAGGCCGCGCGCGGCGCGCTCGACAGGGTCGTGCTGATCTTCGTACCGGTGTTCAATATCGACGGCCACGAACGCTTCGGCGCATGGAACCGCCCGAACCAGAACGGTCCGGCCGAAATGGGCTGGCGCGTCACCGCGCAGAACTACAATCTCAATCGCGATTACGCCAAGGCCGATACGTCGGAAATGCAGGCGATGCTGGCGTTGACGAATGTCTGGGATCCGATCGCCACGATCGACCTCCACGTCACCGACGGCGCGAAATTCGAGCACGACGTATCGATCCAGGTGGAACCGCTGCATGCCGGCGACGAGGCGCTGCGCGCCGCTGGCCTCGCACTGCGGGAAGGCACGTTGGCGGCACTGCGCAGACAGGGTTCACTGCCTGTGGCGTTCTATCCCTCCTTCGTCGAAAACGACAACCCGGCATCGGGCTTCGTCGATGGCGTCGCGCCCCCGCGCTTCTCGACCGGCTATTTCCATCTGCGCAATCGCATCGCGATGCTGGTCGAAACCCATTCGTGGAAGGACTATCCGACCCGGATCCGGACCACTCGCAACAGCGTGATCGCATTGATGGAAATCGTCGCGAAGTACGGCGCGGACTGGCGCCGGATCGCGCTGGAAGCGGACGCGCGCGCAACGGGGCTCGGCGGCACGTCGGTTCCATTGAGCTGGACCGCCAGCGACAAGGTCCGCACCATCGATTTCCGCGGCTATGCCTATACGCGTACGCCGTCGGAGGTGTCCGGCGCGTTGATGACACGCTACGACGACAGGACGCCCCGGATCTGGAAACTGCCGCTGCGCGACGAGATCGTGCCCGGTCTCGCTGTCGCTGCGCCGAAAGGCGGTTATTTCGTTCCCGCCGCCTATGCCGATGCGGTCGCGGCCAAACTGCGGACGCACGGTATCGTTTACGACCTTTTGGATCGCGCGCTTCCGGACCAGCACGTCGAAGTCTTCCGCGACGACACGCCGACGTTCGCCGCCGCCTCTTCCGAAAGCCATCAACGACTCACGGTGGATGGCGAATGGAAAGCCGAGACCCATGACATCGACGCAGGCGCGCTGTTCGTGCCGATCGCGCAACCCAGGGCGCGGCTGGCGATGTCACTGCTCGAACCACTGGCGCCGGATTCACTGCTCGCCTGGGGGCTGTTCAACAATGCTTTCGAGCAGAAGGAATACATGGAGGATTACGTCGCCGAGGACGTGGCTCGCGAGATGCTCGCGCGCGACCCATCGTTGCGCGAGCGCTTCGAGCGCAGGATCAAGGAAGACCCGAAATTCGCCGCCGACCCGCAGGCGCGGCTGGAATTCTTCTATCGCCTGCACAGCGCATGGGACGAACGGTTCGGGCTGTATCCGGTGATGCGGACGGACGAAACGCCGCGCTGAAATCGCTTCAGCAGTTTTCGTACTTCCTGTTGCGGGATTTGCCCTCCGCAAGCCATTCCACCGCCTGCGCGATCCGACGCGCACGCGTCTCCTCGCGCTTGGCGTCGAGAATCCATTCGAGATATTCGCGACGATGGCTCGGAGCAAACTCCTCGAACGCAGTCTTGGCAGCGGCATCGGCGCGCAGTGCGGCTGCGAAATCGGCGGGAATCTCCGGCAGCGGCTTGGGCGTTGCGGCCTTGCGCGCAGCCGGTGTCCTGACGCCCTGCTCGTTCAGGCGCGCTGCTTTCTTGAGATAAGCCAGGAATTGCCGCTTCACCGGGAGGTCAGCGACCGACGAGAGTTTCCCGAAGCTCCCCATGCCCTCGGCAGGAGAACCATCGCCGACCACGAGCGCATGTTTCCAGAATCCGAACGACGCATGCCGTTTGAACGCGGCCATACCGCAGAGAATGCCGCCGGCATGCATGAAGGTGGGCATGCCCCATTTGATCGTCTCTTCAACACTGGGGCACGCCTCGTGCACCTGCGCACGCACGTATTCGAGGATCGGTTTGGCGAAGTCGGCCGAGCGCGCGATGTAGGCGTCAACGCGAGGGTCGTGCGATGGCGCGTCGTGCGATGTCATTGCAATCCTCCGCAAACGACTGGATACGGTCAGAACGGGCGCGGCAACCCCAGCGTCGGCGCCAGAAACCAGTAAGCGCCGAACAACACCGCAATCCACCAGAACAATTTGAAGACGAACTTCACCACCTTGATGGCGAAGTACGCCCCGACGATGGCCAATACCAGCCCGATCCAGCCCATATCAGCCATGGTCGCGATCTCTTTCCAGTGAATGGACGGATTCTGATCCCTTCGGGCCGGGAATGGGAGTCAACGAAGCATCCAGCGCGACCCGGTCGTCGAACACGAAGCAGGCGCCTTCGTAGCCCTGCCCACCGACCGATTCGAAATAGCCGAGGATGCCGCCGTCGAGCTGGAGGACATTGTCCATGCCCTGCGCATGCATCCACAGCGCCGCCTTCTCGCATCGGATACCGCCGGTGCAGAAGCTGACGACAGTGGCATCGGCAAGCGCTTCGCGCCGCGCCAGCACCGCCTCGGGCAATTCGGTGAAATTGTCGATCGGCAGCACCATCGCATCGGCGAACGTGCCGTACTCGACCTCTTCCCGGTTGCGGGTGTCGAGCAGGATCAACCGGCGACCGTTGTCGTCCGCGCCCTGCCCGATCCAGCGCGCCAATGTCGTGGGCGAAACCGTCGGCGCCCGCCCGCCTTCGGGCGCGGCATCGGACTGACGGAAGCTGATGATCTCCGGTTTGACCTTCACCTTCAAACGCGAGAACGGGACATCCGTCGAAACGCTGGCCTTGACCACCATCTCCGCGAATCGCGCATCGTCGCGAAGCGTGTCGACAAAGTCGCCGATGGCTGCCGTTTCTCCCGCCAGGAACAGATTGATGCCCTCCGGGGCCACCAGGATGGTGCCGCCGAGTCCGCCGGACTCGGCGCGCGCGCGCAACCGGGCCGCAAGCGCATCGGGGTCATTCACCGTAACGAAATGGTATGCGGCTATGTTCTTGATCATGGCAGGCTTGATCATGGCAGGCTTGATCATGGCGGGATTGACCGTGGCGAGCCCGGTCGCGGCATCGGTATTCATGCGGAGATTCTAAGCCTTGAGCGCCGCCTGAAGGTTGTCCCGCGCCCGCGTCTCGAAGCGATCGCGAAAAAAATCGCTCAGGAAAATCCTCTCGGAGGCGAGCAGTTTCCTGAAGAACTGCCGGCGTTTCATGCGATACAGCCAGCGCGGCACGGCGCTGTATTCTTCGGCGATCGCCCGGTCGTACGCGGCGAATGTCTCCGACGGCGCGCCGAGGATCGCCATGTCGCAGTCCAGAAAACGGCGCGCGTCTTCACCCGCTTCGCCTGTGCCGGCATCCACCAGACGCAGGCTGCCATGGCGTGCGGTCAGAAGAATGAGGTCGGCGACAGACTGCGAATCGATCGCCGCCTGCGACTGCCAGCGTTGGATGTGCTCGATGGCGAGGCGCGCGGATGCTGCCTCGTTGTCGCTGCGACCGGGCACATACACGGCATCGTGGTACAGGACCGCCAGCCAGACTTCTTCCGGTCGATGCCAACCAGGGCCAGCATCGACCGACCGGTAGTGCACGAGTACGTCCTGCACATGCCCGAAGTGGTGATATGCGCGCGGTGGCGCGGCGTAAGCTTCGCGCAACGATCGCCACTGATCGGCAGGTAGAGTCAACGGACCATACAACGCAGGCCCTGCAACGGAGGAGCCTGCCTCCGGCGTCATCGCATCCGGCTGGTGATGGACCGCCTCAACCGCCGACAACGCTCAGCGTCGGCGTACGCTTGGGCGATTTGTGATCAGCAGCAGTCTCGGCGGTGTAGGCGCAGACGCGATTGCGGCCTTCGTTCTTCGCGCGATACAGCATCTGGTCGGCATGCGAGAGCAGCCGCGACAGGTCGTAGCCCGACTGCGCGGTCGAACTGACACCGAAGCTCGCCGTCACCACGAACGAGTACCCGCATTCCCGGGTATCGATCTGGGCGAGCTGCGAGCGGCAGTCTTCGGCGAGACGCGCCGCTGCGGACAGGTCGAGGCCGTGCAGCAGCACCGCGAATTCTTCGCCACCGATTCGACCGAGGTAATCGACCTTGCGACAGTGCGAGGAACAGGTCTTGCCGACCTGTTTCAGCACCCAGTCGCCAGCGCCATGGCCGTAGGTGTCGTTGATCGCCTTGAAATGGTCGAGATCGAACATGACCAGGGACGCAGGCTGACCTGCGCGTGCGGCGTCGATCAATGCTCGTTCGGACTTCTGGGTGAAGAAATGGCGATTGCCAAGGCCCGTCAGCGTGTCGGTCTGCGCCAACCGCTGGAGTTGACCCTGGTGACGCTTGATCTGGATGAGCCAGAAAATGATGCCGACCAGCAACAGCATCAGGAACACCATCGCAAGGTTCGCTTTTTGCTTGCCCTCGCGCGCAAGCGCGAGTTGTTGCTCCTGTTGTTCCGTCTGCTCGCGGAATATCTCATTCGCAATTTCACGGGCCTTGATATCGCCCAGATAAGCCTTCTCGGCTTTCGCGTACTGTTTGTACAAATCGAGCGCCTCGGCCGATTGTCCACGTTGTTCGGCGATCTGATAGAGCGTGTCGTATGCCGTGACCAGCGCCTGCGTCGATGCGATGGCATCTCCGAGTTCGACCGTGGCCCGCGCATGCGCTTCCGCTCCGACGATATCGCCTTTGGCCAGCTTCAGCTGCGAGAGAACCGATCTGATTTCGGCGACGAGGCGTGGATACTTAGTCGCAGAAACCTGTGGCAGCGCCCCTGTCAACAGATCGACTGCGTCATCGCGCCTCCCCTCGTCGGCCCATTTGCGCGCCTGTACTGCATGCAACAGAACTGTCGCCATCGTCTCCTTGGATTTGAGACAGATATCGATGCCCTGCTCATAATGACGGTCACTCTGCGTGACCATCTTGAGGTCGTACTCGGCTTTGAGTCGAGCGCTCGATGCGAAGCATTTCAATCGTGCGCTGGCGCCGGCCTGAAGAACTTCGTTCGCGAATCTCAAGGCGCGCTTCGGCTGCCCCATCTCATTGTAGAAAATTGCCGCCGTTGTAGTGGCATCGTACCGGGCGTTCTTGTCTTTGACTTTGGAACGAAACAAGAGCGTCGACTCGAGATAATGCAACCCTGTCGAGAAATCACGTTTGATCGCGGAAAGATTCGCGACCAGATTACCCGCGCGAAACTTGAGGTCGGGATCAGCGGTTTTCTCATAGACCGCCTTCGCTTGAGCTATGCCTGAGGCGAAGTCGTCTTTGTACAGCGCCGTCTCGTACGCTCGCAGATAATCGATCTTCAACTTCTGATGGGACGACGCAGTTACCTTAAGACCATCCAGCTTGCCGAGAAGCTGAATGAACTTCGTCGTATCGGAAGTGCGGACAGCATCCGCCTGTGCCAATAGCCTGTCGACCTCGACAGAATCCGATGCGGCAGCATACGAGGCTGCCGCCATCAGAATGATCAGCGTAGAGGCCCGGTACCAGGGCCCCAAACGCCAACCGCCAATTCTATTCGGACTGCGAAAGCCCTTCATCGCCTGGAACTTCATCACTGTTCGGTTCCTCTCCTGGAGCCCTTTCTTCCTGTTCTTCGGGTGCCACCACCAGACAGTACATCGTCGCGCCCACGCTCATCGATTCACAAAATCCACCAGCATCGCGGTTTATCAAAGCGGTCTGTTGCTCCGGGCCCAGGTCAAGATATCTGACAGCCGCATCATAGTCGGCGATCGACATCCTGGCTGCAGTAGCGTTGGCCCCCATCGATTCAAGAAATCGAATCACATTCGACATTACAACTCCCCCTATTATCTATGAGTAAACGTGGTTCAGGCGGTTTTGTGGCCATTACCCTGAACGTTCATACAGGTCCGTATTGAATGCGGCCCCGGTTTCCGGGCTTATCCCCAAGCCCAACCCGACGCTAGTCCATTGACATCAGCTTGCAGGCTAAGTCAGTCGATCAAAAATATCAACAAGTTCAATAGGATGCCGCGTCGATCGCGGCGATCCTGGCCAGCATGGCCTCGTTTTTGACCATTGGTCGGGCCGGAGGCACCACAAGGGTGCTCTGGGGGCTGAGTTTCGCGTCCAGGAGGGCCGAAAGCGGCAACCGCTCCATCCGCGGGGTGGAGATCGGCAGGGTGGCGGCCTCGTAGACGATGACTTCATGTCCGGGCAGGTACCCCTCGTCCGCCAGGAGTTCCAGCAACAATTGGCGATACGCGGCCCCGGTCCAGAACCGGGACACCGTGCGATCGCCGACCACGCCTATCTGCCACAGCACCAGATAGGCGGAGGGATCCAGGCGGCGCTGATAGAACAGCAATTGGCTGGCTTCGTAATGCTGGCAGCCGTAGGTGCCGGGATCGATACCGAGATCGGCATACAGGCAGTCCTCCGCAGAAATGCCGGCATGCATTTCTGCGGAAAAGCCCTCGGCGCGCGCCTGCGCGATGGCGTGATGCGGCACCTGGGCGAATACGCCGGGGTGGCCGTAGAACACCCCGCAAACCCGGTGGCCGGACCGCACTTCGGCGAGCATCGCTTCGATCATCTCGCGATAGCTCCGGGTACGACGCTTTCCCTCGGCGTAGTACGGCTGCAGGCTGCGCATGTCCGGGCGCATCTCCTGCAGCCACAGCTCGACGATGGCATCGGAAACCAGGCCGAACACGACATCGGCATGTTCGATCTCGCTGCGCGAGCGTGGGCTGATATGGGCGCCGAGCATCATGCCCAGACCGACCGCAACATAGCTGCCTTTCGTGATTCCCATTGTGCTTCCAGAAACTGACGTCGTCATCGATGGTGTGGGTTCGTTGCGCGCAGGGCAAGCCGCGCGTGCCAAGCATCCCGAGTCAGTCGCCAGCCGATACTGCCGGGCGTACCAGTCTCGAACGGCTCGAATCCCAGGTATTCGACCAGCCGTCCAGCACCGACATTGTCCTCGGCATGCCTGCCCGTGACTTCGTCGATGCCCAATCGCCAGCGCTGCGACAACGCACCATCGACCACACACCCCAGCGCCTGTATCCCGGCACCGCTGTGCTGCGCATGCGGCAGCAACATCAATCCCAGTTCGCCGCGGCTGGATATCGTCGCATCGCGCACGATCGCCGCGATCCCGAGTGGCTGCGCAGTACGCTGATGCGACAAATGCCAGTAGCGCGCCCGCGCCGCCGGATTGGCGTTGTGCCTCAGCGCCTTGGCGAACATGGCTGAGGCCGCATCCACACTCAAGGCATCGGCGATGTGACGCATCACCGAAGCGTCGGCATACAGACCCACATACAGATCGATGTCGCCTTCGGCCACCAGTCGCCCGCAGACTCGCTCGGTCTCGAAGGTCCAATCGACGGATTGCACGGACATCACAGGAAACCCGCGTAGTCGTCGAGCGCAAGACGCCGGATATCCGGTACCCGGCAGTCGGCGGCGGGGTGACCGACGACCAGCAGCAGATAGGCCATTTCGTTCTTCGGTCGACCGAGAATATCGTTGAGGAACCCCATCGGACTGGGGGTATGGGTCAACGTCGCCAAGCCGGCGCGATGCAGTGCAGCGATCAATATGCCCGTAGCGATCCCCACCGATTCGTGCGGGTAATAGCGCTTGACCTTGCCGCCTTCTGCATCAATGCCGAAACGCTCATAGAAGATCCCGATCAGCCACGGCGCGGTTTCGAGGAAGGGTTTGTCGGCGTCCGTACCCAACGGCGCGAGCGCGCCCAGCCATTCTGCTGGCGCGCGATGCTCGTAGAACGCCCGCTCTTCGGCCTCGGCGGCTTCGCGGATGCGGTGTTTGATGGCAGCGTCCTGGACGGCGACGAAGCGCCACGGCTGCTGGTTGGCGCCGCTGGGGGCGGTGCCTGCGGCCCGCAGGCACTGTTCGATGACCGCCCGTGGCACCGGCGTCGGCGCGTAATCGCGGACGGTGCGGCGGCGGGCCAGATCATCGGCGAACGCCTTCGCGGCGGCGACACGTTCCTCGTCGGTCATCGATGGCATCGGCGGCAGAGCAATGGTCGGGGCGTTGTGCATCATCGGCTCCGGGCGCGCGCAATGCGCCTGCGCGCGAACCATAGCAGGCTGACCACCCGGGTTGAGCACCGGGTTGAGCGCCCGGATCGGCCTCACTACACTGCGCCGATTGCGTGCGTACGCCACGCTGGCCGGGGAAGCCGATGCATCCGTTGTTGATTCTGTCCGCGATCCTGCAGATCGGGTGCGCGGTGCATGTGGTGCGCACCGGCCGACCGATGTACTGGATCTTCCTGCTGTTCATCGGCTCCTACATCGCCATCGCCGCCTATCTGATCGCCGAGGTTCTGCCGGGTCTGGGGCAGAACCGGACAGCCCGGCGCGCGCTGCGCGGCGCACAGGACCGGATCGACCCCGAGCGCCGCAAGCGCGAAGCCACGCGCCAGCTCGACGTGGCCGACACGCTCGACAACCGCCGTCGACTGGCCCAGGAAAGCTTCAACAGCGGCGACTACCAGCAGGCAGCGGAGTTGTATCGATCCGGTCTGCGTGGCCTGTACGCGACCGATCCCGAATTGATGCTCGGTCTGGCCCGCTCCCAGTTCGCCCTCAATCTCAACACCGATGCGCGACAAACCCTGGACGATCTGATCGCCGCCAACCCGGATTTCCGGTCCGACGACGGCCATCTGCTCTATGCGCGCTGTCTGGAGGCATTGGGCGATATCCCGGGGGCGATCCACGAATACGAGGCGCTGGTGGAGGGCTTTCCGGGCGAGGAAGCCCGCGTGCGCTTCGGCCTGCTGCTCAAGCGTGAAGGCCGGGGTGCGCAGGCCTCCGAGGTCTTCAATGCGGTATTGAAGCGGTCGCGGGTCGCGCCGAAGTACTACCAGCGGGAACAGCGCGAATGGATCGATATCGCGACCCGCGAAGCCAAGTGAATCGGGTTTCGACCAGACAGACGATCACCGCTCATCCGCAGCGCCAGCCGTTAGCATGACGGCATGCCTGCCGCGCCGCCTATCCGCCTGATTGCTCCGGACACGTCGTCGGCCGTGCTGGTCGCCTACAGCGGCGGCATGGATTCGACCGTGCTACTGCATCTGCTGGCGAACGACGCCGCGATCCGTGCGCGCGGCCTGCGCGCGCTCCATGTCCACCACGGCTTGCAGCCCGACGCCGATCTCTGGGCCGTGCATTGCCTTCGAGTCTGCGCCGGACTGGGTATCGATTGCGACATCGTGCGGATCGCAGTCGAGCGCGACAGCGGCATGGGCCCGGAAGCAGCGGCGCGGCATGCGCGACGCGACGTGTTCGCACGCACTATGCGTTCGGGAGAGACGATCGCGCTGGCGCAGCATCGCGACGATCAGGCCGAAACCTTCCTGCTGCGCGCCCTGCGCGCCTCAGGTCCGGACGGTCTGGCATCGATGCTTCCGTGGCGACCGTTCGCCACCGGCTGGATGTGGCGGCCACTGCTCGATACGCCGCGTGCTGCATTGCTGGCCCATGCACGGGCGCAGTCGCTGGTCTGGATCGAGGATCCCAGCAACGCCGACACTGCGCTCGATCGCAATTTTCTGCGCCACCGCGTGCTTCCGCTGTTGCGCGAACGCTGGCCGAATGCGGATGCCGCGTTCGGGCGCGCCGCGATGCTGGCTGCGCAGAGCAGTACGCTGTTGAGCGAACAGGATGCCCGGATGCTCTCGGCAGTTCGCGACGGGGATGGCGAAGCCTTGTCGGTACCTGCCCTGCTGGATTTGCCCGCCGCGCGACGCGCCCGGGTGCTGCGCCACTGGGTCGCAAGCCTCGACTGGCCGCCTCTGCCTGCGAAAGGCCTCGTACGGATCGAGGCCGATCTGCTCGGCATTGAAGCAGACCACTCTGCCCGCGACCGGATGCCGAGTTTCGCTTGGCATGGCGTTGAAATCCGGCGCTGGCGCGATGGTCTGCATGCGATCGAGCCCGGACGCGAACTCGATACCACCTGGTCCTGTCGATGGGATGGATCCGCGCCGCTGACACTGCCGAATGGCGACCGTCTGCAGCTGATCGGCGTCCCGGCTTTCCAGACACCGCTGCTGGTGCACGCGCGACGCGGCGGCGAACGCATCCTGCTGCCGGATCGCGACCAGCACCACCGCGCCCTCAAGCATGTCCTGCAGGAACATGGCATCCCACCCTGGGAACGCGCGCGGATGCCACTGATCAGCACCGGCGACGATGGCATCCTGCTGGCCGTGGCCGACCGCATCCGTTCGGCCGGATTCGACCTCTGGATGCGGTCGCAGCACGCGCGGCTGGAATGGATGCGCACACTGGCCTCTGTCGGCTGAAACCACGAAGGCTTACACTCGCGCCATGGCCAAAAAGTCCGCGTCCGACACCGCTGCAGACACCTCCCCGATCGACTCGCCAGTGGCGAACTTCGAGCAGTCGCTCGACGCGCTGGAACACCTGGTCGAGAAGATGGAACAGGGACAGATGAGTCTGGAAGACTCCCTTGCCGCCTACGAGCGCGGCGTCGGCCTTTACCGTCGCTGCCAGCAGGCGCTGGAACAGGCCGAGCTGCGCGTGCGCCTGCTCAGCGACCCGGAACAGCCCGATACGGCCGAACCCTTCGGCGATACCACCAACGACCATGTCTGATCCGCTTTCGGCGGATCGAACCCCGATCTTCGTAGGCACGGCCTCCATGAGCACGACGTTCGCAAGCTGGCGACAGCGCGTCGACGTCGCACTGGAGCGTTCACTGCTCGACCATGCTCTTCCCGATTCGCGACTGCAAGCGGCCATGCGCCACGCCGCACTGCTCGGTGGCAAACGCATGCGCCCGCTGCTGGTCTACGCCACCGGCGGTCTGCTCGGCGCCGACGTCGCAGCGCTCGACGCCCCCGCCAGCGCGGTCGAACTGATCCATGCCTATTCGCTGATCCACGACGACCTGCCGGCGATGGACGACGACGCCCTGCGTCGCGGCCAGCCCACCGTGCACGTCGCTTTCGACGAGGCGACCGCGATCCTCGCTGGCGATGCGCTGCAGTCGCTGGCGTTCCAGCAACTCGCCGACGCACCGCTGCCGGCCGACGCGCGCATTGCGATGGTGCGCGAACTCGCCGTCGCCAGTGGCGCCGCCGGCATGTGCGGCGGCCAGGCGTTCGATATCGATGCGACCGGCCGGGGCGGCGATATTTCCCTGGAAGAACTGCAGCGGCTGCACGCGCTGAAAACCGGCGCGCTACTTCGTTGCGCGGTGCGCCTGGGCGCGATCGCCGGCTACGCCGACAGTACCGCATCCGCCGCGCTCGACCGCTACGCCGAAGCGCTGGGCCTGGCGTTCCAGATCCGCGACGATCTGCTCGACATCGAAAGCGACAGCGCGACGCTGGGCAAAACCGCCGGCAAGGATCTGGCGCAGAACAAAGCCACCTTCCCGGCGCTGATGGGCATCGACGCCTCGCGCGCGAAACTCTCGGAACTCGCGGAGACCATGTCCGCAGCGCTGGCGCCGTTCGGAGATTCAGCCGCGCTGCTCGACGCACTCGCGCGGCAGGTCATCGCGCGTCGGCACTGAGTCACGCGCCGCAAGGCAACTGCCCCAAGAGAGCCGCCGCAAGGCGGATCGCTCCGCCCTGCGGCGTTGCCCGCAGCGTCAGAACATGCGGATCGTCAACGGATACCGGTAGATTTCACCGTCATAAGCTTTGACCGCTGCGACGATGGTGAACACGACCCACGCGATCGCCAGCGCGATCCACAGCGGCACCGCGATCAGCAGGCCCAGGCCGAGCGTGAAGACGACCAGCACGATGCTGGCGACCGCGTACAGGAACATGCTGACGTTGAAGTTCAACGCTTCCTTCGCGTGCGTGGCCGCGAAGCTGGAACGGTCGCGCACCAGCAGCCACACCACCAGCGCGCCGACCGCACCGGCGATACCCGCGAACCAGGACGTCGCGAAAGCGGCGACCAGCGCGGCAAGATGCGCACCTGCCGCCCAGTTGCGGTCGCTGGACGCGATGTCCGAGACGGTGTCGATGGTGTTCAGGGTGTCGTTCATGGCGAAATCCTCCCAAAGCGGACCTTTGGAATGCGCGTCCGGAACCGTCCGGCGCAAGCACAAGATGAGGCATCCGCAGGCGTAAACAAGCCAACCAAAGACATACGCGCGGCAGCGGGACGCCGCGACGGCAGCCTCAGCCGCGCAGCAGGCCCTCCAGCGGCCGGACGGCACGACTGTCGGGGAAGATCCGCGTCTCCAGCACCGATTCCGGCACCGCCAGATGCCCGGCGAGCAGGCCCTTGAACAGCGCGCGCATGTCGGTGGTCGGACGCAGATCGCGGCCTTCAAGCAGCGCAGCGGATGCGAGTCCGGGCCAATCGCCCCCGATCCGTCCACCGCGCACCACACCGCCCGCAAGCAACGACACGCCGCCGACGCCGTGATCGGTGCCGGCGCTGCCGTTGGTCGCCACAGTGCGGCCGAATTCCGTGACGACAACGACCACCGTGCGATTCCATTCGTCGGCGAGACCATCGTGCATCGCACGCAGGCCGGCATCGAGTTCGGCGAACTTGCGATCAAGCGCGAGCTGCTGGCCACGATGCGTATCCCAACCGCTGTCCTCGACGAACGCGATGCGTGCCGCATCGGGGCCGCGCATGCGTTTGGCCGCTGCCGCCATCGCGTCGGGCAAACGGAACGCACCGCGTCCATTCTTGCCCTGCGCATCGCCCATCTCCGTCGCAGCCACCGCCATCGCATCCGCGAACACCGGCGCGAGTCGCGCATCCGCCGCATACAGCGGCTGCAACTGCTGCATCAGCGCATCCGGCAGGTCGCGCGGCAGAGGCGGCGACCAGATCCCGGCGCGCTCGGAACCGCGCATCGCCAACGGCATGACCTGGGCGATGGCGACGCCCTCGGACGACGTCATGCTCTGGATGCAGCGGCCGATCCAGCCATCGCGCGCGCCGCCAGGCGCGGCGGTGCCGTTTTCGAGACAATCCTGCGCATCGAAATGCGAGCGCCGCTGATACGGCGGCGCCACCGCGACCAGCGGCAGCAGTTGTTTCTCGCGATACAACTGGTGCGCGAAGACCATTTTCGGATGCAGGCCGAAGCTGGCGTCCAGGGTCAACGCATCGCGCACCGCGAGTTCGCCGCGCGCGCGCAGATAATCGGCGTCATCGCGCGGCGGCAGCAGATGCAGGCCGTCCATCGCACCGCGCAGCAGCACCACCACCAGGCGCGTCTGTGCGCCTGATGCGGCGGGCGACATGCCCGGCCAAAGGGTGAGCATGGCGGTGCCGCCGAGCGCGGCGAGGAATCGGCGACGGGTGATCGAAGGCATCGTCATCACACTCTCCACTGGAAAGCTGGACTGGAAAACAGCACCGCGAACCCTTCCTGCGGCGAACCGGCGCGACGCAGCAGTTCCGCGAACGGCCCCTGCACCACGTCGGCACCGAGCACCTCGGCCGCAAGCTCGACCGGTTTGTGCGTGGTCGCGAGTTGTTCCGCGAGCACGCCGGACGCCTGCACGCGCTTGCGCAATGCGTCGCCGCTCGCCCAATCGGCGGCGGTGTCGGGGAACCCCGCCGGCGAACGCGGCGTGAAGGTCGGTTGACCGAGTTGCTGCAACAGGCGCATCAGGATCAGCGGCCGGCGATCGATCTGCATTCCGCCGGCACGCATCGCCGAAACCACGAAATCTTCAGGCGTCTTGAATTTTCGCGCATCGGCCGACCACGCCGCATCGTCGTCGATCATCGCGCGGTACAGCGCCGACAGCGATCCACCGCTGCGCAGGAACGCTGCGGCCATGCGTTCGACCAGCGCCGGCGGCGGAGAATCGGCGACGAAATGCCGCGCGAGTTTCAGACTGAGATGGCGCGCGGTCGCTGGATGCACGGCAAGATCGCGCAGGATCGCGTGACCCTGCGCTTCGCCGCCTTCCGCATAGCGTTTTCCGAGCACGCTGCGCGCGCCGGGTTCGTGCGCGCCGGGTCGGAAGACGAACGCCGATCCTTGCGTATTCCGCAGGTCGCGGCGCAGCGGCGTGCCCCAGCCGGTGATCGCTTTCGCCAGCTCGATCACGTCCTGCTGCGCATAGCCGCCATCGACGCCCAGCGTGTGCAGTTCGAGGATTTCGCGCGCCAGATTCTCGTTGACGCCGAGCTTGCGTTTGGCGTCGCGACGTTCAGCGCGCTGCGCCAGCATCGATTCGTCGCCTACCGAAGCGGCGTTGTCGAGGTACAGCAGCATGCCCGGGTGGGTTTCCACCGCCGCCAGCAGATCGGAAAAATGCCCCAGGACATGCGGACGGATCGCTTCGCGCTCCATCGGCGCGGCGAGCAGTCGCGCGCTGTTCTTGTCGATCGAGATCGCGAAGTGATTCGACCAGAAATGCACCAGACGTTCGACGAACGGCGTCGTCGTGGTCGCGGCGATCCGGTAGCGCAGCGCGAGATCGGCCATCGCATCGCGGCGCAGCGCCTGTTGCAACGGCGTGCGTTCGATGTCGTTGCCGGCAGGGTTGGCCGGCATCTCTTGCGCCATCGCGGCGTCGGCCGCTTTGTCCGGCCCCTTGCCGGCTTCGTTGCGTGCGCGGCGGCGCTGCTGACGGTACTCGGTCTGGCGTTGGATGATTTCGAGACTGTCGGGCAGGTTCGCGAAGGCAGCGAGGTCGGGCTTCGCCCGCAACTGCGCCTGCAGCCAGCCGCGCGCATCGCCGGCCTGGGCGAGTTCGCCCGGCATCGCACCCAGACCGAAACGGTTGACCGCTGCGGTTGTCGCTGGATTCGTCATGTCGTGCGCCAGTATCCGGAAGACCTTACCGGGAACGCCCGGAAGGACGGATGGTTGACGCCGATGGTCCGGAAAGCAGAAGCCCCGACGCGACGGGCGCGCCGGGGCTTTGCGGAGATCGTCGGATCGGTGCGTTTACTTGATCAGACGGATCGCGAACGGATAGCGGTAGGCTTCGCCCTGATGCGCCTTCACGCCGGCAATGATGCTCAGCACCACGCAGGCGACATAGGCGGCCATGTTGATCAGCATGCCGATCAGGATGATGCTCAGCACGATGCCGATCACATAGACGAAGAGCAATGTGATCTGGAAATTCAGCGCTTCCTTCGCCTGATCGTTGATGAATCCCTTGTCGGCCTGGTCCTTGTTGATCAGCCAGATGATCAGCGGGACGATGAAGCCGAGGACGATGCCCGAGATATGCGTGATCAGCGCAAGCGTCTTCTGGTCTTCGGAGGGCGCCCCGGAGGGTGCCGGCGGCGGTGCGGTGAATTCGTTCCCATCGGTCATGTCTGGTTCCCCATTGCGTTCGGAGTTACGTTCGGAGTTGCGCTCGGTGACGCTTCAGCCCGCGACGCGGGCAGGCTCTAGCATACACAAACGTCAAAATCCGCCGGCGACGGTCATCCGCCCGAGCAACACCGACCCCATCCGGATATGCGACCGGGGATCGATATCCGTGCCGATGGCCTCGATATTCCTGAGCATTTCGCGAAGGTTGCCGGCGATGGTGATGCCGTCCACCGGATAGGCGATCTCGCCGTTCTCGACGTAGAAACCCGCCGCGCCGCGCGAATAATCGCCGGTGATCGCGTTCACGCCCTGCCCCATCAGTTCGGTCACCAGCAGCCCGGTCCCCATGCCGCGGATCAGATCCTGCAGACCGCCGGTATTGGCCACGACATCAAGGTTGCACACGCCGCCTGCGTTTGCGGTGGTCTGCAGACCGAGTTTGCGCGCGGAATAGCTGCCGAGCACATAGCGCTGCAGGATGCCGTCGCGCACTAGGTCGGTTTCCCGCGTGGCGACGCCCTCGGCGTCGAACGCGCTGGATCTCAGGCCACGCATCAGGAACGGACGCTCGCGGATCGCGCACCAGTCGGGCAGTACCGCAGTGCCGACGCTGTCGATCAGAAAGCTGGCGCGGCGGTAGAGCGCGCTGCCGGAAACGGCATTGACGAGGTGTCCGACCAGCGAGCGCGCGACCTCGGCCTGGAACAGCACCGGCATCTCGCCGGTGGCGAGCGAGCGGGGATCCATCCGCGCCAGCGTGCGCTCGGCGGCGCGGCGACCGATCGCCGCTGTCGACTCCAGATCCTCGCGGGCCAGCCCGACGCTGTACCAGTGGTCGCGCTGCATCTCATCGCCTTCGCCAGCGATCAATACGCAGCTGATGCTGTATTGGGTGTTGCGGTCGCGGCCGAGAAAGCCGTGCGAATTCGCGTACACGCCGATCGACTCTCCGGCGGAGACCGAGGCGCCGTCGGAATTGGCGATCCGCGGATCGGCTTCACGGCCGGCGGCTTCGCAGGCCAGCGCGATATCCACCGCTTCGTCGGCGTCCAGCGCCGACGGGTGCCAACTGTCGAATTCGCGCAGGCCGGTCGCCATCAGTCCGGCATCGGCAAGGCCCGAGGCTGGATCGTCTTCGGTATGCCGGGCGATGGCGCAGGCCTGGGCCACGGTGGCTTCGAGACTTTCTGGGCGCAGATCGGCGGTCGTGGCGCTGCCCTTGCGCTGGCCGAAGTACACGGTGATGCCGATCGAGCGGTCGCGGGTGGACTCCACGCTCTCGACCGCGCCCATCCGCACGTTGACGTTGAGGCCCCGGTCTTCATCGCAGCTGACCTCGGCCTGGGTCGCGCCTTGGGCGCGTGCGCGGGCGAGCAGGTCGCGGGCGAGTTCGGACAGGCGATCGAGCCTGGCCTGGCTGTCATCGTGTCCGGGAACAACGGAGGAAGAAGCGATCGCGTTCAATGCATTATCCTGTCGCCATGAGAGGCAAAGATTTTGAAACCGGTGAATTCCTGTCCCCGAGCCGCAGCCAACAGCGGCGCGAGGCTCTGGAAGTGCTTGAGCTGGCCCGGCAGCTCTCCGAACTGACCGCGCAGCAGATCGCGCGGCTGCCGGTGCCCGAGCGCCTGATCCCGCACATCGACGAAACCCGGCGGATCCCGTCGCACGGCGCGCACAAGCGCCAGCTGCAGTTCCTGGCCAAACAGATGCGCCGGGAAGACGACGAAACCCTGGAGGCGATCCGCGATGCGCTCGATTCCAGCGGCGAAGCGGCACGTCTGGAAACCGCCATGCTCCACCGCGCCGAAGCCTGGCGCGACCGGCTCATGGCCGACGGCGATGCGGCGCTGACCGAGCTGCTCGACGAATATCCGCACGCCGATCGCCAGCATCTGCGCCAACTCGCGCGCAATGCGCACGAGGAAAAACTGCGCAACAAACCGCCGCATGCGTTCCGCGAACTGTTCCGCGAGCTGCGGGAACTGCTGAAAGCGCCGGACACCGACGACAGCGAGCCGGACATCGCGGAAGAATAAAATGCCTGTCATTCCGAACCCCGGCTTTTTCGGGGTGAGGAACCTGCTGTTCCTGCTTGAAAGAAAAGCAGATCCCTCGCCTTCGGCTCGGGATGACAACAAGTCAGGACGAGACGACTGTCGATTCCAGACGGCCTCACGTCTTCGTCCCGCCCACCGTCAACTGATCGATCAGCAGCGACGGTTGGCCGACGCCGACCGGCACGCTCTGCCCATCCTTGCCGCAGACGCCGACGCCATCGTCCAGCGCCAGGTCGTGGCCGATCATCTTCACCCGCTGCATGGTCTCGGGCCCGTTTCCGATCAGCGTGGCGCCTTTCACCGGTGCGGTGATGCGGCCGTCCTCGATCATGTAGGCCTCGGTGGCCGAGAACACGTATTTGCCGCTGGTGATATCGACCTGGCCGCCGCCGAAGTTCACCGCGTACAGGCCGCGCTTGACCGAGCGGATCATGTCCTCGGGCGAATCCTGGCCGGCGCGCATGTAGGTGTTGGTCATCCGCGGCATCACCAGATGCGCGAAGGATTCGCGGCGGCCGTTGCCGGTCACCGGCATGCCCATCAATCGCGCGTTGAGCGTGTCCTGCATGTAACCGGTGAGGATGCCGTCCTCGATCAGCGTGGTGCAGCTCGTCGGCGTGCCCTCGTCGTCGATATTGAGCGAACCGCGCCGGCCCGCAAGCGTGCCGTCGTCGACGATGGTCACGCCCGGAGACGCCACGCGCTGGCCCATGCGACCGGCGTACGTCGACGTGCCCTTGCGGTTGAAATCGCCTTCCAGACCGTGGCCGACCGCTTCGTGCAACAGCACACCCGGCCAACCGCTGCCCAGCACCACCGGCATGGTGCCGGCGGGCGCATCGATCGCTTCCAGATTCACCAGCGCCTGGCGCAGCGCTTCGCGTGCGAAGCGCTCGGGCTTGTCGCCGCCGAAGAGTTCTTCGTAGGAATAACGCCCGCCGAAGCCGGTGCTGGCCGATTCGCGACGGCCGTTCTGCTCCACGATCACCTGCACATTCATGCGCACCAGTGGACGGATATCGCCGGCGACCACACCGTCGCTGCGCGCGACCAGGACCGTGTCGACCACGCCGCTGAGCGACACCACGACCTGCTGCACGCGCGGATCCGCGGCGCGCAGCAGGCGATCGACGCGACGCATCGCATCGAGTTTGTCGGCGTTGGCGTAGGCATCGATCGGATCGAGCGCCGGATACAGCGTTGCCGACGGCCGCGTGCCGGTCGCAACCAGCGCCGACGGCGTGCGCGTTTCGCCGTCGCGCGCGATGGCGCGCGCGGAGCGTGCAGCCACCAGCAGCGCATCGGACTGGATTTCGTCGGAATACGCAAAACCGGTCTTTTCTCCGGAAATCGCGCGCACGCCGACGCCCTGGTCGATCGAATGCACGCCGTCCTTGACGATGCCGTCCTCGATCATCCAGCTTTCGCGCCGGGAATGCTGGAAATACAGAT
This sequence comes from uncultured Xanthomonas sp., assembly GCA_964523435.1. Lineage (GTDB taxonomy): Bacteria > Pseudomonadota > Gammaproteobacteria > Xanthomonadales > Xanthomonadaceae > Lysobacter_I. Next base: position 26,695 of record CAZGBA010000029.1, read on the forward strand.
CGCCGAAGTCGATGCCGGGCCCGAGCAGCAGACCGAAGGCGCGTTCGAGACCGGCATGGTCCAGCCCGGCGGGCGCGAGCAGGCGCGATTCGGACAATTGCAGCATCTGGGGCATGAGGGTTCCGTTGCGATTCAAAAAGGAAGTGACGGGCGGTTCTTCAACCCCCCGTCAGGGATGGTGACGGGCATGGACGTGATCAAGGTCGCCCACCGGTCACGGTCGAAGTGCCGCGCGCCGACGTGTTCGGACGTTCGATCACCTCGACCTTCGGATCTTTCCACGGGCCGGTGACGCGATAGTTCTTCGCCGCCGCCTGCCCGAGCGGCTTCTGCAGCACCGCGTTCGCCACCGCGCCGACCGCCGCGCCGACCGGGCCACCGGCGATCGCGCCGACAGCGGTCAGCAGATTGCCGGCCTTGGGCAGCACTTCGATGGTCTGGTCGAACGTCTGCGCGCGCAGATTCGCCGCACCGCGGATGTTGATCCGCGCCGCCGGGCCGTCGATCGCCAGATCGTCGCTGCGCGCGCTGCCGCCGCCGAAACGCACGGTGCCGGCCAGCTTGTTGAACGCGAAGCCTTTCGAGAAGAAGTCGCGGAAATCCAGGGTCAGGCGACGCGGCAGTTGCGCGATGCTGAGCAGCCCCAGCACGCGTCCGGTGCCGCCGGGTTCGACTTCGACCAGGCGGCCGCCCTTCACGTCGAGCTTGAGGGTGCCGTCGAGCGTGGCCATCTGGAACGCCATCGGACTGCCGACCCATGACGCATCGAAGCGCGCATCGCCTTTGCCGCCCTCGATACGCCCGCCGATGCCCAGATCGGTCAGCAGCGCACCGAAATCGTCGCTGGCGAGGGTCGCCGACAACCGCGTCCGCGCTGCGGCGCCACGACCGCTCCACTCGCCAGTCAGATCGATCCGCCGTTTTGCCGCGCGTGTCTGCAACTGCTGGATTTCCATGCCGTTCGCGGTGGCGCGCGATCGGAACTGGGTATCGCCGAGCGCCGCATCGACGATGCGCAGATCGTCCACGCGCAGATTCATCGCCGGGATGTTCGCCGGATTGACCTCACCATTGGTATTGCCGGCAGTATTCGCGGCGATGCCGCTGTTCGCCGATGGCGACAACGTGCCCGCGCTTCGCCAATGGAGACGCTGCAGACGCCCGGCGACGGTGCCGCCTGCGGCGTCCGGCACCAGCAGCGCTCCCGCGAGCGCGGGGCCGTCGAGCTGCACGGCAAGACCGCCGCTGGCCGGTGCGATCTGCAGCCGCGTATCCGGAAAATTCGCGCCGAGCAGCAGCAATCGTTCGGCGCTGGCATCGACGCGTCGCAATACCAGCCGGTTGCCGCCATCGCCTCGGGTCAGTGCGATCCAGCCGATCGCATCCAGCGTCGCGGCGCGTCCGCCGACTATCAGTCCCGATGCGGGCGGCGCTTCGACGATGCGATCGGTGCCGAACGCGGCGCGGATGCCGAGCTGCCCCTGGGTTTCTTTCGCACGCAGCGCGAAACGCTGACCGAAAGCGATCGCCACTTCGCCCTTGCCCAGCGGCAGTTGCAGGTCGATCGTGGTCGGCAGCGTGGTGCCGGCGGTCTTGTCCATCGGCGCAGGCAGATCGAACGCGGTGCCGACCAGGTCGGAGCGCAGCTGCAGATGCGTCACCTGCGCCGCAACCGTTGCCTTGGCAGGCTTCGGTAGCGCGCGCGCGCCGCTGCCGGCCGGGATCGCGATCCCGGCGGTCCAGCGCGAACGACCGCGCACGTAAGGCTTCAGCCAAGCCAGATCGCTGCTGCGGTTGAGCAGGTCGTCGGTGGTCATCGATGCTTCGAGTTCCGCCTCGAAGCCCTGCCGCCTGTCGCGCACATGCCCGGGTCCGGCACGCAGCGACAGCCGGCCTTCCTGACGGTCGTACTGCGCGCGCAAACCGTTCGCGCTGAAGCCGTCCTGATCGTATCGCGCACGTCCGTTGACGCCGGAAAACGCGAGTTTCCACTGCGATTCCGACAACCGCACGCCGCGCAGATCGATATTGCCGTCGATCCGCGCCTTCGATGCCGGGCCAGCGTGCAGCGGCAGATCGAGCGCGAAGTCGACCGTCGCCGGCCCGCTGGCGCCCAATGTGGTGAGGATGTCGCCATGCTCCTTGCGCAACGGACTCTGCCGCATCAGGCCGAGCAATTTGGCGGCATCGGCATCGGCATGCGCACCGATGGTGAGTGAACCCTGAGAAAAATCGGCGATGCCCGCATCGAATTCGCGGATACCGACCTCGGTCAGCACTGCTTTTCCGCCGACCGAGAATCCGTTGCCGATGAAGGCGATCTCGGCGTCCATGTCCGATGTGGCGGGCCAGTCGTGATGGAACTTGACGCGCATGTTCTCGAGCGTGGCGCGGGCATCGAAGACGCCTTTCGGCGTCGCCCCAGCGACGGTTTTGAACGGCCAGTCGTCGAGATCGCCCACGATCAAGGCGCGTCCGTTGCGGACCTGCCCGGCGATCAGCGCGGTATCGAGCCAGTCGATCAATCCGCGCGACATCACGTGTTTCGGCCAGAATTTCTTGGCGACGGGCGCTGCGGCATCGTCGAGTTCGGCGGCGATGTCGATCTTCGGCGCGGTACCGTCGCCTTCGAACCACAGGCCGCCGCGCACGTCGGCGCCATAGCCCTCGCCGTCGATGCGCAATGCGGGCGTTTCCACGCGCCAGCCACCGCCCTCGCGCCAACCGACCGCCTCGCCGCGCAGACCCACCACATGCGTCACGCCGAAGCCGCGCGGCCAGTCGAAGCGCATTTTCGACGCGGGATCGAAGTCGAACGCGAGCGCATCGCTGTCGCCGCGCAGCGCGCCGCTGAGTCCGCTGATGCCGGGCGAGTCGCCCAAGGCAGCGAACTGCAGTCCGCGCACGGTGGCTTGCGCAGTCATCGCCCCGCCGCGCAGACCACCGACGCGCACGCGTTCGAGCACTGCGCCGGGCTTCGCCGCACTCAACCAGCGCCGCAGCCCGGGATCGAGCCGATCGCTCAGCGCGACCACCGCGAACAGCGGGCCTGCATCGATACGTTCGGCGCGCAGGCCGTAGCGTTTGCCGCCAGCGAGCACCAGCCCATCGAGTTTCTGCGGCGCGCTGTCGGCCTCGGCATGCACCTGCATCTTCGGTGCGTCCAGACGCCAACCCTCGGCATCGGCGGACCAGTGCGCGACCGCCTGCAGTCGCGCGAACGTCGCGACGGGCAACCTCGCATTCGTCGCACCGTCCGCCGCAGCATCCTTCGTCCTGTCGTCGTTGAACGGCGCGCCGAGCAGGCGCACACCGGCAAGATCGCCGTCGACGCTGATCGCCGCGACCTGACGCTTGCGCAACGTCGCCCAGACTTCGGCATGTCCACGGCCGGCAGCGATGGTCACGCCGCCGACCCGCAGCAGCGGCGACCACGCCGACAGATCCGCCTTTTTCGCCGCGGCATAGAGACGGCCGTCGCCGGTATCGCGGTCGAAATCGAGCACGACATCGATCGGTGAGGCATCCTTGCGGATCCGTGCGCGCAAACCGCAGCGAACGCGGTCGCCGCCGACCTGCAGGCGCACGTCGACATCGGGAATCGTGGTGTCGATCTGCAACGACGGCGCGAAAATGCCGAGCCGGGCATCGATCACCTGCAGCTCGCCGAGGCCTTCGAATGCGCCTAGCGGGTCGCCGCCCTGCGATTGTCCCGGCAAACCGCGGACCTGCCAGCGTCCGTCGGCGGCGCGTTCGAGCGTCAACGAGAGATTGCGCACGCGCAGTTCGGTGAACGAGCGTCCGGGCAACAGCCCGGCATATTGCGAAACTAGGATTTCCGCCGCACCGATCGCAACCGCATCCTTGCCCTCGCCGACGCGCAGACCGTCGAGCCGCAGCAGCGGGCCGCGCCGCGTCCATTCGGTCTGGACGCGATCGAACCGCACCGGCCGTCCAGCACGGGCGCTCAGCCACTCGGCGATGCGATCGGGATGACGCTCGGCCAGCGGCAGCAGCTGACTGACGACGCCTGCGACCAGCGCCAACACCACCAGCGACACCGCAGTGACGTACCACAGTCCGCGACGCGCAAGACGCAGACGGCGGCGCAGCGAGGTCGGCATCAGCCGCACGCTCCGCGGAATGCCGATGGATCTTTACAGCAGGACCACATCGAACTGTTCCTGGGTGTATTGCGCATCCGCCTGGAAGCGGATCGATTTTCCGAGGAACTCCTCGAGCTCGGCAACTGCGGACGATTCCTCTTCGGTGATGCGGGCCACCACTTTCGGCGATGCGATCACCAGCAGCCGCGCGGCTTCGAACTGGCGCACCGCGCGGGTGATCTCGCGGAAGATTTCGTAGGTCACGGTTTCGGCGGTCTTCAGCGTGCCGCGCCCGCTGCATTCGTGGCAGGGCTCGCTGAGCTGCCGCTGCAGGCTTTCGATGGTGCGCTTGCGGGTCATTTCGACCAGACCCAGTGGCGAGAAGTCATAGACCGTGGTCTTGGCGTGATCGCGGACCAGCGATTTCTCCAGCGTCCGCAGCACCTGGCGGCGGTGTTCCGGATCGACCATGTCGATGAAGTCGATGATGATGATCCCGCCGAGATTGCGCAGCCGCAGCTGCCGCGCCACCGACTGCGCCGCCTCCAGATTGGTGCGGTACACGGTTTCCTCGAGATTGCGCTGACCGAGGAACGAACCGGTGTTGACGTCGATCGTCGTCATCGCCTCGGTCTGGTCGATCACCAGATAGCCGCCGGATTTCAGCGGCACCTCTTTTTCCAGCGCACGCTGGATTTCGTCCTCGACGCCGTAGAGATCGAACACCGGTCGCGCGCCGACGTAGTGCTCGATCTTTTCGGCGAGGCCCGGCATGTATTGCGCGGCGAACGTGCGCAGGCGGTCGCAGGTTTCGCGCGAATCGACCTTCACTTTCTCCACATCGCGGCGGATCAGGTCGCGCACCGCGCGCATCGGCAGGCTCAGATCCTCGTACACGCAGCCGCCGACGGCGGTGCTGCGCACGTTCTGTTCGATCAGCGCCCAGACGCGACCGAGATAGGCGATGTCCTCGGCCAGCGCTTCCGCCGGCTGCCCTTCGGCATTGGTACGCACGATGTAGCCGGGCGACATCTGGCCGTTCTGGGCGCCGTTCTGACCCGTGCTCTGGCCCGCACTCTGACCTTGGCCCGAGACCAGCGTTTTCAGCCGCTGGCGCTCACCCTCTTCCTCGATCCTGGAGGACACGCCGATGACCTTGGACTGCGGCAACAGCACGAGGTAGCGCGACGGAATGCTGATCTGGGTGGTGAGACGCGCGCCCTTGCTGCCGATCGGATCCTTCACCACCTGGACCACGATTTCCTGCCCGTCGCGCAGCAGTTCGGTGATCGAAGGCACTACCAGTGGCGGTGTGGCGGTGACGATGGCGGACGCTTCGCCATCCAGTCCGGCTTCGCCCAATGTCGTGTCGATGGCCGGCGCGACGCTGGCGCGGAAGATGTCGTTGGCGTGCAGGAACGCGGCGCGGTCCAGACCGATGTCGACGAACGCCGCCTGCATGCCCGGCATCACCCGCTGCACCTTGCCCTTGTAGATGTTCCCGACCACACCACGACGCCAACCGCGTTCGATGTGCAGTTCCTGCAGCATGCCGTTCTCGACCACCGCGACCCGGGTTTCGCGCGGCGTGACGTTGACCAGAATCTCTTCACTCATGTTGCGCGCTCCACAGCGGTGCCGTCATCAGGCGCAGGAGCGCGATGCGTGGGAAACAATCCGAACTGCCGGAGCAGGGTTGAGGTTTCGTGCAGCGGCAGGCCCATCACGCCACTGTAGCTGCCGGAGAGATGCGAAATGAAGCTTTGCGCCTGACCCTGGATCGCATAGGCGCCGGCCTTGCCGTCCCATTCGCCGGTGTCGATGTAGTCGCGGATCTCCGCTTCGCTCATCGGCGCGAAGGTCACCTCGGACACCGAGACCGCCTGCAGCTCGCGCCCGGCGGACACCATCGAGATCGCCGAGATGACCGCATGCGTGCGCCCCGACAATGTGCGCAGCATGGCCGCCGCGTCGTCGGCATCGACGGGTTTGCCGAAGATCCTGCCGTCGAGCACCACCTCGGTGTCCGCACCGAGGACCACCGCATGCGGCTGGCCGATCACGCGCAGCAACCCCGCGCCGGCTTTTTCGCGGGCGACGCGACGCACATAGTCCTCGGGCGGCTCGCCGGGCGCGGGCGTTTCCGGAAGGTCGAGGTCGAGGATGCCGAAGTCGAGACCGAGCATGCTTAACAGTTCACGACGACGGGGGGATTTCGAGGCAAGATGCAGCATCGGCCTAGGATACCCTGCGGATCGCCGCCACCTGAACGCGTGACATGCCTGAACCCCGGCCGGGCTCACAGTGCGTTCACCCGCTGGCCCGCAATGGCTCAACCCTGGAGACCCACATGCTTCGCCGCCCCCGCACCCTGCCCCGCCTGCTCTCCACCCTCTTCGCCACGCTTGCCTCGGGCCTCGCCATGACCGCATCCGCACAGACCCCGCCGACCATCGCCGACGACGGCACGCTGCTGTCGATCAGTGCCGAAGCGCGCGCCACCCGCATCCCCGACATCGCGACCCTGTCCACCGGCGTCGTCACCCAGGCCACGGATGCCAACACCGCACTCCGCCAGAACACCGAACAGATGACCAAGGTGGTCGCGGCGATCAAGGCTGCCGGCATCGCCGAACGCGACGTGCAGACCACCGGCATCAGCATCAATCCGCAGTATCGCTACGCCGAAAACCAGCCCCCCGCGATCATCGGCTACCAGGCCAGCAACACCCTCAACGTGAAGGTCCGCGACATCGCGAAACTGGGCAAGGTGCTGGACGCGATGGTCGCGGTGGGCGCGAATCAGGTGAACGGACCGAACTTCGAGATCGACAATCCCGAAGAGGCCTACGACGAGGCGCGACTCGCCGCGATCAAGAAGGCCCAGCACCGTGCCGAACTCTATGCAAAAGCGCTCGGACTGCGCGTGCGTCGCGTGGTCAGCATCAACGAAGGCGGCGGCTACACCCCGCCGACACCGATGCCGGTGATGATGCGAGCCGCTGCCATGGAAGTTGCGGACACGCCGATGTCGCCGGGCGAAAGCTCGCTGTCGGCAACGATCAATGTGGTCTTCGAACTCGGCCGCTGAATCAAGGCCGACGCCCTCGACCCATCGACACCCGCCTCACGGCGGGTGTTTTCGTTTTCGCGGAAAATTTTCGCCTAACTTAACCCCGGCGGAATCCGAGGCGCGTTTCCACCATCGTCCCCAACCGATGGAGGTGTCCCATGGTGCTGTCCCAACGCCATCCCCACGCCCACGCGGCAAGCCTGCAGCAGGCGATCTCGCGGATCGAGCCTACCCGCATCCTCGGATACGCCGGCGCGATCGCGCTCAATGCCGCTGCATTCATGCTGTTGATGGTGCCGGTGTCGGCACCGATGCAGATCGTCGAAGCGGAAGATCCACCGGTGATTTTCGTGGAGGAAAAGATCAAACCGCCCGTGGTTCCCCCCATCGAAGTGCCGGTGGTCCACCCGACGACGACACACACCGCCATACCGACGCCCATCCATCCGCCTGTTCCGCAACCGACATACGACCAGGACGTGATCGTGCCCGATGGCACCGAATACGTTCCGCCCACCCACGCCGATCCGATGCCGGACCTCGGTCCGGCCCTGCCGAATCCCGACCCGTTGCCCAGCACGCGACTCGAATACGCCTCCGCACCGGCACCGGCGTATCCGCGCGAAGCGCTGCTCAATGGCATCCAGGGCACCGTGGTGTTGAAGGTATTGGTGGATGTGGACGGCAAGCCGCTGTCGGTGGAGATCGAGCGCAGCAGCGGCAACCGCAGGCTCGACGACGCCGCGCGTCGGCAAGTGCTGCGCAAGTGGATGTTCCGTCCAGCGATCCGCGATGGCCAGGCGGTGCAGGTCTACGGCATCGTGCCGGTGAATTTCAGTCTGAGTCTGCAATAGCGGTACGCGCGAGTACTTCCTTCAGAACGTTACCGCCGGTCGCCGTCGAAGCGACCGGCGGTTTTTTTTCGCGCAGCGGATGCGTCGCATCGTTCTGTCCGTGCGCGCAATCGCGCGTAGTGGTCGCCGCCTTCACCTGCGACACTCGTGGCCCCACGCACGAGCACTCCGATGAAGCATCTGTTCGCACCGCTGCAGGCCGGCGATCTCGCCCTGCCCAACCGCATCCTGATGGCGCCGCTCACCCGCTGCCGCGCCGAAGACGATCACGTGCCCGGGCCGCTGATGGCCGAGTACTACGCACAGCGCGCCAGCGCCGGTCTGATCATCGCCGAAGCGACGATGGCGATGCCGGGCAATTCCGCGTTCTGGCGCGAGCCCGGCATCCACAGCGAAGCACAGGTCGCCGGCTGGCAGCGCGTCACCGACGCGGTGCACGCTGCGGGCGGGTGCATCGCGCTGCAGCTCTGGCACGGCGGTCGCGCCTGTCATCCCGACCTCAACGACGATGCGCAGCCGGTCGCGCCCAGCGCCATCGCGATCAGCAACGATCAGGTGTACACGCCCAAGGGCAAAGTCGATTACGTCGTGCCGCGCGCGCTGGCCGACGACGAATTACCGGGCATCGTCGCGGGCTTCGCGCACGCTGCGCGCAATGCGAAAGCCGCTGGCTTCGACGGCGTTGAAGTGCACGGCGCGAACGGCTATCTGCTGGACGAATTCCTGCGCGACGGCTCGAATCGGCGCAGTGGCCCGTACGGCGGCCCGGTCGAACATCGCGCTCGACTGCTGCTTGAAGTACTGGACGCTGTTTGCGACATCTGGGGAAGCGGTCGTGTCGGCCTGCGCGTCTCGCCGCTCAACAGTTACAACGACATGCGCGACAGCGACCCGATCGCGCTCGTGCGCTGGCTCGGCCAGCGGCTCAACGATTCCGGTATCGCCTACTGGCACGTGATGCGCGGCGATTTCCTCGGCCAGCAGCATGGCGATGTGATGACGCCCGCGCGCGAAGCCTTCAAGGGTGTGCTGATCGGCAACATGGGCTACAGCGCAGAGGAAGCCGAAGGCGCGATCGCCGACGGCAGACTCGATGCGGTCGCGTTCGGTGTGCCTTTCATCGCCAATCCGGATCTGCCCGAACGTCTGCGCGCAGGTGCACCGCTGGCCGAAGCCGACCGCAGCACGTTCTACACCTGGGACGCGAAAGGCTATATCGACTACCCGCGCTTCGCGGGCTGAGCGGCGCCGGACCGGCGCCGCTCATGCTGCGTCAGTCCCGCACCCAGCGCACGTCCGACAGGCACCACGACAGACTGCCTGTGGACTTGTAGGTCCAGTTGTAGCGGCGTGGCGGATTGTTGCGGTACGCACTGAGCCCGCTGGCCGGCGCGGTCGGGCGGATCCATTCGTTCAATTCGTAATCGTAGGTGCGATACAGCTCGTTCGCGGCCTGCTTGAGGGTGTCGTCCTGCTGCTGCGTGAGCTTGCTGAAGTAATACGCCCACGCCACCGCGCCAGCCACCGACAACACATGTTCCGGTCCGACACCGTCGGCGGCATAGGTCGAGCCGTCGATGAAGGTGACATAGTCGATCAGACGCAGGTTTTCCGGCGCATCGGTGAAATAGTCGCGCTGCGCGGGCGTGTAGGACTTCCCGGCGAATTTCAGCGCATTGCCGGTGCGACGGATGAAATGCGCGATCTCGACGTTGTCGGTCAGCACGTAGGCGCGCACCATCGGATCGATCACGAAAGGCGTCTGCCAGAAACTCACCAGCAGATTGGTGGTGCCGGGAGGACCGTTGCCTTCCTGACCGCCGTATTTCCAGAGGCCGCCATCGACGCGATTGGTCGGCAATGCGCCGCCTCCGCCGTTCTGGTGCCAGATCAGATTTGTGGTGAGGGTGACGACCCGCTCGCGATAGGTCTGACTGGCGCCGGTCTTGTACGGCACGTCGCCGAACAGTTCATAGCCGATGACGAGACCCGAGAGTTTGATGCCGATGTGGCGCTCGGTGTAGCTGCTGGTCGTCGACCAGCGATCGGGTTCGTCGTTGGCATCCTGCTGCGCTTTCGCCGCCAGCTTGGCGCCGTCCTTCGACAGATCGTCGCCGGTCAGCCAATACGTGTAGGCCAATCCTTCCGGGTAGCTGTACATCGCGCCGTTGGCGCCGATGTACGCCGATGCGCTCGGATTCTTGAGTTTGAACGCACCCACCGCGCTGTCCGGCGTGGTGCCCTGCGGATACAGATTGACCCGGTAGTACTCGGACGCGCGTACCGACTCGCGCAGCACCTTGAAGAAACCGCTGCGGAAATACAGGCCGTAGAACGCGGACACGCGGTCGTAAAGCCAGGGCTCGCCCTCGGCGGATTTGTAGGGAATCTGATTGGCTGCGGTGACAAGCGGATCGTCCTCGTTGATATGCGCGTAGAAGAAATTCTTCGCGCCGTACATCTGTTCGTTGTATTCGGGGTAATGCTCGGTGGCGTCCATCAATGTGGGCGAATCGCGGGTGGCGGCGATCTCCTGCGCGAACGGGCGCATCGGGCCGATCTTCAGCACGCCCTTGCTCAACGTCCCCGACGGCAACACCGCATAGACCTTCGGTTCGGACACGCCATCGCCCGCCACAAAACTGCCGGTGGTGACCGGCTGCCAGCCGTTGCGAGGATTCTCCAGGGTGGCGAGCGACTGGATGCGATTACCGTAGCCCCATTCGACGCGGACCGTTTCGAAGTTCGGATAAGTCGAGGTGAAGGTGTAGCGGATCTGCACGCGGGCAACGCGCACCGAGGTGCCGTCGAGCGCAGAGGTGTAGATGTGCCGCCACGGCGTGAGCTGTTCGACGTAGGCGGGAATCTCGATGCCCTTGGCGTTCAGCACGCGCAGCTTCGCCAAGCCGGCGACGGTGATCGAATCGCGCGGAAAAGGAATGCCGAAGGTCACCAACTGCGAAGTGCCCGCAGCAATGCCTTCGATGGGATGCAGGCGGACATCGACCACGCCGGTGGCTTCGGCAGCGGGCATCAGCGGCTTGAACAGACGGGGACTGATCGCCGTGCCGACCGCGCTCGCGGAAGACGGGGCGGTGGTCGCAAGGGCGGGCGGAACGATGGGCTCGACGCGGGGCGTCTGGCGCGACTGCGCAAATACGAAGTCGCGCGGCTCGGCCTGGATCGGTTGCTTGCCGGTACGGCTCGAGGCCCGGAACTGAGCGTCGCCGCTGCTGCAGGCGCCGAGCGCCAACATCAGTGCAAGCAGGGGGGCGAACTTGGGAATGGACAGGGAAGCGGTGACGGATGGGTAGAACCTTTGCATTGGATCTCCTGCTGCACGGCCGCACGGGGGATGCGAACCGGTGAGAGTGCCGACGGGGGGATGGCGTGCAAGGCAGTCGGCGGCTGACCTGCAGGACGCTGACGATCAGGAGGCTGGCCTGTCGGAGCGGCCACCAACTATGCAAGCTCGCCGAAAATAAACCGTGACGGCCGTCGTCGATAAGAGCTTAGTGATTGTTTTACCTGCTTTTTTTGAACGCGCTCACATTTTTCGCGTGGGTTGCGGGGCCCGGCGATGCGTCGATGGATGCATCGGAACCAACGAATGCGCAGCCTTCTCTCGATCGGACCGATCAGGCGCGGTGGTAAGGATGGTTCGCCAGCAGCGCCGCCGCACGATAGAGCTGTTCGGCCAGCACCAGCCGCACCAGCATGTGCGGCAAGGTCAACGGTCCGAGCGACCAGGATTCATCGGCACGGGTCAGCACCTCCGGTGCATGCCCTTCCGGGCCGCCGATCAGGAAAGCGAGATCGCGACCGCCGCCACGCCAGTGTTCCAGCCGCTGCGACAGCTGTTCGGAGCTGTGCATCCTGCCGCGACCGTCGAGCGCGACGATGTGCGCCGATTTCGGCAATGCCGCAAGCACCCGGGCACCTTCATCGGCGGTCGCGCGCACCGCGTCCCGGCCCTTGCCGCGCACACCGGGTTCGATCTCGATCAGCTCGAACGGCAGCCAGTGCGACAGACGCTTCTGGTATTCGGCGAACCCTTGGGCGACCCAGGCGGGTGCGCGTTCGCCGACCGCGATGAGGCGGGCTTTCACGCGGTGGCTTTCACAGGGACGCGTACTGAGACCGCTGGTTCGCTCACGCGCACCGCTGTGCCGTAACACAACACCTCGGTAATGCCGGCCATCACTTCGGTGGCGTCGTAACGCACGCCGATGATGGCATTGGCGCCGAGCCGGTCGGCTTCGCGGCACATCTGGTCGAAGGCATCGCTGCGCGCCTGTTCGCACAACTCGCGATACAGGCTGATATCGCCGCCGAACAGCGACTGGATGCCGGCGAAGAAATTGCCGACCACCGAGCGCGAACGCACGGTCAGCCCACGAACGACGCCCAGGTTCTTCAGTATGGTCTGACCGGGCAGTTCCTGCGACGTGGTGACGTGGTCACGTTGCATGGCGCCGGTCAGTCGTCGGCGCCCGGCGGCTGATCGCCAACGGTCCACAGCCGCTCCAGCGCGTAGAACTCGCGCACGCGCGGCAGCATCACATGGACCACGACATCGCCGAGATCGGCCAACACCCATTCGGCCTCGCGCTCGCCCTCGACGCCGAGCGGCATGACGTCGAGTTCCTTGACTTTGCGCACGACTTCGTCGGCGATCGACTTCACGTGGCGGGTGGAGGTGCCGGAGGCGATGACCATGTAATCGCAGACGCTGGTCTTGCCGCGGACATCGATCTCGATGGCGTCCTTGGCTTTGAGGTCATCCAACGCCAGATGGACCTGGCGCAGCAGCGCTTCGGCCGACGGCGCCGGGGTGGGCAGCACGGTTTTGATCACGTGCGCGTTGTTCGAGTTGGACAAGAGCGATCCTCGCTTGGAATGCCGGAATTATACCCCCGGCGCCGCTGCGGGCCGGGACGTGGCGCCGTACAGGCCGTGATCGACGATATAGCGCGATACCGCCAGCGGCAGTAGGTGGTGCCAGGTCTCGCCGCTGGCGATCCTGCGCCGGATCTGGGTGGCCGATTCGGCGTACAGCGGTTGACGCAGACGCAGCACCTTGCCGCCGGGGCTGTCGCGAAGGGCAGCCGCGTTCAGGGTCCAGCGCCCGCCGACCAGGCGTGCGACTTCAGGCGGCAGATGCTCGTCCAGCGCACTGCCGGGACGTTCGGCCACCACCCAGTGCGCGCCGGCGAGCAAAGCCTCGGGTTCCTTCCATGTCGCCAGCCCATGCAGGCTGTCGGCGCCGATCAGGAACGCCAGCGGCGCGGCATCGCCATGCTTCGCGCGCAATTCGCGCAGCGTGTCGATGGTGTAGCTGGGGGTGTCGCGCAGCAGTTCGCGGCGGTCCACGCGAAGTCCGGCCTGTCCCTGGATCGCCAGCTCCAGCATGGCAGCGCGATCCTCGGCGCCGGCGCCCGGGGCATCGCGATGCGGCGGATCGGCGGCGGGCATCATCCAGATCGTGGTGCCCAACGCATCGCGAGCGGCAAGCGCGATCGCGAGATGACCGTGATGCACCGGATCGAAGGTGCCACCGTAGAACGCGCGCAGGGGCAGCGACATCAGCCCGCCGCCCGCGTCGACAGCAGCGAATTCCCGCGCGCATCGGCGACCGCCAGCAGCAGGCGTTCCAGCGCCAGCCACGCATCCGCCGGTTCCTCGCCGATCCGCGGGCGGCCCTTGGCGATGCGGTCGACGCGCCCGGCCTCGACCACGAAACGCTCCCAGCGCGCGGCATCATGGCGCTGCAGCGCACGGCGGTAGACCGCCTGTTTGGCGTCCCACACCCGCTGCGCCTTGAATTCGGCGGCCAGATTGCCGCCTTTGGCCTGCACCCGCGCCAATGCCGCAGCGCGCTGCAGTTCCATCACCAGCATGCCCATCAGCGCCGGCACCGCTTCGCCTTCCGCGCGCAGGCCATGCAGCATCCGCAGCGCCTGCGCCGGTTGGCCGTTGAGGGTGGCATCGAGCAGCCGGAAGATATCGAAGCGCGCGGCGTCGGCGACGTAGGATTCCATCCGCGCCAGATCGATCGATTCGCCGTCGGACAGCAGCGCGAGCTTGTCGATTTCCTGCGCAGCGGCCAGCAGATTGCCCTCGACACGTTCGACCAGCCGCTCGACCGCATCGCGGTCGGCGCGCAGGCCGCGCGCGCGCAGGCGGCGCTCGACCCACTCGGGCATTTCGTGCGGTTTGAGCGCCCAAGCGATGGCGTGATGGCCGACGCGGGCGATGGCCTCGCTCCACTTGCCGCCGTGCTGGCGGCTCCAGTCCTCGCCGGTGATCAGCAGGACCACATCGCCGGGCGGTTCCGAGCAGAACCCGGAGATGAATTCGGCGCCATCCTTGCCCGGTTTGGCCGAAGGCAGGCGCACTTCCAACACCCGGCGCGATGCGAACAGGCTCGGTGCGTTCACGCTCTGCGCGAGTTGGTTCCAGTCGAAATCGCGACCATCGGCGTCGAAGACTTCGCGCTCGCCGATGCCCTCGGCGCGCGCCTGCGCGCGCACCGCGTCGGCGGCTTCAAGCACCCGCAGGGTTTCCGGGCCGGCGATCAGGTAGGCGGGACGCAGCGGCTCGCTGGCGAGCTGCGCGGTCAGGCGTTCCGGGGTCAGTTCCATCGCGGGGTCGCGCGGGCCATGGCGCCCTGCGCTCAGGGCGCTTTCGCGGCCCCGGAGGCGCGCAGCGCGGCGTCGATCCGGCGCAGGATCGACGCGTTCATGTCCTTGCGCATTTCGTTGACCAGCAGCTCGCGCTCGCTGTTGCGGCCGATGGAATCGCTCGGCGGTGCGATGTAGTCGCGCGACAGTTCCACCGCCTGCTGCGGCACGAGGATGCGGTCTTGGGTCGTACCGTCGTCGGCGGTGCCGGTGCCGGGCTGACGCAGCTGGAACACCACCGCATAGCGCAGGCTGTACTCCTGCGCGCGACCGAAGGTGTCGACCGCGATCGGCAGGTCGGCCCATTTCTCGGACAGGATTTCCAGCCTGGTCGATGTCTCGGTCGCATCGGCCGCTGCGGGCGTCGCCCCCGCGCGCTCCAGCGACCGCGCCAGCGAATCGGCGAGCGGGCTGTACGGGTCGCGCGCGGTCACTGCGACCGGCCCCAGATCAGGCGGCAGCACCAGGGCATTGCGCAATTGGAAGCCGCAGCCGGCCAGCGGCAACAGCAACGTCAGGGCGAGAACGGAACGGAGTTTTTTCATGGGCGCAGTCTGGCGGAGGCGATGGCGACGGGCAAGCTGCAGCCCGTTCAGGCGGCGACGATATTCACGATCTTGCCCGGCACCACGATCACCTTCTTCACGGTCATCCCTTCCATGAACT
>CAZGBA010000030.1:0-5486 GCA_964523435.1 uncultured Xanthomonas sp.
AGCGTTTCCATGTGCTCGCTGTCGACGATGAGATTGTCGCGGGAAATCGTGACCAGGCGCGGGAAGCCCTGCGCCACCAGCGCGAAGTACGGCAATTTCGGGTCGCCGCCGAGCGCCTTGATCACGATGACCTTGGTGCCGATCGATGAGCCTTCGGTGTGGGTGCCGGCGATGCGCGCGAACGACACCATCGGCAGACGCCAGCCGCGCCAGCGGATCTGGCCGAGCAGCCATGCCGGCGCGTGTTCGATCGGCTCGGGGTCGGCGTACGACAGCACTTCGACCGTCGCCGCGTTCGGCAGCAACAGCTGCGAACCCGCGATCTGGATGAGGACGCCGCGGATGTCGTTGGTGTTCGTGGTATTCACGGGAGTGCTCGTGTGGGCGCGTCGGTGAAGTCGGATCAGCTGGGCCAGCGCGACGCGAGTCGGCCGGCGAGTTCAACGGGCAGCCCGGAGGGGGCGCCGCGTTTGCGCAGTTCGGCGCAGGCGGCGCCGTCGTAGCAATCTTCCGCCGCCTGCGCGATCACCAGCGCGCCGCGCGCGCCTGCGGCGATCGCGGTATCGACCAGCTGCGGATCGCTGCCGCTGAGGAACACGACCGCGCTGTTGCCAGGAGGCAAGGCGTCGAAGATCGCTTCGGCAGGCGCACCGTCCACCGTGAATTCCAGCCCGCCGCGATGCGCGGCAAGGCCGATGCCATCGGGCAGGAAATAAATGGTGCCGGGAGTCGCGCCGGCGCCGTTCTGCGCAAGGGCGACCGGCAACGCCGCCGCACGCTCCATCTGCGTCACCAGTCGATCGTAGCGACCGCCCTGCAGATGCAGGCGCACCAGCACAACAGCGGGGAATTCGGCGGGTATCGACGACAGCAGCTGGCGCGCGGGATCAGGACCGCCGAGACCGGCTTCGACCAGAACGACACCGATGACGTCACCGTCGGAGCCAGGCGTGCCCGATGTGTCCGACGTTCCCTCGTCCAGATCGACCAGCGACAGGCTGGAGATGCGCGCTTCCAGCGCCGAAAGATCGTGCGCGCGCGGCGCGGTTGTCGACGTTTGGGCGACGACCGGCGATTCGTCCACCGGCGCGAGCGACATGCCAGCGGACAGGAATGTCGCGGCGTCGTTGGACGGCGCAAGTACAGCGTGGGGCGGCGCAGACGCGGCTTCGGCAGCGGGCATACGCTCGGCCATCGCTGCCTCGAAGGACAATACGTCCTCGAATACGCGCGGCGCGGCAACGGTCCCCGGCACCGAGTCGAGATCGGACCCGGCATCGCCTTCGAAATCCAAGCCGGTATCGAAACCGCCATCGAACCGCATCGGCGGAATGTCGCGATCGTCCGAAACCGATGCATCGACCGACAGTTCTTCGAGGAAGAACGCATCGTCGTCAAGGTTCATCGGCGATACGCTGATCGAGGACGTGTGCGTGTCGGCGTCATTCTCGAATTTCACGACATCGAGCGGCATGGCTTCGAGCGCCATGTCATCGAGATTCATGCCTTTGAGCTGCATGCTTTCCAGCGACAGACTCTCGTCCGAGGCATTGCCCGTCATCGGCGCACTGGACCCGACCGTGTCGAGCGCGATCCGCTCGGACACTTCCCGGGCCGGCGAAGCGGCTTCAAACGACGCCACTTCGAACGATTCGATCTCGAAAGTATCGATCTTGAGCACAGGCGCCGGCGTCGAAGGCGGTGCCGCATGCAGCATCGGTATCGCGTCCAGCAGCGCCTTATCCAGCGACAGCGCATCGTGCATGCTCGGGGTGTACTCCGCCGGCATGCCGTCACTGGGCACACTGTCCGCGCTGGCCACGGCTTCGCGGGTGAACACCGCGAGATCCATGTCGGCATAGGCCTTCGCCGGTTTCGGCGCCCAGCCGGGAGAAGGCTGCCAGTCCTGATCGCTTTCGGTGCCGGGCGGCAGCACGTTGGAGTCGTGACGGAGTTTCGCCGAAAGGTGGCGAACCCATCGCGCCGCATCCCAGCCGGCGCGATGCGCGGCGAGATCGGCTTCGTCGTAGATGACGGTCAGCGCCGGATCCATCAGCAGCGCATCGAATTTTTCGAGCGCGCTTTCGATGCTCGGTTCCAGCGCGATCAGGACGACCTGCGGATCGTGCGCGCGCAGCGTCGCTTCGTCCGTCTGCGACGGATCGGCGACCAGCGCAAGCTGGGCTCCGGCTTGACGGAGCGCCTCGGCGATGTTGTCGGCGGCCTTGCCCGCGCGCGCCAGCAGCACGACACGCGGCATCGATGCCTTGGAGACCTGGTCAGGCATCGGACCTCACCGCTTCCAGCAGCGAGAACACATTGCGCATCAGCTCGTTCTCCTGATAGGGCTTGCCGAGATAGCGATTGACACCGATGTCCATCGCGCGCTGACGGTGTTTCTCGCCGGTACGCGAGGTGATCATGATGATCGGCACATTGGCCAGACGCGGATCCGCTTTCATCGTGGTCGCCAGTTCGTAGCCGTCCATGCGCGGCATTTCGATATCGAGCAGCATCAGGTCCGGAACGCGGTCGACCATGCGTTCCAGCGCATCGATGCCGTCCTTCGCGGTGACCACTTCGAAGTTGTTGCGTTCGAGCACGCGACTGCTGACCTTGCGCATGGTGATCGAGTCGTCGACCACCATGACCAGCGGCACCGCGCGCTGTTCGACGGCCTGCGGCGCTTCTTCTTCGACTTCCGGCAGCAGCGCGGCCTGACGGCGCACCAGCGGCGCGATGTCGAGGATCACCATGACGCTGCCGTCGCCCATGATGGTGGCGCCGAAAATGCCGGGAATCGACGCGACCTGCGGGCCGATCGGCTTCACCACGATTTCGCGGTTGCCGATGATCTGATCCACGGTCACGGCAATATGCAGATCGCCCGAGCGCGTGAGCAGCAGCGGCATCTGCAGCTGGCCTTCGGCCTTCGCAGGCGCCTGGCCGAGCAGCTTGCCCAGATCGTGCAGCACGTACTCTTCGTTGCCGTAACGGTAATTGGTGAGGTCGCCCTTGGTCAGCTCCTCGCGACGGATGCGGCCGACGCCGCGCACCGAGGCGATCGGCACCGCGAACGTGGTTTCGCCGATGCGCACGAACGCCGCCTGGGTGACCGCGAGGGTCTGAGGCAGACGCAGCGTGAAGACAGTACCGACGCCCCGCTCGGACTGGATGTCGAGCGTGCCGCCGAGTTGGCGCACTTCGCTGGCGACCACATCCATGCCGACGCCGCGACCGGCGAGCCGGCTGACTTCCTCGGCCGTGGAGAAACCCGGTTCGAGAATCAGCGCATCGAGCTGCGCGTTGGACAGGTTGACGCCCTTGCGGACGAGACCGCGGCTTTCACCGCGCTCGCGGATCGCCTTGCGGTCGAGGCCGGCGCCGTCGTCGCTGATCTGCAGCACGACTTCCGAACCTTCCTTGCGCACCGCGATGGTGACCGCGCCTTCTTCGGGCTTGCCGGCCTGCTTGCGCTGGGCGGGCTTTTCCAGACCGTGCGCCATCGCGTTGCGGAGCATGTGCTCCAGCGGTGCGGTCATGCGCTCCAGCACGTTGCGATCGAGTTCGCCCTGCGCGCCGTCGAGCTTGAGCTGCACCTGCTTGCCGGTATCGGTCGCGGCCTGGCGCAGCACGCGACGCAGGCGCGGAACGACGGTGTCGAACGGCACCATGCGGGTGCGCATCAGACCTTCCTGCAGTTCCGAGCTCACGCGCGACTGTTGCAGCAGCAGGGTTTCGTAACCCTGGGTCAGATCGTCGAGCGTGTTGTGCAGGCTGCCCAAGTCGGCTGCGGTTTCCGCAAGCGCGCGCGACAGTTGCTGCAGGTTGGAGAAGCGGTCGAGTTCCAGCGGATCGAAGGTCGCGTCGCGGGTTTCGCCCTCGCGCTGATAGCGCGCGATGATCTGCGCTTCGGTTTCGATTTCGAGACGGCGGAGCTGGTCGCGCAGACGGGTATTGGTCTGCTCCATTTCGGCGGTGGCGCCGCGGAACGCGCCGAGCTGCTGTTCGAGGCGCGAACGGTAGATCGCGACTTCACCGGCGTAGTTCACCAGGCGGTCGAGCAGTTCGGCGCGGACGCGGACCTGTTCCTGCGAACCGCGCAGACCGACATCGTCGTCGGCGCTGACGCCGAACTCCATCGGTACGGACAGCGATTTCAGCGCCGGGAGCGCTGCGTAGCCAAGGGCCGACGCGGCGACGGCAGCGGCGGGCGCTTCGTCGGCGGCATCGGTGACAGACGCATCGGCAACGGCGTGCGCGACGGAATCCTCCGGCGCGACGAATCGGGCGATGGCATCCTCAACGAACGCAACGTCGGTGAAATCGCGTTCGACCAGCGTCTGTTCGACAAGACCGTCCGCAGTAACCCCGTCGACATCCGCTTCGAGCGGCATCGTTCCGACGGAGTCTTCGACGAGCGCGACATCCTCTGTAGATCCTTGCGCGACCGGCGTATCGAAAACGAAATCCTCGAAGGCATAGTCGCCAAGGGAAATCTCTTCGACAGCAATCGTTTCGACAGCGTTCGTCTCGACAGCAACCGTCTCGACATCGCCCCGCGCATCGAGCGGAGCCTCGGGCGGCAGTTCGACCGGGATCCCGATCGCACGGGCGTCGAAGGCGGTGATCAGGATGTCCGGCATCGCCACTGCACGCCGTGCGCCAACGCGCGTGACCATCGTATGCAGGCGATCGAAACCGCGTTCCAGCAGCGGAATATCCTGCTTTTCAAGCTGCAGGCGGTGTTCGGCCGCTGCTTCGAGCAGCGATTCCATGGCATGGCCGAGTTCGCCGATGGCCATGATGCCGGCCATGCGCGCGCCGCCCTTCAACGTATGCAGATCGCGCTGCAGGCCGACGATCGCTTCGCGCTCGTCCGGACGTTCGCGCAGGCGGACCAGCATCTGATCGGAGTGATCAAGCAGATCGTGGCCTTCCTCGACGAAGATATCGACGAGATCGGAATCGAGGTCGGACATGTCCAGACCGGCATCCGGATCGACCACGCTTGCGCCGGTCAGCACTGTCGGCGCGTCACTCGCACGCACTGCGCTCTGCGCAGCGGCTTCGACCAACGGGGTTGCCGCAGGAATGTCGCCGAAATCCGCGAAAGCTGGCAGTTCGATATGCTCGCCCGGCTCGGGCTCGCCGCCTTCGGCGAGCAGCCGTTCGGCTTCCAGCAACTCCGCTTCGCGGCGTTCCGCTTCAAGACGCTCTTGTTGCCGCACGTCGGAATCCTGAACGCTCTGCTCACGTAGCGCAGCTTCGAGACGTTCCGCTTCAAGGCGTTCCGCTTCGAGACGTTCCGCTTCAAGGCCTTCGGCTTCGAGACGTTCCGCTTCGAGACGTTCCGCTTCGAGACGTTCCACTTCGAGACGTTCGGCTTCGAGACGTTCCACTTCGAGACGTTCCACTTCGAGACGTTCCGCTTCGAGACGTTCCGCTTCGAGACGTTCCGCTTCGAGACGTTCCGCTTCGAGACG
>CAZGBA010000030.1:5586-41371 GCA_964523435.1 uncultured Xanthomonas sp.
GTTCCGCTTCGAGACGTTCCGCTTCGAGACGTTCCGCTTCGAGACGTTCCGCTTCAAGACGTTCCGCTTCAAGCCGTTCGGCTTCGAGACGTTCCGCTTCGAGACGTTCCGCTTCGAGGCGTTCCGCTTCGAGGCGTTCCGCTTCGAGACGTTCGGCTTCGAGACGTTCGGCTTCGTAGGACTCCATCAACGCCAGCAAGCGCTTGGCGTCTTCCGTATCGCCCGGCGCGTCCGCATCGGCCTTGATCGGCGTCGGGGCTGCAGCGGGCGCTTCGGCCGACAGGCCAAGCAGTCGGGCCAATTCGTCTTCGGCATCGCTGTCGAACGACATGACCTCGAGCTGCGGCGCGTCGTCCGTCGTCTCGACGACAGGCGGCGCCGGCGGGGCGGCATCGAAATTGCCGTATGCGCTGAGATCGAGATCGGTGAGTTCGATGTCGCGAGGCGCGTGGGTTTCGTCGTGCGCGAGATCGTGCGGCTCGTCGACCATACTGACCGGCCTGGATTCCGGCAAACGATCGCGCAACGCGATGAAACGCGCGGCGAGCGCATCGCAATTCGGCACGCGGCCGCCTGCGGTCGACAACGCAGCGATCGTGTCGCGGACGCGGTGGGTCAACTCGGCGATCGCAGCCACGCCTTCGCTGTCGGCCACGCCCGAGGACGCGAGCAGACGGCGGACGTAACCTTCGGCCGGCGTCAGTGCGTCGGTGATCGACGGCACTTCGGTCATCGCGAAGGCGCCGTTCATGGTGTGGATCGCACGCACCAGCGGTTCGTCGGCGGCGGCGTGCGCACTGTGTGCGCGCGCCAGCCAGCCTTCGATCGTATTGAGATGACCGCCGACTTCCGCCTGCAGGATTTCGAGCAGGACCGCGTCGACGCTGACCGGTATCCCATCGTCCTCGGCTTCGAGCAGGGCGCCGGCCGTGAAGTCGGCCGCGACGGACTCGAAAGCGACCACAGGCGCCATCTCGACGACGGCAGCGGCTGCCGCCACCGGCATCACTTCTTCGCCGCCAGCGATGCGTTCGGCGAACGCTTCGATCGCGTGCAGGTCGGTGGTGACGACACCATCGCCGCGCAGCGCTGCGTGCAATTGCGGCAAGGCCGCGTAGGCCTGCTCGACGGTCGCGATCACCGGCGACGTCGCCGGGCGATGCCCGTCGCGCACCTTGTTCAGCATGTTCTCGATTTTCCAGCTGAACTCGCCGAGCGTCTTGGCGCCGACCAGACGGCCGCTGCCCTTGAGCGTGTGGAACACGCGACGCACCGGCTGCAGCCGTTCGATATTGCTGGGATCCGCTTTCCATGCCGGCAGCAACTGTCCGAGGTTGGCGATTTCCTCTTCGAATTCCTCGAGGAAGATTTCGCGGATTTCGTCGTCGATATCGTCGCTTGCGGTGTCGAAACCGGTCGCAGCGGGTACCGCCGCGACTTCAGGCCGGGTTTCGTCCAACGTCTGTGCCGGCGCGGTTTCGCGCGGCGGCTCGAACGGGGAAACGACGGAATCGGCAGTCGGCTGTTCGACAAGTATTTGTTCAACGAGCGGCGCTTCGACAACCGCTTCTTCGACGAGCGCTTCTTCGACAAGCGGTTG
Source organism: uncultured Xanthomonas sp. (assembly GCA_964523435.1). Lineage (GTDB taxonomy): Bacteria > Pseudomonadota > Gammaproteobacteria > Xanthomonadales > Xanthomonadaceae > Lysobacter_I. The sequence goes on from CAZGBA010000030.1 coordinate 7,187, forward strand.
TTCGACGCGTTGCTCTTCAACGCGAGACACTTCGTGGTGCTGCGCTTCGACGTGGTGCAGTTCGTTCCGCATCGCTTCGACAGGCGGCAGCGCAACGTGCGCCGGCTCTGCGACGGGCAGCTCTTCGGCAGGCGACTGGACCGGTTCCGGAATGGAAACGGCGACTTCAGGCACGGCATCGACGACCGCCGGCACGGCAACGGCAGATTCGACCGCAGGCGCCGCAGCGCGCACGGCCGGCAACGGCCAGTAGCCCAGTGTTTCGAGGCTGTTGCGGGTGATGTCGAGGATATCGTCGCGCGTGGCGCGACGGTCGCGCAGCGCTTCGAGGTAATACTCGAGACTCGCGAGCGCGTCCGCGAAGGTGTCGAGTTGACGCCCGTTGGGAATGCGATGCCGTTCGAGCAGTTCGACTTCGGTATACATCCGCACGCCGTCGAGATACTGCGCGGGCTGCGGCAATTCGAGGATGTTCAGCGCGCCGGAGACGTCGCGCAGGAGTTTCGGCACCGGCAGCAGTTCGGCATGGCTCCAACTGGTTTCGACGAACGCATCGAAAGCCTGACGCGCGGACGCGAAGTTGGCGATCGCTTCGCGTACGAGCACATCGAGCACCTTGCGGGCTTCGGCACCGGCGAGATCGTCTTCGGTATCGGTGCCATCGCCGCTGGCCAGACGCGCGACCTGATCGTCGAGCGAAGCATCGACGTACAGCAGCGCGCCGGCAATATCGAGCAATGCGGTTTCGTCGGCTTTGCGTTTGTTGTCGACGATCTCCTGCATCGCATCGCGCTGTTGCTGCACGAGCGTACGCGCCAGGCCGAGGCCGAGCATGCCGAGCGTGTCGGAAACGCGTTGCAGCGCTTCCGCCTGCGGCTGCAGTGCAGCCGGATCGTTCTGGTTGGTGCGCAGATAGAGATCAAGCGCGTCCTTCACGCGCAGCAGATCCTCCTTCACCGCCGCAGCGACCGTGTCGAGCAGCGAACGATTGCGGCCGGCGACGCTGCCGCGGGCGTGATCGAGTTCAGATTCGGTCGGACGCAGCGAATCGAGATCGAAGACTTCGCGCAGCTTCATCAGCGCCGGATGCACCGATTCGCTGTGCGCGACGTGGTACAGCAGCTGGCGGGTCGGTTCCAGCGCGGCGTCGGGACGCGGCGCATCGAATCCACCCTGGTTGAACAAGCCGCGGGTTTCGCGATCGACGCTGGCGAACGCCTGGCGCAGACCTGGACTGGAGGTCATGGCACTGTCGCGCAGCGCGCCGGCCACCATCGAAGCCACCCACAGCATGCGGCGCTGGGATTCATCGGCAGCGCGTGCGAGCAAGGCTTCAGTCGCGAAATGCAGGCCTTCGGTGTCGCCCGGTGCACCCTGTTCGGGCCACGCACGCAGCGCATCGCGCAGACGCGCGAGATGCGGCGCGACTTCGTTGGCGCGCGCGGAGGCCGACTGCGCGGCGGCGCGCGGCAGCGACGGCGGCAACGCACGGTCGAGATCGGGCACGAACAGCACGCTTTCGCTCAGACCGGCTTCGCCGCGGGCGGCGCGCAGTTCGTTGAGCATCGGCAGCAGAACGATCGAGATTTCCTTGTGGCCGCTCTGCAGGCGTTCGAGGTAATCGGGCAACAACACCACGCCGCGCATCAGCGCGGAGCATGCGATGTCGCGATCGAGGCTGTGGCCGGCGATCCCTTCGCCGTTCTGCAGCGCGACCGACAGCCGCTCCATTTCCTCGGCGACCATCGCTGGCGCGTAAAGCTCCACCATCCGCAACGTCCCCTGCACCTGATGCAGGAGTTCGGTGCAGACCCGCATGCGGCTGGTGTCGGACGGATCGTCGGCGAAGCCTTCGACCTCGACGCGGACCAGACGCAGGGTTTCGTCGAGCTCGGGTTTGACCCAGCCCAGCGCGCTGTATTCGATCGCCTCGTGGAGGGCCGTCATCGCGCGCCCCCGCCGGCGACTGCGCGTCCGGTTTCAAGATCGGAAAGCATTCGGATCATCTCGCTTGTGCTCCGCAGCGACTCGTCGGATCAGGCCGGGAGCTTGAAGTCGGCGACCGAACGACGCAGGTCGGCCGCCAGCTGCGCGAGGTTTCCGATCGACTCGGCTGTCTGGTTCGCGCCCTCCGAAGTCTGCGCGGTGATCGACTGAATCGTGGTCATCGTCTGGGTGATGTCCGTCGCAGCGGCGGACTGCTGCTGCGCGGCGCTGGAGATGCCCTGAATGAGGCTCGCGAGGGTGTTCGACACCGTTTCGATTTCGCCCAGCGCAGTACCCGCATCCTCGGCCAGTCTTGCGCCGGCGACCACTTCGGAGGTCGTCTGTTCCATCGAGCCCACCGCTTCGTTGGTATCGGCCTGAATGGTCTGCACCAGCGCTTCGATTCGCTTGGTCGCGTTGGAGGTGCGTTCTGCGAGTCGCTGCACTTCGTCGGCCACCACAGCGAATCCGCGGCCCGCCTCGCCGGCCGAGGCCGCCTGGATGGCGGCGTTCAGCGCGAGGATGTTGGTCTGTTCCGAAATGTCGTTGATGAGTTCGACGATCGAGCCGATTTCCTGCGAGCTTTCGCCCAGACGCTTGATTCGCTTCGAAGTTTCCTGGATCTGGCCGCGGATCGAATCCATGCCGACGATCGTCTGGCGCACCACGCCCGCGCCCTTGGTGGACAGTTCCACAGAGCGCTGCGCCACGTCCGCGGATTCGGCGGAGTTGCGCGACACTTGTCCGATCGAGGTCGCGATTTCGTTGATGCGGCTGGTCGCGGTGTTGATCTGCTGCGCCTGATGCTCGGCGGCTTCGGCCAGATGCATCGCGGTCGCCTGGGTTTCCTGGGCGCTGGACGCCACCTGCACCGAGGTGTCGTTGATGGTCTGCACCAGGCTGCGGAGCTGTTCGACCGCGAAGTTGATCGAGTCCGCGATCGCGCCGGTCATGTCCTCGGTCACGGTCGCCTTCACGGTCAGGTCGCCTTCCGCGAGCGAACCCATTTCGTCCAGCAGGCGCATGATCGCCTCCTGGTTCCGGTTGTTGAGTTCCATCGAGCTCTCGAACCGGCTTTTCTGCGCGCGGTTGAGGCCGAATGCCAGGAAGATGATCGAAGCCAGCGCGGCGAGGCCGGAGATGATGCTGACCCAGATGTTGCCGAGAATGCTGGTGTCGCGCAGCGAGCCGAACGCGGTGAACGCGCGGAACAGGTTTTCGCTGTCGCCGAGCAGGCGGTCGGCGCCTGCGGTCAACTCGGTGGCGGCGGACTGGGCGCGGAACAGGCTCTGCGACGAAGCCAGGATCGCGTCGAGATCCTTCTTCATGTCGACCCATTGGCCATTGGCTTGATTCAGCGCGCCCAGGGCGGCGGCGTTGCTGAGCTTCTGCACGTTCATCGCCTGGTCGCCGTTGCGCAGGCCGTTCAGCACCTGCGCGAAGACGCCCGCGTCACGGTTGAGCGCATCGCCGGCAAGCGCGGCGCCCGGGCCGCCCGCGCGGATTTCGGCGACGCGGCGGGCCATCGATGCGGCCAGCACCACCTGGCGCAGCGCGATGTAGATCTGCGAGGACGGCGCGCCACTGGCGGACATCGCGCGCACGACTTCGTCGAGCTGGGCCTGAAGCTGCGGTACGCGATCGGTGAAGTTCTTGGCGTTGCTGGACAGCGCGAGCACTGCGGCCTCGGACGCGATCACCTGATCGGCGTTCTTGCCCATCGGCGTCCACGTCGAGGTGACGGTGCTGATCGGACCGGAGACATCGGGCGCGTTGCCGAAGCGGTCGTTGAGCAGTTTCACGTCGGCGACGATCTGGTCCTTGGTGACGGCGAAGGCCTTGAACGCCGCCGGATCGCCGTTGATCGCCTCGCGACCGAGGTTGGCCAGCTTCTGCGAGTTCACCTGCAGATTCGACGCGGAGGTGTTGGCGCCGCCGAAGCGTGCGGTCTTCCACAGGGCATAGCCCGTGTTGCCCGCGAAGAGGATGAGCGATATCGCCATGACCCACAGCCACAGGGTCGTGCTCTGACTGCGGCCTTTGCCGACGACGCTATCCATCACAGTGCTCATGTCTCGCCTCGATCTCGTTTGAACTGTTGCAGTGAAAGTGTGTGCCGTCAGACGGCGGCGTGTCGGAATTCAGGCGTGCGCACGAGACGATCGAGGCTGAATACGCCCCAGACGTCGTCCGCAACCCGGTATGCACGGTCGATGAAACCGGCGTAACGCCCGTCGGCCAGGCCTTCGGGCTCGACCTGCTGCTCGTCCATGAACGAGCGCTGGCCGTAAAGTTCGTCGATGGTCACCGCCACGTCGCCACCGGGCTGACGCAGCACCATCACTTTCTGATGCCCCTCGTGCAGCACCGAACGGGCGCCTTCGAGGAACTGCTTGAGATCGACCACCGGCAGCAGGTTGCTGCGCACGTTGGCGACGCCGAGCATCCAGCTGTGCGCGCCGGGCACCGGGGTGATCTGCGGGACGGTCAGGATTTCCGCCACCGCTTCGTAGTTGGAGACCAGCCTGCGCTGGCCGATGCGGAAACCGATGCCGCGCCACAGGCCGGCGGCCTGCAGCTGCTCCGGCAGGCCGGCGACGTGGGCGAGACTGCGCCGCTCGTAGTCGGCAAGGGTCTCGAACGCATCGATGAAGGCGGCATCGATGCGGGCCGCATCTTCGGCGCCGGCATCGGTACTCATGTCGTCTGCGCTCATGCGCGGCCCCCGAGCAGTTGGTCGATCCGGGCGATCAGCGCATCTTCGCTCGGCGGTTTGACGATGTAGTCCTTCGCGCCCTGACGCAGGCCCCAGGCGCGATCGGTCTCCATGCCCTTGGTGCTGACGATCAACACCGGGATGGCTTTGGTCGTGGGTTCGCGCGACAGCGCGCGGGTGGCCTGGAAACCGTTCATGCCCGGCAGCACGACATCCATCAGCACCACGTCCGGCAATTCGCGTTTGCAGACATCGATCCCGTCCTCGGCGCTGGTGGAAGCGATGACCTGATGGCCATGACGCTCCAGCAGGCGCGTGAGCACCGCAGTATCGGTCGGCGAATCTTCGATCAGCAGAATGCGGGCCATGGATGCCTGTCCCCCCGTGGTCAGGCGTTGACGTGCTTGCGGATGGCTTCGATCAGCTCTTCGCGGGTGAACGGTTTGGTCAGGTACTGCTCCGAACCCACGATCCGACCGCGCGCCTTGTCGAACAGGCCATCCTTGGAGGACAGCATGATCACCGGCGTGTGCTTGAAGACCTGGTTGTTCTTGATCAACGCACAGGTCTGATAGCCGTCCAGGCGCGGCATCATGATGTCGACGAAAATGATCTGCGGATGCTGGTCCGCGATCTTGGCCAAAGCCTCGAAGCCATCGGTCGCTGTCACCACTTCGGCCCCTTCTCGCTTGAGCAGAGTCTCGGCGGTGCGGCGGATCGTCTTCGAATCGTCGATCACCATCACCCGCAAGCCTTGCAGGCCGCCGGCTGGATTCTCGTCTTGCGTCATCACCTCTCCCCATGCCTCCGGCGTTCGATGACCGTGTCGCTGGTTTGTCATCATTTTCAGACACCTATATCCCAGTCTGTCGCTGGACTGTCAAGTTTACATTAGCAATTTCCCAGCCAAGCAACGGGAAATCGGGCTTCGATGGCGTCGCCTTGTTACCATTCGAGCTGGCGAATGTTGCAGGTGAATGCGGTATGTCGAAACACGCGCGCGACGTGCTTGTGGTCATGGACCCGATCGAGTCGATCAAAATTGCGAAAGACTCCACATTTGCGATGTTGCTCGAAGCCCAGCAGCGTCACTATCGGCTGTTTTACGTCACACCCGGCACATTGACGATGCGCGGCGGCGCGGCAAGCGCCGAGGTGTCGGCATTGAGCGTGCGCGACGACGACACAGCGTGGTTTGAAACCGGACCTGTGTCACACCGTGCGCTGGGTCCGGCGGATCTGATCCTCATGCGCAAGGATCCGCCGGTCGACGCCGACTTCCTGCACGACACCCAGATCCTGAGTTTTGCCCAGCGCGCCGGCGCGCTGGTCGTCAACGACCCGCAGGGGCTGCGCGACCACAACGAAAAACTCGCGGCCCTGGAGTTCCCGCAGTGCTGCCCGCCCACCCTGGTGTCGCGACAGTCGCCCGCCCTGAAGGCGTTCGTGGCCGAACACGGTCAAGTGGTGTTGAAACCGCTCGATGGCATGGGCGGACGCTCGATCTTCCGCTCGCATGCCGGCGACCCCAACCTGAACGTGATCCTGGAGACCCTGACCGGCGGCGGCATGCATCTGGTGATGGTCCAGCGCTACCTGCCGGAGATCGTGCAGGGCGACAAGCGCATCCTGCTGATCGACGGCGCGCCGGTGGACTACTGTCTGGCACGGATTCCGCAAGGCGATGAATTCAGAGGCAATCTTGCCGCCGGCGGGCGCGGCGAAGGCCGCCCGCTGACCGAGCGCGACCGCTGGATCGCCGGCCAGGTTGGTCCGGAGATGAAGCGTCGAGGCATGCGTTTCGTGGGTCTGGACGTGATCGGCGAATATCTGACCGAAGTCAACGTCACCAGCCCGACCTGCATCCGCGAACTGGACAAACAGTTCGGCCTGAATATCGCCGGGCTGCTGTTCGACGCGCTGGAGGCGACGGTTTAACCGATGTCTGCAGCGAATGCAGCCCTGCCCCCGCCGCCGGTCATCGGCGAAGACCAGCGCCTCGGGGCGACCCTGGTGCTGTCGCTGCTGTTCCACGGGCTGCTGATCCTGGGCGTGGGGTTCGCGCTGGAGCGGGCGGCGCCGGTGGTGCCGATGCTGGACGTGATCCTGACCCAGACCCAGAGCCCGCTGACCCAGAAACAGGCGGATTTTCTCGCCCAGGCCAGCAACCAGGGCGGCGGCGAGCACGACAAGGCCAGCCGCCCGCGCGACCCGCAGCCCGGCACGGTGCCGCAGACCGAAACCGGAGTGGCGCCGCAAGCCGTACGCGCCCAGTCGCCGTCGCCGCAGCCGCCACCGGAAGCCCGGGTGGTGGCCAATCCGAACAGCGACACCCGGCTGGCGGCTCCGAGCCGGGCACAGAAATCCACGGAGACCCCGCAGCGCGTCGGGCCGCAGAAGATCGAGCACGATATGGCAATGGCGCGGCTGGCGGCCGAGATCCATCTGCGCTCGGCCCGCTACGCCAAACGCCCGAGCCGCAAATTCATCTCGGCCAGCACCCAGGAATACGCGTGGGCGAACTATCTACGCGCCTGGGTCGACCGCGCCGAGCGCGTCGGCAACCTCAATTACCCGGACGAAGCGCGACGGCGGCAGTTGGCGGGCACCGTGGTCATCAACATCGGCATCCGCCGCAACGGCACGGTGGAGCGCGCCGACATCGTCCAGTCCAGCGGCATCCCGCTGCTCGACGACGCCGCGCTGCGGATCGCGAAGCTGGCCGAACCCTACCCGCCGCTGCCGAAGACGCCGGAAGACCCGGACATCCTCAATGTCGTTCGCACCTGGCAGTTCCTGCCGGGCGGCGGGTTGATCGACCAGTAGGAGGGCCTTCAGGCCCGATGGTCTGCATGCAGCGTCAAGATTTCCATGTGGGAGGGGCTTCAGCCCCGACTGCCGCCGAGGCGTCGGGGCTGAAGCCCCTCCCACAAACGTCGCCTCACAGCCGCGTCCAGCCGAAGCCTTCACCGCTGCGGTAGTACACCGCCGACGCCTTGCCGTAGAGCGATTTCATCGGCACCAGTCCGAAGAACCGGCCGTCGGCGCTGTTGCCGCGATGGTCGCCCAGCACCAGCGCCATGCCGGCGGGAATCGTCGCCGCGGCGATGTCGGGGCCGCCGCCATCACGCAGGTTCAGATGCACATCGCGCGCACCGAAATGTTCGATATCGCCCGCTACGGCGTCCTGTAGCGGCTGACCATCGATCCATAGGCGGCCATCGACCAGCGCGACGGTATCGCCGCCCACCGCAACCACCCGCTTGATCAGGCGGGTCCCATCGGCGGGCGATTTGAACACCACCACGTCGCCGCGCTGCGGTTCGCCGCGATCGATCAGTTCGATATCCGTGAACGGCACGCGCAGGCCGTAGGCCATCATGTTCACCGCAACCCGGTCGCCGGGCATCAGCGTCGGCTCCATTGAGCCGCTGGGCACCTGGTAATGGTTCGCGAGCGAGGTCCGGGTGACGGTCAGCAGCAGGACCATCATCGCGAGGGACGCCCACTCGCCGCGCCAGAACGGCACCTTCCTGCGTTCGTCTCCCCTGCTCTCGTCTCCGGCCGGTGCGCTCTGCGTCATCATCAGTTCTCCTCGCGATGGGTCGATCCAACATCGACCGGCCGGGACCCGCCGGAGTTCCTGTGACTGATGGCCTATCCCATCAAGGTTCGATACGCACCGCACCATGATGTTCGTCGACCAGCGACCACGGCAGGATCGACCATTCCGGGTTGTCGCAGACGCGGCCGACACGCGGGAAGATCGCGCCGAGATACACGCCTTTCCGGGTGATGTACCAGGTCGGGAAGTCCCAGACATCCTCCATCTCGTAGCTGCAGTCTTCGTTCGCCTGACCCGAGAATTCTTCCGGATACAGCTCGCTCATCCGTGCGGCGACCCACAGTGCGAACACCTCGTTGCGATAGTCGTACCACGGCTGATTGTCGCCGTCGCCGTAGGCCGGCGGCGCGCCCTTGCCTAGCCACAGCACATCCTCCAACGCCAGTTCGCGACCGGTGCGCGGATCGAGATTCAGCGGGCCGTCGCCGAAATCCGGATGCGCGCCGCCGCAGTAGTAACTGACGAACAGACTCACGCTGAGCGCATCGCGACCGATGTAGCGCAGGGTCGTGGTCGATTCGTGTTCCGACAGCGGCGTGGCGGTGCAGTCGAGAAAACTTTCGACTTGTTTCCAGTGCGCGCGCGCCAGCGCCAGATTGACGCCCGGCAGCTGCGCGGCCGGATAACCGGAGACCACGCGGAAGAGTTCGATATCGCTGGTCGGCTCGAGCCACCACTGCAGCCGGTAATCACCGACGGTTTCAAGCTTGCCGGCTTGCAGCGTCATGCCCTGCATTTGCAGGAATCGATAAGGATCGTTCGCGCGCAGTTCGGCCAGGCCGGGATCGCCTGCTTTCGGAAGCGTCGCGCTCGATGTCATGCGCAGACGGATCGGCAATCGCTTGCCCTTGCCGACCCATTCGCCGACAAGCGTGTCGTCGCTGGCAGGCTTCAGGGTCCACGCCGAACGCGCGTCCTCACCGGGCACGTAGATCTGTTCTTCCAGCGCGAGACTGCCATCCGCCGCACGGGCGCCGGTCAGATCGATGCCGTGACGATGTTTGCGATAGAAATACTGGCCGTCGATGCCGCCGCCCTTGTCCGGCGCACCCAGTTTCACCACGATCGACGATTTGCCCAGCGTGCCCTCCCATACCTGCGTCTGCGCCTGTGCGAGACCTGCAACGCACATCAGCAGCGGCGCGCAGACCGCCATCGCGCGCTGCAGAACAACACGGATCGAAACGTTCATCGACGAGAATTCCTTTGCGATCACGAACGGGATGCGCGCAGCGCCTGCTGTTCGACGAGGGTGAGCGCTACCTGATTGCGCAGGTAGGCGGGTTCGAGCGCTTCTGGCGCAACCGATTCGCCGCGCAACAGTGCGATGTGCGCCAGGCGCACGACATCGGCGGCATGCGGCAGCGCTTCCGCATCGACCGCACGCCCGTCCGACGGCAGGCGCGAATGCAATACACCGCCGAGCGCACCGAATCCGGTGCCGACGCCGAACCACGTGCTGCCATGTTCCGGCAGCGATACGGCATCGGGCGGCAACACCTGCTCGTCCGAAGTCGACTTCGGCCACAGCGCGCCGTGTTCGATCTTCAGTACATAGCGCGCGGCATAAACCTCATTCATCCGCGCATCGATCGCGGCGAGCACCGCAGCGCCCTCACTCGCACCCAAGGGCACTGCGCGCATCGCGAGCGCCGCGAGCGTGGACACCGGCACCGCCGGACGATCCAGCGCCAGCGCGATGCCCTGCGCGATCGCCACGCCCAGACGCACGCCGGTGAACGCACCGGGCCCACGGCCGACGGCGATGGCGTCGAGCTGCGAACGGTCGATGCCGGCTTCGGCCAGCAACGCCTCCGCCCACGGCAGCGCGAGTTCGGCATGGCGGCGCGGCGCGATGTCGTGGCGTTCGCGCACCTCGCCGTCGACCCAGAGGGCGACGGAGCAGGCTTCGGTGGACAGTTCAAAGGCGAGGAGGTTCATGCGGCTATTGTAGGTCGGGCCCTGGCCCGACATTGCGATGTTTCCGGTTGCGACGAACAATGATCGAAGCGGCTTCGATCATTGCATCGTGCGAACGTATCGATGGCGATGTCGGGCCAAGGCCCGACCTACGCCGCCGGCTCCCCATTTCCGGCTTTATCAAAAAACGCCCGCACGTCGTCCACCGATCGCGTGCGCGCGAATGGCGGCAGCGAGTCGAGGAAGGTGCGTCCGTAGGATTTGCCGATCAGCCGCGGGTCGCACAGCACCAGCACGCCGCGATCGGTTTCGGTGCGGATCAGGCGGCCGACGCCCTGCTTCAGCGCGATCACCGCCTGCGGCAGCTGTTCGTCGCGGAACGGGTTGCCGCCTTCGCGACGGATCGCATCCAGGCGCGCCTCGAATACCGGATCGTCCGGCGCGGCGAACGGCAGTTTGTCGATGACGACCACGCTGAGCGCATCGCCGGCCACGTCCACGCCTTCACGGAAACTCGCGGCGCCGAGCAGCACACCATTGCCGGAATCGCGGAACCGCTGCAACAGCACCGAACGCGGCGCTTCGCCCTGCACGAACAGCGGCCAGGGTCCGCCGCGCAGCAGCTCGGCCGCTTCGCGCAGCGCGCGATGCGAGGCGAACAGCACGAAGGCACGGCCGCCGGAGGCTTCGAGCACCGGGCGCACGGCATCGATCACTGCACTGGTGTAATCGCGCGAGTTCGGTTCGGGCATGCGCTGCGGCAGATAGCACAGCGCCTGATGCGGCCAATCGAACGGACTCGGCGCCAGCAGCGTGCGCGGTGCATCCAGACCGAGCCGCACCGACAGGTGATCGAAACCGCCGGCCACCGCCAACGTCGCCGAAGTGAACACCCAGGCGGCGCGCGATTGTTCGCGATGGTTGCGCAGCGGTCCGGACACATCCAGCGGCGTGCGCTGCAGACGGAAGCCGCGCGGCGACAGCTCGTACCAGCGGACATCGTAGGGCTTCGCTTTCTCCCCTCTCCCGCCGGGAGAGGGGTCGGGGGAGAGGGTCGGGTCGCCATCGTTCTCGACGAACTCCTCGTCCACGGTTTCCTGTAAATCGGCGCGCAACTGCGCGCCGTCGCCGTCTTCCGCGAATTCGCGTCGCCGCGCGAAATCCGGCGGCGCCCAGCGCAGCAGACGCGCGCGATTGTCGAGCGCGCGCGCGTGACAGCTGTCGAAGCCGGGCGCGGATTCGCGCAGCGGCGCCAGCGCATCGATGAATGCGCACAGCGCGTCGTCCAGTGCGCCGAGCGCGTCGAATACGCCGGGTTCCTGCATCGCCCGCCAGCGGGTGCCGCGCGGCGGCAGCGGCTCCATCGCCACGCGCAGGTCGCGCGCCGACTCTTCCAGTGCCCGCGCGGGTATCTGCAGCACCGCCAGCGCGCCGGTGGTGGTCTTGCATTCGGCCAGCGCGTCGCGCGCGACTTCCACCAGCGGCCGCGCGCTCAGGCCTTCGCCGAAGAACTGCGCGGCCAGTTCGGGCAACTGGTGCGCCTCGTCGACCACGAACACCTGCGCGCCGGGCAGGATTTCGCCGAAGCCTTCCTGCTTCAGCGCCAGATCGGCGAGCAGCAGATGATGATTGACGACGACCACGTCCGCCGCCTGCGCGCGCTGCCGCGCCTGCACCACGAAGCAGTCGTCCCAGAACGGGCATTCGCTGCCGAGGCAGTTGTCGGTGGTCGAGGTGACCATCGGCAGCAGCGGCGAATCCTCGGGCAGCGCATCGAGTTCGGCCAGATCGCCCATCCGCGTGCGTCCGCTCCAGGCGACGATGCGCTGGAAGTGGGTGATCTGATCCTTGCTCGTGAAGCGGGGTTCGCCCTTGCTCTTTTCCAGCCGGTATTTGCACAGGTAATTGGCGCGACCTTTCAGCAGCGAAGTCTTGATGCCGACGCCGAGCGCATCGCGCACGCGCGGCAGATCGCGGTGATACAGCTGGTCCTGCAGCGCGCGGGTACCGGTCGAGACGATCGTCTTCAATCCCGACAACAGCGCCGGAACCAGATACGCGAAGGTCTTGCCGGTGCCGGTGCCGGCTTCAGCCAGCAGCACCGCGCGGTCTTCGACGGTTTCGGCGATCGCCATCGACAGCTGTTGCTGCGATCCGCGCGGCGCGAAGCCTTCGATCTTGACCGCGAGCGCGCCGCCGTCGCTCAGCGCATCGCGACACGCGCGGGCCAGCGCGGAACGCGACGTCGACATCGTATCGTCGGCCACGGCATCATCGCCGCTGCGGACATCGGAAGCCCGGTGCATGCCGTCAGTACCGCGGCGGGCCGGTGAGCGTGCAGTCGGCCTGATGGCGCGCGGCTTCGGCGATGGCGACGTTGGTGTCGGACTGATCTCGCTGCCATTCTGCGATCTCGTCGCGCTTCAGCCGCTTTCCGCCCTCAGGCAGCTCCAATCGGCGCTGGCGCAACGCGAGCTGCTGGCGGATCGTCGCCCAATGCCGCCGGCACAGCGGGCCGACCTTCGCGCCGAGCGCGTAGGCATTGCCCGCCAGCGCCCCGGCCTTGTCCAGATCCTTCTGCAAGACCGCGATTTCGGCACGTTCCTGCAACAGCGCCGGATCTTCGGGCGAAAGCGCGAGCGCCTTGTCGAGCGCGGCGGCCGCATCGGCATAGCGCTGCTGGCGTTCGAACTGCGTCGCCTGCACGCGCAGATCCTCCACCATCGGGTCGCGCAGCGGCTGCACGTCCAGCTCGCCCGGCGCGGGCGCGCCGGCAGCGCGGATTCCGGCAACCAGTTGTTCCGGCGACGGACCGTGCCATTCCTGCACCGGCGACCCGCTGCTGCAGGCGGCGAGCAGGATCACGCATGCGCAGAGGACGAGGCAGCGACTCATGCGCTGCGCACTTCGAGAGCGGCATGCCGCTCGAGCATGCCCTGCGGTTGATCGCGACGCTCACGCTCGCGACGCTCTTCTTCCTCGCGCTCGCGACGTTCGCGGTCTTCGCGTTCGCGCGCTTCGCGATAAGCCTCGTCGCGGGCGCGCTGTTCGGCGTAGCGCGCATCGTTCGCACGCTGGATGCGTTCTTCGTCGCGCGCCTGCTGCTCGCGGTAGCGCTCGTCTTCTTCGTCCTGGCGTTCCTGCTGTTCGCGCGCTTCGCGCAACTGTTCTTCGCGGCGTTGCGCATCTTCGTCGCCGCTGCCGGCGGCGCCCCCGCCCAGACCGAAAATCCTGCTCCAGAAGCCCTGTTGTTCTCCGGCAGCTTCGCCATCCACGGCTTCGCTGCCGTCGGGCTCCGCCAACAGACACGGCTGGTAGGCCGGAGCGAAGCCCGCCACGAAACCGAGCCGACGCGCGCCCGGACAGCCCGGGTCGGTGGTGTGCGTGCCGGCGACCCACTGCACGTCGATGCCCTTGCTGTTGACCTGCAGCGGCGCGCTGGGCAGCCGCGAGAACAGCCCCGACCACACCCGCATCGCGCCGGTGGCGCCGTAGAGGCCGGTCGAGGCGTTCTGATCGTTGCCGACCCAGATCACCGCGAGATGATCGCCGGTCCAGCCCGCGAACCAGCTGTCGCGGCTGTCGTTGCTGGTGCCGGTCTTGCCGGCGGGCTGCAGGCGACCGAGGCCATCGCTGACCAGCTGACGGCCGGTGCCCGAGCTGACCGCCTGCTGCAGGGCCGAGGTCACCAGTCGCGCGGCGACCGCATCGCCGGCCTGCGCGGGCTTGGGTGCGTCGTCGTAGCGGTTGAGCGCCTTGCCGTTGGCGTCGAGCACGCCGCGTACCGCGTGCAGCGGCTGGATTTCGCCGCCGGAGGCGAGGAACTGGTACAGCTGCGCCATCGCGTACGGGCTCTGGTCGAGCGAACCGAGGATCAATGAAGGGTTCCGGCCACCGTCGATCCCCGCGAGCGTGCGCAGCAGCTCACCGAGACGCTGCGGGCCGACGGCCATGCCGACCCGCACCGTCGACTGGTTGTACGAATGCGCCAGCGCATCGATCAGGCGCACGGTGCCGTGGCTGCGCCCGTCGGAGTTGCCGGGGCTCCAGCGTTTGCCGTTGTCGAGGGTGATGGTGACCGGGGAATCGTCGACCGGCGTCGCCAGCGAGAACTTGTCCGGCTGCGCCAGCGCCAGCAGATACACGAACGGCTTCAGCAGCGAACCCACCGGGCGCTGCGCCTGCACCGCGCGGTTGAAGCCGTGTTCGTCGAAGCTGCGGCTACCGATCACCGCCACCACTTCGCCGGTATGCACATCGGTGACCACCACGCCCGCCTGCAGCGGCGGACGGCGCGAAGTGCCGAGCGCTTTCATCGTGCGGGTCACCGCGCCTTCCGCGTAGGCCTGCGCCGATGGCGACATGCTGGTGAGCACGGTCAGACCGGCGCCCTGCAGCTCTTCTTCGGAATAGTCGCGCGCCAACTGGCGGCGGACCAGATCGACATAGGCCGGAAACCGGTTCGCAACCATGCTGCCCGGCACATCGGTCACGCCCAGCGGCGCCTTGACCGCGCGGTCGTGTTCCTTCTGGTCGATGATGCCGGTCTCCAGCATCTTCGCCAGCACCAGATTACGGCGCGCCAGCGAGCGCTCGGGCTGTTTGCGCGGGTTGTACCAGGACGGCCCCTTGACCAGACCGACCAGCATGGCGATCTGTTCGGTGGTCAGATCGTCGAGCTGGCGGCCGAAATAGAACTCGGCGCCCGACGCGAAGCCGTGGATCGCCTGCGAGCCGCGCTGGCCGATATCGACCTGGTTGAGATAGGCCTCCAGGATCACGCCCTTTTCGTAGCGGGCGTCGATGATCAGCGCATACAGGATTTCGTTGAATTTGCGGGTCAGCGTCTGCTCTTTGCCGATCCCGAGCAGGCCCGAACGCGCAAGCTGCTGGGTCAGCGTGCTGCCGCCCTGGCGCACCTTGCCGCCGGATTTCAGCGCAATGAACGCGGCGCGGACGATACCGCTGAAATCGATGCCGATATGCCGGGCGAAATCGCGATCCTCCACCGCCTGCAGGCTGTCGGTGAGCATCGGCGGCACTTCGGCGATCCGCACCAGCCGCC
The DNA here is from genome assembly GCA_964523435.1 of uncultured Xanthomonas sp. GTDB lineage: Bacteria > Pseudomonadota > Gammaproteobacteria > Xanthomonadales > Xanthomonadaceae > Lysobacter_I. The sequence continues at coordinate 22,499 of CAZGBA010000030.1, forward strand.
GCTCTTCCTGCTTCTGTCCGTACAGGGTGGCGATGCGCGCGGGATCGAGCTTGGCGGATTTCACCGCGCGGCTGCGCTGCAGGTCGCGCACCGACAGCACGCGGCCGCCGGACACCGTCACTTCGATCCGGCTCGGTCCGACCAGACCGCCGACATCCTGATAGCCGCGGTTGGCGATCCGCCAACGCCCGCCCTTGCTCCCGTAGGTGCCGGGACGCTCGCCCTTGCCGTCGTCACGATAGGACGCGGCGTCGAGTTCGGTCTTCAACGTGCGCGCGTCCATCGCCATGCCCTGCGCAAGCTGCAGCGGGCGGGCGTAGACGCGGGTGGGGACCTGCCAGCGCAACTGGCCGAAGCGCAGGGTGACCTGATGATTCAGGTACAGGGTGTAGGGAATCAGGAAGCCCATGCCGATGGCGACCGCCACCAGCACCCAGCCTTTCAGGCGGCTGCGCCAGCCCGGGCTGTCGCCGCCAGTCCCGTCGAGCGACTCGTCCTCGTCCTCATGATCGTCGTCCCGGTCCTCGGAATCGTCATCGATGTCTTGGTTTCGGGCCATTCGGGCGGGAATCGTGCCTGTCGTCGTGGGGGATGCGAAAATGCGGCTGTGCGAGTCTAGCAGGGTGCCGAGACCGGCACGCCGCGCCCTGTCGCATCCGCCGTCCCGCCCGCAGGAGTCCCTTCAGCATGTCGTTTTCGCCGGCCGATGCGCGGTTTTTACTTCACCGCGGACTCGGCCTGATCCGGCGCGGCTGGGCCAGCCTGAGGACCCGGGGCTGGCGCAACACCCTCGACCGCGTCCGCGCCCAGTTCCGCCGCGCCGCGCCGCTGCCCGCCGACAGTCTGTATCTGCCCGCGCCGACGGCTTTCGCGCCGTTCGCGGTGCCGGGCAGCGATGCGCCCGTCGCCAGCATCGTCATTCCGGTCTACGACCAGTTCGCGCATACCCTCGCCTGCCTGCGCGCGCTCGCCGCGCATCCGTCGGCAATCCCTTTCGAGGTGATCGTGGTCGACGACGGCTGCAGCGACGAGACGTTGACCGCGCTGCCGCAGATCGCCGGCGTGCGCTACCACCGGCGCGCGCAGAACGGCGGCTTCATCGCGGCATGCAACGATGGCGCTTCACTGGCGCGCGGCACGTACCTGATCTTCCTCAACAACGACACCGTCCCGCAGCCGGGCTGGCTCGACGCGCTGCTCGACACCTTCGACACGCATCCGGACGCCGGTCTCGTCGGCACGCAGTTGCTGTATCCCGACGGCCGTCTGCAGGAAGCCGGCGGCGTGGTCTTCGCCGACGGCAGCGGCTGGAATTACGGCAAGTTCGAATCGCCGGAGGATCCGCGCTTCGCCTATCTGCGCGACTGCGACTACGCCAGCGGCGCGGCGATCGCGATCCCGCGCGCGCTGTTCGCCGAACTCGGCGGTTTCGACACCCGCTATGCGCCAGCCTATTACGAAGACACCGATCTCGCCTTCGCGGTGCGCGCCGCCGGCAAGCGCGTGCTCTACCAGCCTGCGGCACGGGTGATCCATGCCGAGGGCGGCACCGCCGGCACCGACACCCATGTCGGCATGAAGGCGTATCAGGTGCGCAACCGCAGCGTCTTCGCCGGGCATCGCCGCGAAGCGTTGACGCAACAGTTGCCGGCGAACACCGTGCCGACGCCCGCGCTGCTGCATCGCAACCAGAAACAGATCCTGATCATCGATGCGATGACACCCAAACCGGATCACGATTCGGGCTCGCTGCGATTGGTGAATCTGATGCGGCTGCTGCGCGAGGAAGGCGCGCACGTCGTGTTCCTTCCGGCGGATCGGCATCGCGTCGAACCGTACACCACACAGTTGCAGCATCTGGGCGTGGAAGCCTGGTCTGCGCCGTTCGTGGACGGCATTCCGGCATGGCTCCGCGAACATGGCCCGCGCTTCGACGCGGTGATGGTCAGCCGTCATTACGTGGCCGACGGCTTCCTGCCGCTGCTGCGCGCGCACGCACCGCAGGCGAAGCTGATCTTCGACACCGTCGATCTGCACTATCTGCGCGAGCGTCGCGGCGCGGAAGTCGCGGGCGATGCTGCGCTGGCGCGCGCCGCCGAACGCACGCGCGCGCTGGAACTCGATGTCATCGCGAAGTCCGACGTGACCCTGGTGGTCAGCGACATCGAACGCGATCTGCTGCGCAGCGATGCGCCGGGCGCGCACGTCGAGCTGCTGTCGAATCTGCACCGGATCGCCGGCGCGGGCCTGCCGTTCGCGCAGCGTCATGATCTGGTGTTCGTCGGCGGCTTCCGGCATCCGCCGAACGTCGATGCGGTGCGCTGGTTCGTGCAGGAAGCATTTCCGTCGATCCGTGCCCGTCTGCCGGACGTGCGCTTCCACTGTATCGGCAGCCACACGCCACCGGAGATCGAAGCGCTGGGCGCGCTGCCGGGCGTGATCGTGCACGGCCACGTCGCGGATATCGATCCGTACATGGACGGCGGCCGGATCGCGATCGCGCCGCTGCGCTACGGCGCGGGCGTGAAGGGCAAGGTCAATCTGAGCATGGCCCACGGCCAGCCGGTAGTCGCGACCTCGTGCGCGGTGGAAGGCATGCATCTGCGCGACGGCGAAGACGTGCTGGTCGCCGACGATCCACAGGCCTTCGCCGACGCCGTCGTGCGTCTCCACGAAGACGAAGCGCTGTGGAACACCCTGGCGCGGAACGGTCTGGACAGCGTCGCGCGGAATTTCTCACTCGACACCGCGCGCGAAACGGTGCGCAACGTCTTTCTGCGGTAGCGCGCACAACAACGAACACCATCCGCAGGCCCCTGTGGGAGCGGCGGAAGCCGCGAAACTCGCACAACAACAGACATCGCAGTAACCACAATCCAAAGTATCGATCAGCGCTTGTCCGCCATTGCATCGCTGGCGATTTCTGCGCGCTTCGCGGCTTCCGCCGCTCCCACAGGGGCAGATGGATGTTGTCCAAAGAAGCGCACCTGGTTTATTTCAACGCTGGAACCCACCTGCTGCACGCAATCGTTCGGCGAACGCCTCCAGTCCCGCCAGGCGTGGATCAAGTCCATGCGCAGCTTCGTAGGCAGCCCGTGCGCCCTCGACATCCCCCGCGCCTAACCGCTCCTCGCCTACCGCGACCCAACGCTGCGCGAGGCGGCTGCGCGCATCGGCGATGGCCCGCCGCTCGTCTTCCAGCGCGATGCGTGCGTCGAGGCAGACGCGCGCACGCTGCAGACGGTTGTCGCGCAGTTCGTTCTCGAAACACTCGCGCACGCGCGGCAGCATCCGTGCGCTGGCGCGACGCACATCGGCATCGTCCGGTGCGAGCGAGCGGGCCGCGCGCAGTTTGTCGTAGGCGCTGTCGCCCGGCGGCGTGAGCCAATCGCCGTGCGCTTCCGCCGCAGCGGCTTCCTCGAGCAGCGCACGCACGCGCCGCTGCGCCATTCTTGGCGACAAGGCCGGACCCGCGCCTTGCTTCGCGCGCTCGGCACGCTGCAAGGCTTCGCGTGCCGGCGCCAGCTCGACGAGATCCGGCGCCAATGCCTGCGCGGCATCCAGTGCCTGCTGCGCGCGATCGAAACGGAAATCCGCAGCGTCGGCACGCGCGTTGCGGACGTATGTGCGCGCAACTTCGGCCAAGCCATCGTCCGCCGCCTGCGCGTCGGCTCCGCTGATCCGCAACTGACGATAGCCATCCGCCGCGCGCGACAGCCGCCCGGCGCGCAGATCGCGATCCGCGCGCCGGCGCACGGCGTCGGCGACCTGCGTGAGCAACGCCTGTGCATCCGGCAGATCGGCATGGCCGCGGTCGTAGCGCTGGACGGTCGCGATCGCGGCGCCACCCGCCGCCAGTTGGCCGCGTTTCAGCGCGTCGCGTGCGTCCTCCAGCAGGACGCCCAGCGCATCTTCGCGGCCTTCCAGTGCTTTCAGATGCTGCGGCTGCAGTTCCAGAATCCGTCGATACAGGGGCAACGCAGCGTCGGCCCCGTCATCGAGACGGCCGGCCGCACGTGCGGCGTCGGCAGCGCGCAGCATCACATCGATCCCGGCCACCGCCACTTCGCGTCGACGCAGGATTTCAGCGACCGCATCGGTCTGCGCCTGCGGTGCCGACAGGGCGCGCGCCAAGGTCAGCTGTCGATGCGCCTCGGCGAACACGCCGCGTTCCGCAGCATCGCGCGCCTGCTGCACCGCCGCTTGCGAAACCCGGGTCAGACCCGAGCGCAGTTCGGCGCGATCCGGATCGATCGCGATCGCCGCCTCGTACAACTCGCGCGCACCGCTGCCGTTGTCCGCGCTCAAGCGTCCCCGTTGCAACGCCGCTTCCGCCTGCAGCCGCAGCGCCTCGGCTTCCGCGACCGGCCACAGACGCTCGGCGATGGGCCCGCGCAACGCGAACATCAGCGCGATCAGCACGACGACCGCGATCGCCAGCGTCCACGGCCAACGTGCGCGGAGATTCCGGTAGATCTGTGAACGGAGCGGGATCACGCAGACAGGATAGCGTCTGATCGCAAACGCCGTAGGTCGGGCCCTGGCCCGACATCGGGAACCGATCGCACGCATCGCCATCTGCCGGAACCGCTTCGATGATTTGTCCGAGGCAAACGGATCGATCGCAATGTCGGGCCGGGGCCCGACCTACGTCCGCCGCACCTGCTCCACGCCGGAAAGGCTGTCGATCCGGCCCAGCAGCCGGCTCAGCTGCCCGTGGTCGCGCACCCGCAGCTGCAGGCGCAAACGCACGCGGCTGCCTTCGAGGGTGTCGCTGTGGATCGACAGCACGTGGGCGTCGTCCTGCGCGATCAGATTGGTCAGATCCTTCAACAGCCAGCGACGGTCGACCGCGTCCACCTGCACATTCGCGGTGTGGCCGCCGCCGACGCGCCCCCAGTCCACCGCCAGCACGCGCTGCGGCTGGCGGGCCGACATGCGCAGCAAGGCCGGGCAATCCGCACGATGCACCGACACGCCGCGCCCCTGGGTGAGGTAGCCGACGATGGGTTCGCCGGGCAGCGGCTGGCAGCAGCGCGCGATCTGCATCAGCAGGTTGCCTACGCCGACCACCGTGAACGCCGAGTTGCTGCTGTTGGCGCGCTGTGGTTTCGGCGGTGCGCGCGCCAATTCGCCGCGCGGAGACTCCGGCGCCGCGTTCGCTTCCTGCTTGCTGCGTTCGTGATCGAGCAAGGCCCGCCCGACCTGGTGCGGACCGGCGTCGCCCAAGGCCACCAGCACGTACAGATCGTCGACCGTGTCGACGCGGAACTTCGCCAGCATCGGGGCCAGATCGGCCTGTAGCAGCGACAGCCGCCGCAGCTCCTTTTCCAGCATGTCGCGACCGGCCTGGACGTTGCGCACGCGGTCGAGCTTGTGGAACCACGCGCGCACCTTGTCGCGCGAACGGCTGCTGGCGAGGAATCCGTTCGAGGCCACCAGCCAGTCGCGGCGCGGCTCGCCGGTCTTCGCCGTCAGGATTTCGATGCGTTCGCCGCTGCGCAGTTTGTAGTCCAGCGGCACGATCCGGCCGTCGACCTTCGCGCCGCGGCAGCGATGGCCGACCATCGTGTGCACGTGGTACGCGAAATCCAACGGCGTCGCGCCCACCGGCAGATCGATCACGTCGCCCTGCGGGGTCAGCGTGTAGATGCGATCCTCGATCAGCTCGCTGTCGAAGGCACTGCGCAGGCGGTCGTCGCTGCCGGGGTCTTCATCGGCCGGATCTTCACGGCCGCTGTCGAGCAGTCTGCGCATCCATTCGATCTTGCGGTCGAGCCCCGCGTCCGCAGGCGCCGAGCGGCCTTCCTTGTAGCGCCAGTGCGCGGCGACGCCGAGTTCGGCCTGCGCATGCATGTCGTAGGTGCGGATCTGCACTTCCAGGGTCTTGCCCTCGGGGCCGATCACGGCGGTGTGCAGCGAGCGGTAATCGTTGCGCTTGGGACGCGCGATGTAGTCGTCGAACTCGCTGGGGATCGGCGTCCACAGCACGTGCACGGCGCCCAGCGCGGCGTAGCAGGACGGCACGTCCTTCACCATCACCCGCACCGCGCGCAGGTCGTAGAGTTCGCCGATCGGCACGGCCTTTTTCTGCATCTTCTTCCAGATGCTGGTGATGTGCTTCGGTCGTCCCGCGACCTCGGCCTCCACGCCCTGCGCCTTCAGCGCCTCGCCGAGTTCACGCTTCACCTGTTCGATGTAGCGCTCGCGATCGCCGCGCTTCTCGTCCAGCCAGCGCGCGATCTTCTGGTAGGTTTCGGGTTCGAGATGCCGGAATGCCAGATCTTCCAGCTCCCACTTCAGCTGCCAGATGCCCAGCCGGTTCGCCAGCGGCGCGTGGATATCGCGGGTGAGCTGCGCCAGGGCCCGACGTTCGGCCACCGGGCGCTTGCCGGCGGTGCGCATCTGCGCCAGCTGCCGCGCCAGCAGGATCGGCACCACGCGCAGGTCTTTCACCATCACCAGCAGCAGCCGGCGCAGGCCCTCGGCGTTGCGGCCGCCCGCATCGGCGGCATGCAGCGTCCAGACCTGGCCTGCGGCGCGCTGGCCTTCCAGCAGGGTCGCGACCGTCGGCCAGGTTTTCGCCAGCTGCGGCTCGATCCGCGCCCGCCACGCCGGCAGATCGTGCAGGATCGCCGCCAGCACCACGTCGCCATCGGCGTTCAGCCGCGCCAGCGAACCCAGGGTGTCGGCCAGCTCTGCCAGTGCAGCGTCGGCCAGCGGTTCGGATCCCGCCGCTTGCTCCAGCACCTGCCGCCAAGGCGCGCCCAATGCCGCTACCGGCGGCAGCGACAACAGGGCATCGAGAGGACTGGCGACGGCGGCGGACACGCGGTGACGGCCTGGGTTCGATCCGGGGGGATTGTGGTTCTACACTAACCGCGTCCCGCCTCCGGCGAAATCCCTACAGGATCCGATCATGTCGATGCCTCGTCCGCTGCTTCCGCTCGCCCTGCTCGCCGCCCTCGCGCTGTCGCCGCTCGCCTCGCTCGCGCAGCAGCCCATCGAACGCGAGATGACGCCGCAGGAGTTCAAGGCCGCCGGCCTCGACAAGCTCAGCGAGGAGGAGCTGGCGAAACTCAATCAATGGCTCGGCCGCAAGATCGACACCGTCGTCACCGAGGCCACCGCGCAGGCCAAGGACAAGGTCGAGGAGGAAAACCGTGGCTTCTTCCACTTCGGCTCGAACGAACCCATCGTCGCGCGCATGACCGGCCAATTCCGCGGCTTCGCCAAAGGCCGAGAATTCACCTTCGACAACAACCAGGTCTGGCGTCAGACCGACGGCGCATCGCTCGTCGGCGTCAAACTCGACGACCCCGAAGTGCGGATCACGCCGAGCATCGCCGGCAACGCCTGGTATCTCGCGGTGAAGGGCTACAACACCCGGGCGAAGGTGGAGCGGGTGAAGTGAGGATCATCCGCGGATGAGGTTGTTTTACCCACAGTATCTTTACGTCCACCGCATTCCGGCGCCACGCGACGCCGGAATGCCCGAAGATCAATATGCGACGCAGATACCGCCGGGATGCAGGTCGCACACCTGCCACAACTGCCACTCGGTGCCATCGCAGTAATAAGTGATCTGCAGTTGTTGCCAACGCGAAAAATACTGCACGTCGTAAGTCGTGCCTTCGTTGGCCGCAGTGCAGGCGATGTTCGGCGTCGGCCAGCCGATCGCCTGCGCGTTGCCGATCCCCATCGCGCCTGCCATCAGTGTGATCGCGAACCCTTTCATCATCGTGATTTTCATGGGCGTTCCTTTCCGTTGAACAGAAGGCCGCCGGGCGTGCGCATGCCCGGCAGTCGGCGGCGTCCTGCCGGAATTCCATGGCCCGAGGCTAGCAAAGGGCTGTCGCAGACATTGGAACCCCGGTCACGTGCCCGACATCGCGCGGCGTGACCGCCCCAGCGCATCCGGCAAAGTTTTTTTCTCTTCGGCTTATCTCTCCGCCCCTTTTCTGCGCTTACAGGGATAGCGGCCCGTGGACAACGGTCCGCCGGGCCGTTCATGGACGCGCGACCGGACGACTCCGCCTGCCCGGCCCCACCCCGGGCGGACGGTGCGGCGAGCGCGCAGGACGCGTGCTTCCCGACAACGCGATGAGACTCCCCGGCCGATGCGGTAGGACCGTGCCGGCACCGGGGCTTCACATCGCAAATTCCCTCGACAAGTAACAAGGAGTTACCCATGCGTACCTTCATCACCGCCGTCGCGATGGCATTGGCCACCGGCGGCGTTTGCGCTCAAGTCATCCCCGCATGTCCCGTGCCTGTACTGCCGGTCCCGACCGGTACAACCGCACGGCCGAATGTGGACTACAGCAATAGCGCCACGCGTCTGGATTCGATGTGGATGCATTCATCGACCAATCTGCAGGGCTACGCGACCAAGGAGAAATTCGCACCCTGCCTGTTCTACAACCCAACCGAGAAAGACATTTCGGCGCAACTGGGCGGTTTCGAGAGTGCGCTGGTGATCAACAATCCCAGTCCCGCCGTTACTGCGAACGTCCGGGTGGAATTGCGCGATCGCAACGGCAATCTCGTGACCACACTGTCGGCGTCAGTGCAGCCCAACGGCATGTGGACGCGCAGCGTCCCCGAGCTGCAGGCGCTCGCGAACGGGGTCGGCTCGGCCAGAATCCTGTCCGACCAACCCATCGTCGGCGCATCGCTGCATTACGTGGATTCGGTGCTGATCGGCGGAACGCCGATCACCGACCCCGACATCCTGAGCCCGGGCGAAGGCACCATGCAGCAGCTGCAGGCGGCGCAAACGGCCGGCAAGAGTCTGTACGCCGGACCGATGCCGCTGTCGAACAGCAGCAACTTCGATTTCCTCAACGGCAATCTGCCGTTCTACTGCGTGATGAACACGGCGCCGACGCCGACGACCATCACCGCGTTCAAGGGCAGCAGCAGCGGCATCGCATTCCCCACGCTCAGCGCTGCGTTGCCGGGCTACGGTCAGTTCATCGACATGAGCCTGTGGAATGCGGCGGAAACGTTCTATCTGACCGGTACCGGCGCGCTCGACGACAACGCCTGGGCGTTCGTGTCGTCCAGCCAGACGTCGCTGGTCGGCGAGTTGTATCTGGCCGACTTCTTCGCCTACGGCTCGCCGACGAGTCCATCGATGAGCCTGGGCAAGAAATTCCGGGTCGGCAGCGCGATGATGGCCAACACGCCATCATCCAATCTGACCAGCGCTGAAGTGACCCAGCAGACGGTCGTGCCATTGCCGCGGACCGACACGCTGATCGGCGTATTGAATGCTTCCACCGTCAACATCGGACCGATCACCGTCACCTACCGGAATCGCAACGGCGGCGTCGCCGGCACCAATACGGTGGCCTCGCTGTTGCCCGGCCAGACGCTGCGTCTGACTCCCGGTACACCAGGCTTTCCGGCGTCGCCATTTTTCGATGGCTGGGCGGACATCCGCGCCTGCAAGGCGGGCCTGATCGGCTGGACCATGCGTGAAATCACCAAGAACGGCAACAACCACTTCGAGAAGACCTACGGCGAAGAACTGGTCGGCGCCAACGGCCTCGAACCCGGCAAATCGATCGCGGTCGTCGAACAGGGCTTCCCGGTCAATCGCAAAGTGGCGCCGTTCGCACGGGTGTCGCCGTGGTGGTGGCCGTCGTACACCAACTTCGCAAACAACAGCGTCGGCAACGTCGGCAGATACTGGTTCCGCTTCTTCAATGGCGGAGGTGCGGATGTCACCAATTACACGGGGCAGCCGTACGCAGGCCTGAGATTCGGCAACACATCCTTCACGTATCAGGATGGTTTGAATCCGCAGGTCAGCGTCGGTTTCAACCAGAACGTCAGCGGTCGCGTCGATGTGACCACCGGCAGCGTCATCGGCATCACCGCGATCGGTGACCCGCTGGAGGAATGGGGTATCCCGGGCTTTGCGGGCAGCTCCGCACCGCCGCTGCTCAAGCGTCGCTGAGCATGCAACGCTCCGGCGATCGAGACACCGATCGCCGGAGCGTCCATCAGGCGTCCCGGTGCATACCAACGCCGTAACCCCGGCCTGCGGACTGCCACAAGATTTTTTTTGCACGGCGGTTATTTCCCCACCTCGTTTCTTGCGCTTACAGAGATGACCAGCCGTCCTCGGCAGCTGGTCGAACACGGGATGGCGTACCCGGCCCAAGCGCGACACCGCACACCTCAGGATGCGCCATCGAGTCATTCCCTCGACAAGGATAAAAGGAGTTTTCCATGCGTACTTTCCTCGGCGCCGCCGCACTGGTGCTGGCGGCCGGAACGGTCTGCGCCCAGACAGGGCCGTTCCCGCTGTGCGTTCCGACCGCACCACTGCCGCAGACCGGCGTCCTCTCGCGGCCGCCGGTCGACTACAACACCCATCTCGACTATCTGTGGATGCATTCGTCGACCAATCTGCAGGGCAACGCCACCACCGAAAAAATCGCGCCATGCCTGTTCTATTTCCCGACCGACCCGGACATCAGAGGGCAGTTGGGCCGTTTCCGCAGCGCCCTGGTCATCAACAATCCAAGCCCGACCATGCAGGCGGCGGTGCGCGTGCAGTTGTACAACCGCAATGGCGGCGCCCTGCCCGCAACGATTTCCGTGGCCATTCCTCCGAACGGCAGTTGGAGCAAGGGCATGGACGAATTGCAGATCGGCGCGCGTGGCGTCGGGTCGGCGCGAATTACCTCGAATGTGCCGATCGTCGGCGCATCGCTGCACTATCTCGATTCGGTACTGATCGGCGGCAGGATCATCACCGATACGGATCCGGGAACATCGCCCCCGCCGGGTGAGGGTTCGATGCAGCAACTGCAGGCGAAGCAGGACTTCGCGAAGACGCTGTATGCCGGACCGATGCCGCTGTCCAACAGTTCGTCGTTCGATTTCCTCAACGGCAACCTGCCGTTCTACTGCGTGCGCAACACCGCGACCACGCCGACCCAGATCACGAGTTACAAAGGCACCAGCGGCGGCGTCACCTTTCCGACCGTCACCGCGAACGTCCCGGGCGACGGGCTGTTCATCGACATGAGCCTGTGGAACGCCGCCGAAAGCCTTTACCTCGCAGGCGGCGGCGCGGTGGACGACAACGCCTGGGCCTATGTCGCATCCAGCCAGACGTCGCTGGTGGGCGACCTCTACCTCGCCGACTTCTTCTCCGGCGGCTCTCCTGCAAGCCCGTCGATGAGGCCCGGCAAGAAGTTCCGGATGGGCAGCGCGATGATGGCGAACGCGCCCTCGACCAATGTCACCAGCGCCGAAGTGACGCAGCAGAACGGTCCCAACAGCCCGCGGCTGGACACCATGATCGGCGTGCTCAACGCATCGACCGCCAACATCGGGCCGGTCACCGTGACCTACCGCGATCGCAACGGCATGGTCACCGGCACCAACGTCGTCACCTCGCTACCGCCCGGTCAGACCATGCGCCTGACCCGTGGCACCCCGGGTTTCCCGGCAACGGCCTTCGACGGCTGGGCGGACATCCGCGCCTGCCAGCCCGGTCTCGTGGGCTGGACCATGCGCGAGGTCACCCGTGTCGCCGGATCGCCGCACTTCGAGAAGGCCTATGGCGAAGAACTGGCCGGCGCCAACGGCGCTGAGCCGGGCAAGGGCATCTCCGTGGTGCGACAGGGCGTGCCGTTCATCAGCAAGATCGCCCCGCTGGATCGGGTCTCGAGCTGGTGGTGGCCGGGCTACACCAATTTCGTCAACAACAGCACGTCCAATGTCGGCAGCTACTTCTTCCGTTTCTATGCCGAAGACGGAAGCGACCGGACCGATTACACGACGCAGCCGTTCCTGGGACTGCCGTTCGGCGCCACCTCGTTCACCTATCACGACGGCGCCGGTGCACTGGTGCTGACCCCGAACGGCGACGAGAACGACAGCGGACGCGTGGAAACGACCATGGGCACCGTGATCGGCATCAACGCAATGGGCGACCCCACGCGCGAATGGGACATCGAGGATTTCCCGAATCCCACGCCCTGAACCACATCCCGCGATCCGCATCCTCTGCGATGCACCTCCCTGCGCACGACAGCGTCGTGCGCAGGGAGTCCACTACAGCGATACGTGTTGTGCCTCGTGGTTGAACGCAGTTGTTCAGCGCGTGCAGTCAGCCGTCAGTCGCGAGAGTTCCGGACGCCGTGGATCCAGCGCAGGCAATCGTGCCTGTGCGCGCTGCGCGTAGTCGACGGCGGCCACGCAATCGCCCGACTGCGCCGCCCAGCGCGCGAGACCGGCCAATGGCCGCCCCTGCAGCGGATGCTCGGCACCTACGGCGGTCGCATGCAATTCGACGGCGCGCTGCAGCAGATCGCCGGCCTCGTCCAACCGACCGCGATCGAGCAACACCAGGCCGAGTTCGAGCTGGCTGTCGGCCACTTCAGCATGATCCTTGCCCAACAGCCGCAACTGCAGCTCAAGCGCTTGCCGCAGATGCCGTTCGGCGGCATCCAGATCGCCCATCAGACGTTCGACCGCACCGAGATGACCCAGACTGCGCGCGACGTCGCGATGCTCGTTGCCGACGCGTTGGCGCCTGATCCGCAGGCCGCGCTCGATCTGCGCTTTGCCCTCGGCGTGTTTGCCGCGCGCCGCCAGGACCATGCCGAGTTCGTCGTAGACATAGGCGGTTTCCAGATCATCGGGGCCGTATGTGCGGGAGCGGAGTTCGACCACGCGACGATACGCCGCCTCGCTTTCTTCCAGACGCCCCAGATCGAAATACAGCAGCGCGAGATTGCCCAGCGTGGTGCCGTCGGAATCGCCGGCAGGATTGGCGGTGTCGCCCGCAATCTCGCGGTACAGCGGTTCCGCCTCCTCGTAATGCCCCAGATCGTGGCGGACCAGTGCCAGATTGTTGATGCTGTTGTAGATGCGCTGATCGTCGGCAGGCAGCAGCGAACGCCGCAGTTCCAGCGCGCGGCGGAACAGTGGCTCGGCCTCGCGGAAATCGCCGGCGCCGGCTTTCACCCGCGCCAGATGATCGGTGAGATCCGCGACTTCGATCGATCGCTCTCCGACCAGTTTGCGCTGCAGCGCGATGGCCTCCTGCAGACTCGCCGCCGCGCGGTCGTAGAGACCCAACTGTTGGTAGAGACGCCCCAGCGTCGCAAGGAAACGCGCGCGCGAATCCGGCTGGTCCTGCAGACGCACCGCCGCGCGTTCGGCGCCGCGATCCAGCAGCGCCTGTGCGGTGATGCTGCTGCCCTGCTCGGGGCTGGGCTCGGCGACTTCGAACAGATCGGTGAGCAACGCCGACATCTGCGTGGCGCGATCGCGCTCGGTCCGGGTGCGCGCGAGCAACACGACCACCACGATCACGAACGCCAGCGCGAGCAGCGCCATCAGCCCGGTCAGCGCGGTGGCCAGACGATGGCGGCGCAGGAACTTGCCGGCGCGGTAGCGGAAGGTCGCCGGGCGCGCCGAGATCGGCAACCCACGCAGCCAGCGCGAGAGATCGGCGGCCAGCTCGCCGGCCGCGCCGTAGCGGCGATCGGGCTCCTTGGCCAATGCCTTGCCGAGGATGATGTCGAGATCGCCGCTGAGCGTGCGTGCGAGCAGGCCGGGCGTGGTGCGCCGCTGTTCCGCACGCGCAAGCGATGGGCCGGTGATCTGCGTCGATAGAATCTTCGCGCTGGCGCGCTCGGGATCCTGTTCGACGATCGCCTGCGCAAGCTTCGACGGATTCGATTCCGCGTCGCCGTACGGAGACAGCCCGGTCAGCAGCCGATACAGCAGCACGCCGAGACTGTAGACATCACTCGCAGGGCGCGCGGGCGCGCTCAGCACCTGTTCCGGACTGGCATACGCGGGCGTCATCCACCCCAGACGGGTGACCGTGCCGGTGTTCGCCGTCGCCAGCGGTTCGCCGCCGCTTCCGATCAGTTCGGTTTCGATCAGTTTGGCGATGCCGAAATCCAGCAGCTTCGGTTCGCCGCCCGGCGTGACCAGCACGTTGCTGGGTTTGAGATCGCGATGCACCACCAGATTGCGGTGCGCGTTCTGCACCGCCTCGCAGACCCGCGACATCAGTTCGACCCGTTCGCGCACGCCGAGGCGCAGCTGGTCGCAGTAGTCGTCGATCGGCATGCCTTCGACATATTCCAGCACCAGATACGGGCTGCCCGTGCGGGTGCGGCCGGCATCGAGCAACCGGGCGATGCCCGGATGGGACAGGGTCGCGAGGATCTTCCGTTCCGACTCGAAACGGTGGGTCAGCAGCACCGGGTCCACGCCCTCCCGCAGCAGTTTGATCGCCACCGGCGGTCCGTCTCCGGAAGCTTGTCGGGCCAGATACACCGTGCCCATGCCGCCTTCGCCGATCCTGCGTTCGAGGCGCCAGCCCTCGATGGCGTCGGCATCCTCGCCATCCGCACCGGGCCGGGAGGCGCCAGGCTGCGCATCCAGAACGCCATTCGCCGCCATCGCCAGAGCCCGCTCGATCACTTCCTCGTCCGCACGGGCATCGGCCGCGAGCAAGCGCGACACCTCATCGCGGATCGACGCATCCGCTTCCTCGGCCTGCAGCCAGTCCGCACGCCCCACAGCGGGCTGATCGAGCATCGCCACGAACAGCGCCTCGATCCGACGGAAGCGGGCGACCACGTCCACATCGAGCATCGATGACGGCGTGGTCGATGACGGCGCCGGCACAGGACCGGTCGCGGACAGGTCAGACATCGGCCATCCCCAACCGCGTCGAAAGCCAAGCGCGCGCCAAGCGCAGATCGAGGATCACGGTGGGCTCCGAAACGCCCAGCAGCTCCGCCGTCTCCTCCACCGAAAGCCCTAGAAAACATCGGAATTCCACCACCCTCGCCTTGCGCACGTCATGCCGCGCGAGCGCGTCGAGCGCATCGTCGAGCGCGATCAGATCGAGCGGGTCTCCCTCCGCAGCCGGCAAGAGCTCGGCCACATCGTCGATATCGACGAAACGCACCTGCCCGTCGCCGCGCCGCACGGCGCGCTGCGCGCGCGCATGATCGACCAGAATGCGACGCATCATGCGCGCGACGAGTGCGAAGAAATGCCCGCGATCCTGCCAGTCGGGCGAGGCGTGATCCGCCAGGCGGATGAAGGCTTCGTGGATCAACGCCGTCGCGCGCAGCGTGTGATCCTGACGCTCGCCGCGCAACGCGCGCTCGGCGAGGCGATGCAGTCGCAGATACACCTGCGGCAACAGCGTCTGCGCCGCATCGGGTTCGCCCCGACGCCAGGCCTGCAGCAGCGCGGTGATCGGTGCGTGTCCGCCGTCTGCTTCCGGCGGAGATTCGCGAACGACTTCGGTGACCCGTGTCATGACGCGCTCCTTCATGTCCTTACGAGGCCGCTGGACGAGGCTCCAGCATCCATGCATCCAAGACACCGACAGCATCAGAAAACGCTATCGGGAAATCAAGCGCTTCGGGGCTTGGCACCTGCTGGAACGCGCACGCTATCGCAGTTGCGCTAGCCGCGTCGCCAGTTTTTTCGCCGAAATGCCGCTTTTGGCCCCCAATTCCTGTGCGAACAGCGAGACCCTGAACTCCTCCAGCTCCCAGCGCAGCAGTTGCCAGCCGGGCGCCGCATCGATCCCGCGCTCGCGCGCATCCGCCAGCGCATCGGCGAACGGCTTGAGTTCCAGCATCCGCGTCTGGTCGCGCACCGGGTCGCGCAGCGCGCGCTCGGCGCGCAGGGTCATCGCCTTGAGATAGCGTGGATATTCGACCAGCGCTTCGGCGGGCGTGTCGCGCAGGAAGCCCGGCGACGCCAATGCGGCGAGCTGCGCGTGCAGATCGTCGAGATTGGCTTTCGCCCAGCCCATGAGTTTCGATTCGAGCGCGGCGCGCACTTCGGCGACACGACCGAGAATGGTTTCGGCCTGCTGCAAGCGTGTCATCGCTTCGGCGAACAATTGCTTCGCGACAGCGTCGCGGCGCAGCGCGAACGCGGCGCCGTCGCGGATCGCACCCAGACCCTCGGCAGCCAGCGCGACGAACGCGCCTTCGACCAGATCCTCACGCAGTCGGTCGCTGTCCTTCAATCCATCGCGACGCGGCGACTGCGATTCGATCGCGGCATACAGCAGCGCGGTCTTCGCCTGCACCGGCAGCTGTTTGCGCGCCTGTTTGAGCTTTTCCGCCGATGCGATGCGCAGCAGACGACGCACGCCCTGCGGGTGATGCCGCTGCGCTTCGGCGCGCTCGGCATGCACCGCCAGCGACACGCTATCGTCATCATCATGCAGCGCCGGGTAAGCGGGAACACCTCCTGCACCAGGTACCGAGAGCGGAATCGACGTCGGCGGAAAATCGGTCAATCCGCGCTGCGCCAGCCCTTCCGCCGCACGCGCCGAGAACGCATCGGCGGCGCGCTTGCCGAAACGCGCGCGCAGATCGTCGAGATCGCGGGATTCGGCGAGCACGTTGCGACTGTCAGCGTCCAGCAATCGCAGGTTGGCGCGCAGATGCGCATCGATGGATGCGGGGTCGAAATCGACCGCACCGACCTCCGCGCCGGTGAGCTTTTTCAGGAATCGCGCCAGCGCGCCTTCGATGCTGTCGGCCTCGGGCTGCGGGAACGCCTCGGCGAACGCGCGCGCGAAATCCGGCGCCGGCACGAAGTTGCGGCGCAGGATCTTCGGCAGCGATTTGATCAGCGCCGCAGCCTTGTCCTGCACGAAGCCCGGCGCCAACCACGACAGCCGCACCGGATCAAGCGCGTTGAGCAGATGCAGCGGCACCACCACGGTCATGCCGTCATCGGGCGCACCCGGCTCGAAACGGTAGTTCACCGCCAAGCGCACATCGCCTAGTGGCAGGTATTTCGGGAAGCGCTCGGCGTCGCTGGCCCCGCCAACCATCAGATCGTCGAACGACCACTCCAGCTTTGCCTTCTCCATAGCCGGCGATTTGCCGTACCACGCATCCAGCGCCTGCTGGTTGTGGATCTGCGGCGGCAGGCGGTCGAGATACCACTGCGCCTGCCAGTCCTCATCGACGACCAGTCCGGCGCGGCGCTGCTTGGCTTCCTCTTCCCTGGCTTTCGCCAGCATCGCGAGATTGCGCTGCAGAAATCCCGCGCGGGTATTGATCTCGCCGGTCACCAGCGCATCGCGCGCAAAAATCTGTCGCGACTCCTCCGGAAACAGCGCGCCGTAGTGCACCGGTTTCTTCGGCGCCAGCACCAGCCCGAACAGGCTGATCTGCTCACTGCCCACCACTCTGCCCTGCGAACGCGCCCAGTGCGGATCGTGATGCCGACGCGCGAGCAGATGCGGCAATTCGTCGATCGCCCATTCCGGTTCGATCGCCGCGTTGGTCATCGACCAGACTTTCTCGGTGTCGAGCAAGGTCGCCGACAGCAGCCACGGCGGCGGCTTTTTCGACAGCGGCGAACCCGGGAAGATCGTGTATTTGCGACCGCGCGGACCGTCGTAGAGCCCGCGTTCGCTGCGATTGCCGATCTGCGTGGGCAAACCGGCGATCAAGGCGCGATGCAAGGCCACATAGGGTGCGCCCTGGCGCACTGTTTCTGTTGCATCCGATACCGGTGATGGCGGGCTTGAGCCCGCCTTGCGTCCGCCATCATCGAATTTCCATTCCAACTCATCGCACAACAGCTTCAACTGCCGATGCAGTTCGCGCCATTCGCGCAGGCGCAGGAAACCGAGGAAATGTTTGTCCGCCCACTTGCGCAGCTGCGACTGGGTCATATCCTCGTGCGCGGCACGATAGGCATCCCACAATTTGAGGATGCCGACGAACTCGGACTTCGGATCCGCGAATTCGGCATGCGCTGCATCGGCCGCGCCGCGCTGATCGGATGGGCGCTCGCGCGGGTCCTGGATACCGAGAAAGCTCGCGATGGTGAGCATCTCGCGCAGACAGCCGTGCTTCTGCGCGGCGATCAGCATCCGCGCCAGTTTCACGTCCACCGGCAGCCGCGCCATCGTGCGACCGATCTGCGTGAGTTTGCGCGCGTCATCGATCGCGCCAAGTTCCGCGAGCTGCTGCCAACCATCGGCGACCGCGCGCGGCTCCGGCGGCTCGAGAAACGGAAAGTCTTCGATCCGCCCCAATCCCAGCGACAGCATCCGCAGGATCACGCCGGCCAGCGCGGCGCGGCGGATTTCCGGATCGGTGTAAGCGTCGCGCGAAAGGAAATCGGCTTCCGCGTACAGACGAAAACAGGTCCCGGGCGCGATCCGCCCGCAGCGGCCCATGCGCTGGTTCGCGCTCGCCTGCGAAATCGCCTCGATATGTAGGCGGTCGAGTTTCTGTCGCGGGCTGTAGCGCTTCACCCGCGCGAAGCCGGGATCGACCACGTAGTGGATACGCGGCACAGTCAGCGAGGTTTCCGCGACGTTCGTCGCCAGCACGATCCGTCGCTGCGGGCCGGGATTGAACACGCGGTCCTGATCGCGCGCCGACAGCCGCGCATACAGCGGCAGCACTTCGGTATGCCGGTATTTGCGCTTCTCCAGCGCCTGATGCGCGTCGCGGATCTCGCGCTCGCCGGGCAGGAAGATCAGCGTATCGCCCATGCCGCCCATGCGCGCGATCTCGTCGCAGGCGGATACGATGCCGTCCAGCACCGAACGTCCGCCTTCGCCCGCATCGCCTTCACCGTCGTCATCCTCTCTGCCTGCATTCAGAGGGCGGTAGCGCACCTCGACCGGATAGCCGCGACCTTCCACGCTCACCACCGGCGCGTTGCCGAAATGCTGCGAAAAACGCTCGGTATCGATGGTCGCCGAGGTGACAATCACTTTCAGATCGCGGCGTTTGACCAGCAGTTGCTTGAGATAGCCGAGCAGGAAATCGATGTTGAGGCTGCGCTCGTGCGCCTCGTCGACGATGATCGTGT
>CAZGBA010000031.1:0-39768 GCA_964523435.1 uncultured Xanthomonas sp.
CGAGCACCTTGAGGCGGCGACTGCGGGGCTCGATGCCCTTCGTCGCAAACTCGACACGGCGCTCGACGCGACTTACGGCGAACGCGTTCGCCGCGCGTGCGCGGAGGCGGGCCACGACAAGGGCTTCATCCACATCGATGCGGACGAGGTGCGCGTTCGCGTCGAGATCGCCGAACAGGTAGTGTGGGATCAGACGCAGTTGGCGGCGATGGCCGCGCGTATCGCCAAAGGCGGCGAGCGTGTCGAGGCGTATCTCGATGTCACCTACCACATCCCCGAGACGCGTTGGTCGCAGTGGCCGCCCACGCTACGCGCGTCGTTCGCCCGCGCGCGTATCGCGACACCCGGCCCGCCGACGTATCGACTGAGTCCACGCGATCCCGTCTGACGCGCGTTCGCCGATGCGGTCGACTGGGCCTCGCCGTCGCGTCGAATCCCTTTTGCTTATCGACTGGTGCTGCCGACGGCACCGGCGCTGGAGATCCCCATGTCCCAAGACCCCGTGCATATACCTGCCGAGCCAATGGTCGATGCACGCACCGCGCATCAGGCGCTGTGCATTCCGCTGCAATGGCTCAACGACAAAGCCCAGCGCCGGGCGCGCGGGATCCCGGCGTATCGAATCGGCCATCTGCTTCGATTTCGGCTGAGCGAGTTGGAACGATGGCGCGATCGAACCGCCACCGTGATCGCGCCTGGACACGCGCAGCCTTCGGAGGCGGGTGATGGCCGCGTCTGACTGGACCGACCGCAATGCATCCGCTGCGCCGATGAATGCCTCTGGAGGCGACGACACGACAAAAGCCCTCCGCCTTGCGCTGCTTGAGCGCTTGGAGACGGTGCTGACGACGCTGTTTCCTGCCGGCAAGACGCGCCGCGGCACGTTCGTGATCGGTGATGCGCTGGGCAGCCCGGGCGACAGTCTTGAGGTCGTGCTCACAGGCGAGAAAGCGGGGCTGTGGATCGATCGCGCCGAGGGCAGGGGCGGTGATGTGTTCGATCTGATCGCCGCGCACCACCGGCTCGATGCGCGCTCCGAATTCCCACGCGTGTTGGATGAGGCCCGCCGCCTAGTGGGGCGCGCGCCGTCGTCGCCGGTTCCGAGAAGCAAGTCGCACAAGCGACCGCCGACGGAACCCCTCGGTCCGGCGACCGCGCAATGGGAGTATCGCGATATCGCCGGCCACCTTCTCGCGGTCGTGTATCGCTACGACCCGCCCGGCGGCAAGAAGCAGTTCCGGCCGTGGGATGCGATGCGCCGCAAGTGGGCAGCACCGGCGCCACGACCGCTCTACCATCAGCCGGGTATCGCCACCGCCGACACCATCGTGCTGGTCGAGGGCGAGAAGTGCGCGCAGGCGCTGATCGACGCCGGCATCGTCGCGACCACGGCGATGCACGGTGCGAACGCGCCGGTCGACAAGACCGACTGGACGCCGCTGGCGGGTAAGGCGCTGCTGATCTGGCCCGACAAGGACACGCCCGGATGGGACTACGCCGATGCCGCCTCACAGGCCATCCTGGCGGCGGGCGCGCGATCCTGCCGCATCCTGTATCCGCCCGAGGACAAGCCCGAAGGCTGGGACGCGGCCGATGCGATCGCCGAGGGTTTCGACGTCGATGGCTTCCTGCGCGCAGGCGCGTGCCTGCCGGTCGCGCCGCAGTCGCCGGAGGTGGACTTCGCCGGCCTGAACTGGCGCAACGACGATGGCCTCGCCTCCGCCTTCACGCGCAGGCACGGCGACGACTGGCGCTACTGCGCGGCCTGGGGCAAGTGGTTCGTGTGGACCGGGCAACGCTGGAACGAGGACCGCACGCTGGGCGTGTTCAATCTGGTACGTCACGTCAGCCGGACAGCTTCTGAGCGTGCCGAGAAGCCGAGCGATCAGAACAAGCTCGCAAGCGCAGCGACCGTCGCGGCCGTCGAACGCCTTGCACGCAGCGACCGCACACACGCGGCCACCACCGAGGAGTGGGATGCCGATCCCTGGGCAATCAATACGCCCGGTGGAATCATCGACCTGCGCACGGGGCGCGTCTCCGCGCACCATCGCGGTGCGCGACAGACACGACTCGCGACCGCCACCCCGCGCGGCGAGTGTCCGCGCTGGCGCGCATTCCTCGGCGATGTCACCGGCGGCGACGCCGACCTGCAGGCATACCTGCAACGGATGGCGGGCTACTGCCTCACCGGTTCGACCGATGCGCACGCATTGTTCTTCCTCTACGGCACCGGCGCCAATGGCAAATCGGTGTTCGTGAACGTGCTCTCGACGATGCTTGGCGATTACGCCGCCAATGCGCCGATGGACACGTTCATGGAAGCGCGCGGCGATCGACATCCCACAGATCTGGCCGGACTGCGCGGTGCGCGCTTCGTCGCTTCGATCGAAACCGAGCAGGGCCGGCGCTGGAACGAATCGAAGGTCAAAGCCATAACTGGCGGCGACAAGGTTTCGGCGCGCTTCATGCGTCAGGACTTCTTCGAATACACGCCGCAGTTCAAGCTGGTGATCGCCGGCAACCACAAGCCCGCGATTCGCAACGTCGATGAAGCGATGAAGCGGCGCCTGCATTTGATTCCGTTCACAGTGACGATTCCGCCGGATCGTCGCGACGGCAAGCTGACCGAAAAGCTGCTGGCCGAACGCGACGGCGTGCTCGCCTGGGCGCTCGCCGGTTGCCTGCAGTGGCAGCGCACAGGACTGCAGCCGCCCGCGAGCGTGGTGTCGGCGACCGAGGAATACTTCGAGGCCGAAGATGCGCAAGGGCAATGGATCGCCGAGCGCACCGAGCCGAGTCCCCATGCGTTCGCGCTGACCCGCGAGCTGTATCTCGACTGGAAAGATTGGGCCGATCTCAACGGTGAGTTCGTCGGTTCGATCAAACGCTTCTCCGCCGACCTCAGCGCCCGCGGCTACCTCCAGAAACGT
Organism: uncultured Xanthomonas sp.; assembly: GCA_964523435.1. Classification (GTDB taxonomy): domain Bacteria; phylum Pseudomonadota; class Gammaproteobacteria; order Xanthomonadales; family Xanthomonadaceae; genus Lysobacter_I. The sequence goes on from CAZGBA010000031.1 coordinate 2,934, forward strand.
AACGGCACGGGTCAGCGTGGATTTGTCGGACTGCGCGTGCTGCCGCGACCCAACGCCTATGCACAGGCCATCGCTGGCCTGGACACCTTATCCCACTGATCTCGACCCATTTCCTTTCGCCAAGGTCCGTATGTCCACACTCGACGCACTCGACGCACTCGAAGATGCTATCGCCGAATTTGAAGCCGAACACGGCCCCATTCCGCGCATCGAAACCGCACACGCGCTGTATGCCGATTTTTGCCGCTGGTCGCCGCGAACCGGCGTGCCCGCGATCGGCATGAACGCCTTCATCCGAACCCTCGCACGACGCGGCCATCTGCCCGTGCGCTTGCCCGACGGTACGCTCGGTTTCCTCGGCATCGCGCTGAAGGACGGTCCGCATGCGCAGGTCAGTCGCGTCGCGCTATGACGCTGGTCTGACACATTTGACTTGACTCATGGTTATCCCTGCATGTGCGCGCGCACACGCGCGTGTAAGAAATAACCATGAGCTAAGACAAATGTGTCAGACCGGCCGTGAACCCGATCTCCGGACAGGTGTTTTCGCATCGCACTATCGAACTCAATTCCCTTCAATCGCAGTGGACATCATGAAATCGCAGTCGTCTCAATCGACCCTCCTTGCTTTTGACTTCGGTAGCACCATTGGCTCGGCAATCACGCAAGAGCGTGCGGCATGAGCGTGTGGACGTTCGATGAGGTCGAGTACCGCTTCCACGAGGCGGCCGTGACCTCGCACCGCCTTCCGCCGGCTCGTGTCGCCGGCTACGTCACGATGTGGCCCGAGATCGCCCGCCAGTCATGGGAAGGCTATGCGGACGAGCTGACGATCCTGCGCATCCCGGCGACGCCTGTGGCCATCGACCACCTGATCGAAACCACACGCTGGCTGCTGTGGCTCGACGAGTCGCAGCGTCGTCTGGTGTGGGCACGCGCCCGCTACGTGCCGTGGAAAGTGATCTGCAAGCAACTCGGCTGCGCGCGGCCGACTGCGTGGCGTCGCTGGCGACATGCGCTGACGCTGATCGTGGTCGAACTCAACGGGCAACCACCACGCATCGCAGACGAAACCGCAGCGTCGCGCAACGTGACGCAAGCGGTCGCGAGTGAAGCGGCGGGATCGCAAAACCCCTGCGAGACGCATGCAACAACAGCCCCGTGATCGGAGTACTTTATCCCCATGCTGACGCGACGACCCTCAGGCACCCATCGACGCTTTCCGATGGTGCTTGCGGCGAGGATGGATGCATCGCACGAAATCGTAGCGCGTCGTAACGTGACGCGACGTGGCGAAACCAGCCGCATTGCAGCGTGTTTCGATGCGGATTTGCAGGCTGTTTTCGCATCGCAACCGATGTAGTCTTTGCGCCATCATATCGCTGACCCACGAGGACAGATGTAGCCCCACAAGGTCTACGGGTCCTTCCTGCGACCCTGCTTGAGCGGGGGGCAGCGCCGCAGAACCTCGCTAGTGTCAGCACACGAATTGAGGTTTGCAGGGTTTGCACCCCGGATCAATCCGGTCTTCAAAATCCTAGAAAACAAGGGGTTTTTGCGAAGACTGGAGTAAATTCAAGCCTCGCCACAAGTGCAAACCTGTAGGTTTGCACCAGGCAGGTTTGCACTTGGTAGGTTTGCACTTGGCAGGTTTGCACCAGACAGGTTTGCACCAAGCCAGGTGTACAGCCAGCGATAGCGAATCCGAATGGACTCGCGCCCTCTCTCCAGCCCATCGGCCATCACGTTCGCGACCCCCCTGTTCCCGGGCGCGATGGTCGGTGGGCTTCTTTTCGAGTCCACGATGCGCAACGCTCTCAGCGTCGAGACCCGCAAGGTCGAGGCGCTGATTCCTTACGCAAGAAATCCGCGCACGCACAGCGACGCGCAGATTGCGCAGCTCGCCGCGAGCATCGTGGAATTCGGCTGGACCAATCCGATCCTGGTCGATGGTGACAACGGCGTGATTGCCGGCCACGGCCGGCTGCTCGCCGCACGCAAGCTCGGGATGACCGAGGTGCCGGTGATCGAACTGGCGCATCTATCGTCTGCACAGAAGCGCGCGCTGGTGATCGCCGACAACCGTCTCGCGCTCGACGCCGGTTGGGACGAGGCGATGCTGGTGCTGGAACTGGCGGAGCTTGCCGATATCGGATTTGAGCTGGATTTGACCGGCTTCTCGACGAACGAAATCGAGCGCTTGCTTGATGCCGTCGAAACAGCTGAAGCAACCAACGCTGCTGACGGTGCCGACGCCGAGACGGATTCCAATGAGGACGAGAACGATGAGGGGGCAGGGGACAACGATTCCTCGCCGCCAGTCGATCCGGTGTCCCGCGTCGGCGATGTGTGGATGATCGGTTCGCATCGCCTGATCTGCGGCGATGCGGCCGATCCGACAGTGGTTGCGGCGCTGATGCGCGGTGAGACGGCGCACCTGTGCATTACCTCGCCGCCGTATGGCCAACAGCGAGACTACGCGAGTGGTGGCATCGGCGATTGGGACACACTCATGCGCGGCGTTTTCAGTGCAGCGCGTTCTGCGCTACGCGACGACGCGCAACTGCTTGTCAACCTTGGCCTCGTCCATCGCGACAACGAAGTGCAGCCCTATTGGGATGCCTGGATCGCGTGGATGCGCGCGCAGGGTTGGCGGCGTTTTGGTTGGTATGTCTGGGATCAGGGACCCGGTCTTCCGGGCGACTGGGCGGGCCGTCTCGCGCCGAGTTTCGAGTTCGTCTTCCACTTCAATCGCGACAGCCGCAGAGCGAACAAAACCGTGCCGTGCAAGTTCGCAGGGAAGGACACGCATCTGCGCGCGGACGGTTCGTCCACCGCGATGCGCGCGAAGGATGGCGCGATCGACAGTTGGGCGCATGCGGGCCAGCCCACGCAGGACATGCGGATTCCCGATTCCGTGATTCGCATCATGCGCCACAAGGGCAAGCTCGGACGCGGCATCGACCATCCGGCGGTGTTTCCAGTGGCGTTGCCGCAGTTCGTGATAGAGACGTACACCGACGCGAACGAACTGGTGTACGAACCCTTCGGCGGCAGCGGCACCACGCTGATCGCGTGCGAGCGTACCGGCCGGATCTGTCGCGCGGTGGAGATCGCAGCCGAGTACGTCGATGTCGCCATCGAACGCGTACGGCAACAGCTCCCGGGCGTGGCGATCACGCTCGAAGCGACCGGCCAGTCTTTCGATGATGTCGCGGCCGCGCGCCGTGCCGAAGGGAGGCCGCCAGCATGAGTTGGGTCGCCGAACGCATCGAGCACTGGCCGCTCACGCGGTTACTCCCGTATGCGAACAACGCCCGCACCCACTCGGACGAACAGATCGCGCAAATCGCGGCGAGCATCGTCGAGTTCGGATTCACGAACCCGATCCTGGTCGGCAGCGACGGCGTCATCGTCGCCGGTCACGGCCGACTGGCCGCTGCCCGAAAACTCGGTCTGGATGGCGTGCCGGTGGTGGTGCTCGATCACCTGTCGCCGACCCAGCGTCGCGCGCTGGTGATCGCCGACAACCGGCTTGCGGAGAACGCCGGCTGGGACGACGCCATGCTGCGCACCGAACTGGAGGCATTACAGGAAGACGGCTTCGATCTGGACCTGACCGGATTCGATCCGGACGCGCTCGCAGAACTGATGGCCGGCGAAGAGCCGGATCACGTCGGGGACACCGATGACGACGCGGTGCCAGAGGCCGACGAAAATTCGGTGTCGCGTCCCGGCGAACTCTGGTCGCTCGGCGAACATCGCGTGCTGTGCGGCGACGCCACCGACGCGGCGAACTACGTGCGCTTGCTGGCAGGCGAAACGGCGGACATGGTCTTCATCGATCCGCCGTACAACGTGAACTATGCCAACAGCGCCAAAGACAAACTGCGCGGCAAGGATCGTGCAATCCTCAACGACAATCTCGGAGAGGGCTTCTACGACTTCTTACTCGCTGCATTGACGCCAACGTTGGCGCATTGTCACGGCGCGATCTACATCGCGATGTCCTCGAGCGAACTCGATGTGCTGCAGGCCGCATTCCGCGCCGCAGGCGGTCACTGGTCCACGTTCGTGATCTGGGCGAAGAACACCTTCACCCTCGGTCGCTCCGACTACCAGCGCCAATACGAACCGCTGCTCTATGGCTGGCCGGAAGACGCGCACCGGCACTGGTGTGGCGACCGCGACCAGGGCGATGTGTGGCAGATCAAGAAGCCGCAGCGCAACGACCTGCACCCGACGATGAAGCCAGTGGAGTTGGTGGAGCGGTGCATCCGCAATTCGAGCCGGCTCGGCGACGTGGTGCTGGATGGCTTCGGTGGATCGGGGACGACCCTGATCGCCGCACACAAGAGCGGTCGGCGCGCGCGGCTGATGGAACTCGATCCGAAGTACGTCGATGTGATCGTGCGTCGCTGGCAGACCTGGAGCGGCGAGCAGGCGGTGCGCAAGGATGACGGCGTGGCGTTCGACGATCTGGCGGATGCCTGAACGGCTAGGCGACCGGGTCTCCCACGGCCGGCCTTGACTGTATCGCAATTGAGATACAGGATAGTCGCTAGGAGGAACCACCATGGCCAGCCAAACCTCAATGCTCCACGTCCGCGTGGACGATGCGCTCAAGACCCAAGCGACCGAAGTGCTCGCAGGCGTTGGGCTGACCCTCTCCGATGCGGTTCGCATTCTGCTGACCCGCGTTACCAAGGAGGGCGGTCTGCCAGCGGGCCTGACGGTCGACGCCGATGCCTACGATGCGTGGTTCCGGGCGAAGGTGCAGGAAGCCATGACCGATCCCCGGCCTCCAGTCGGGCATCAGCAGGTCATGGATGACGCCCAGGCATTGATCGAAAAGAAGCGCCGTGCTCGCACTTGAGTGGCGATCGACGGCACGTGCCGATTTCCTGGCGATCATCGACTACATCTCCGACGACAATCCCGACGCCGCGCAAGCGTTGAAGGACGACATAGAGGCAAAGGTGTCCTTGCTGCGGACGCAGCCGAAGGCTTTTCGCCTCGGGCGCGTTTCCGGGACGCGCGAGCTGGTTGTTCGGTCGAACTACGTGGTGGTGTACATCGAGAGTCCCAGCGTCATCACCCTTCTTCGGATCCTGCACGCCGCGCAGCAGTGGCCATAGGCAAAACCGCCGCGTGCGCAAACAATCAAGGCCGGACAAGGTCCGGCCTCAGTGAGATCAATCAGTAGCGACGCGGCTGGAATCGCAACCGATTTTCAATCCGCAGATGCGTCCTCGGCGATACCGCTGTGGATGACCATGCCTTGCAGAAATGGCAAACCACGCGGGATGCCGTACTTGCGGCTGGTGTCGCGGCTGATCGTCCAGCGCATCCATCGCGACGTGGCGGATCCCACTGCCGCATCGAGCGTCTGGCCTGCGTGCAAGCCGTTGTTCACATCGTCGGCGAAGTGGCGGCCCTCCCGGCTGTCGAGGAAGGCGCGGGCTGCATCCAATGACTCATCAGTGGCCTCGGCGATGGCGGCAATGGCCAGGGGCCACGCCGTCGCAGCGTGGCCGCGCATCGTGCCCCAGAAGCCCCATGCGTCGTTGCGTGTGGCGGGAGTGTTGTTCGTGATCTGCGTGGTGTGCATCGTGCTATTCCGTTGATGGGTGAGATCGACATGAACGCGCTGTTCGCGAGAGAAGCCAAGCAAATTCTTGGCTTCTCTCGCGATGATTTTCACGCGCGGTAGACCCGCTCGCCGCCCTCTGCTTTATCCGAGGTGATGGTCAGACCGAGCTTCTTTTTGAAGGCGCCAGCGAAGGTGCCGCGCACCGTGTGGGCCTGCCACTCGGTCGCGTCGCAGATCTGCTTGATGGTGGCGCCTTCGGGACGCTTGAGCATCGCAATCACCTGCGCCTGCTTGCTGTTTTGCCGGGTGCTTCGCACCCTCTCGGCTTCGCCTCGCGAAACTTCGCTGTGCTTTTTTTCACGCGTGCGCGGTGCGGGCGTTTCGCCATCGCCGGATGCGGTGGCGTCAGGCATCGGTTTCGCATTCTTGCGTGCGACTTTGGGCGTCTTCTCGACAGTTGGCGTCGCCGTTTCGGCGGTGGCGCGTTGGTCGGGACGTTCGCGACCCAGCGCGCCATAGGCTTCAGCGGTGACCATCCAGTCGCCGTCGCTGCCGATGATCAATGCGCGTTTGAACAAGGCCTCGATGACCTTCTGGCGCGCACCGCCTTTGATGTTTTCGGGGAACCACTGGATCTTGCCTTTGGTGTGATCGATGGCGTGGGTCAGGACTGCGGTCTGGGTGGCATTCAGGGTTTGGGATGGGGCGCTCATGCTGCGCTCCTGGGCGCGAGTGGGTGTGGCGTGATGAACGCGCTGTTCCCCACTGAAGCCAAGCGCCTTCGTGCGATCTCCGATAATGTTCAGCAGACAGACAGAATGCCCGTCGAGGCGCGCTGTTCGCATTGAAAATCAACTGTTTCAGATGCTTGACGCTCCCGAAGCCATGTCACTGCAGTCAGATTGAGTTTTGATGTCAGCACCACTTTGAAAAAGACCGGCCTGCTGACACAAGACTGACATACCTGGCGAGCTCCTGAAGCGCAACATCGGTCGGAACGGGCGCGCCAGTGAGCTACGTGAGCAGCAGAATTTTGCCGGTGTTCTTTCAACAGATCATCGAGCGTGAGTCGAGACTTGGCCGATCCGCTTGCAGGCCTGTGTTAGCGATGCTCTTTGCCATCAAGATCGACGGACAAGAGCCTAGAAAAACTACATCATCAAAGTGGTGGTCCTATGAAGAGCCGGGTTGCAGGCACATGGCGGAACGCTCGATCGCGACAGGTCAACAAGATGACCTGCATCCGCTGTGCAGTCTCGCTCAGTATCTCGATCATCACATCAAGCCGAGCGTCGTCTGAGTAAACGAACGGGTCATCCAAGATCAACGAAACCGGACGCCCCTGATCAAGTAACAGATCGGCAAAAGCGATTCGTAGCAGCACCGATAGCTGCTCACGAGTTCCCTGCGACAAGTGCTCACACTCTTCCGACGCGCCGCCGCGAATAATGGCGCCAAGGGCAAGATCGTCTGTGAATGCCGGCTCACTACCAGGAAGAAGACGCTCAATATAGCGCTTGGCCCGTTTCGCAACAGGCCCGACAAACTTTGCTGAGACCTCATTCCGCGCCTCGTCAAGCGTATCGCGCAATAGCTTCAGCGTATCGGCCTCTTCAGTCACCCTTTGATGGGCAAAGCGCGCCGCCTCTGCTTCTTCACGCGCGGCGACTTCGCGATCTGCTAGTCCTTTACCACCTTCGCTTTCGACAGCGCCTTCGAGCCTAGCGATCTCCATTTCGAATTTCGATCTGGCTTCCAATGCGCTCTTCGCGCGCAAATCGATCATCTCGATTCTTCGCTCGATCGCTGCCTTGTCGTGAGCGTTTACATCACGTTCCGCGTCGCTCAGCATTACGCCTGCTTTCGCCAGTTCCATCCTCGCCTGGACAAGATTAACCGAAAGATCCGCGAACTCCTGTTGCGCGTTGATCGCTTGGATCTGCTCCGTTGCGTTGGCTAGATCGCTCGCGGCCCTTGCCGCAGCGGCGACCAAAGGCGCGAGCTCTTGTTCAGCGCGCTGGAGCGCTTCGATGGTGCTCTGTTGCGTCCCTTCCGCACGCACAGCCGCCAACTCTGCATCTTCCAATGCGTTGCTGGATTCAAGCAGATCGGGAAGATCGTCTTCAGCCGTCTCATCATGCACAGCGTCCGAAAGACCGGTGATGAACGCCTTCAAGGCATCTGAACCGCGGGCCAAATCGATACGATCATCGGCCGGCGCCGCCGCGTCGATCTGTGATTCAAGGACACGCACGTTACTCTCGGCTCGGCGGGCTTGCTCATGCCGCGCGCGCGCGGCAGCTACGTCAGCGACATCTAATTCGTCCAATGCCGCTTTTTGCCTCTGTAGCGCCACCGCCAAAGCCACTTCAGCGCTCGCAGTCGTAGGCGGCGGCGTTACGATCAGATCAGCGCCGCCGAAACGAATGCGCGCCTCTCGCGTAATCGTTAAGTCCCCCTCGCTCACGGACTGACCGTCGATCAGGATGCCGGCGATGTCACCCTCAATCCGAATCCGTGTCGCACCAGCAGACAGAATCGCACGCGCTTCGGCGACAGCACGCTCGTTCGCTTCCAGCGAATCAAGTGTTGTCGTGGGAATCAAAGCTGTAGCCAGTGCACGTTCGTCAGTGAGCTGACGCTCAAGCGTCGTAAGTGCATTGATGCGTAAACACGCTGCAGTGATGGCCTCTTTTCGTCGCGCTCGATCAATCCGATCCTTGGCGGCGGCAAGCGCGCTTCTCGCCGCCTGTCTGGCCGCTCTGGCATGCTCCAGCGCATCACGCGCCTCTGCATGTCGCAGCTTCGCAATCGCTACCGCCTCCGCGAGCCTGTCTCGCCGGCTTTCGATATCAACAAGGTCGTGCTGAGCCGCCTCTCGCGCTTGCGTTGCGCGACGGTGGCGTTCGTCGATGTCTTCCAGGGTACGAAGCCTAGCACCGGCTGCCTCATGCTCCGCACGACGCGTGTCCGAGATGTGCACGGCAGCGCTCGCGACCCTCAACGAATCGACTAACTTCGCGCGATCTTGCGCATCCGTGTCGTCCGCGATCTCCCGCTGGATACCCCTAAGCCTGGTACGCGCCGTGTCGAGATCGGCGAACGTTTTCTCCAGTCCGGCCAGTTGGTTGGCAGCCTCGCGAGCCGCGGACTCAGCCTTGTCCAATCGCTCTTGTGCGCTATTTTGAAGCCCCCCCTTCTTGGCGGTAGGCGTCCAATACTGACTGAAGAGCTCGCCGATGCGGTCGTGAACGCGCTGATATGTGGCGCTACCCATGATCGAACCGACTTCAGCTTCGAGAGTCGCCTGGATCGAATCCCGAACAATTCTCCCCGGGGGCTCAATCGAGAGCGCTTCGGTCTGCGCAACCCAGAGCAGCCCCAAAGCGCCGTGGGTAGCGACATCACCCTCTCGGCTTGAATCGCGCACAGAGCCCAGCAGGTTATGCAAACGCTCTTCCGCCGCATCGCCCTCGGCGCGACCGTCAGGCCCCGACACGTTAATCGTGCCTCCCTTGAGGAACCGTTTGGTGACGGACCACTGTGCATTGTTGATCTCGAGGTCAAGACTGATCTCGGGAGCGACGGCATCGCCGAAGGGCGCATAGGACTGTGCGAGCTGGTTCTTCGTCGCGTAGCGAACAAAAAGGGCTGCGCGAACTGCGTGCAAAAGCGTCGATTTTCCGCTTTCATTGGGTTCGATGATGATGTTGAGTCCATCCGCAATGCCTTCGATGACCATCGGCTCCCGAAATTTTCGGAAGTTACTCACGGCAATCCGGCGCAGGCGCAGGCTCACGCGGTCAACCCTCGGTTGTATTCAACAAACAATCGTTCCAATGCGCGCCTGGCCAGGACGGCATCCGGTCCGTTTGCGTCCGCTCGAGCGATCAACTTCGCCGCCGCCACGCCGATGATTCCTTCGACTTTCAGCGTGTTCAAATCTTCCTCTGTGGGATTACCGACAAGATCAGTTGCACGCACGTCGAGATACCGCAAGCGGTGCATGATGTCGTCCTCAAGCCGGCCGAGAATGCCCATGCGATCGCCTAGCATGATGATACCGGCCAAGGACAGGTCGACAAGCGTGGTTGGCGAATCGATTTCACCGAGCAGATGGTCGCAGCGGCTGTTGAAGTCGGTCAGATCATTCACGCGCCAGTCGCGCTTGATCCACTGAAAACGACCTGTCCGAAACGGTGTCACTTTCGGCTCGCGCCCTTGTTCGAGTTCCACCAGAAGTGCCTGCCCAGGCGGGTCACGTTTGAACCGCTCGCATTCAGGCGTGCCGGAATACCAAGTTCTCGCATTGACCTCCAACACACCGTGCCAGTCACCAAGCGCGAGGTAGTCCAGATTTGACTGACGGGCACGTTCCGGCGCGATCTGGTTTCCCGAATCCCCCTGTGCGCTGAATTCCCGAATAGAACCGTGAGCTAGGCCAATGCGGAGGCGCGCTCCAGGTGTCTCCATCGACGAAAAAACTTCGGTCGGATCATCAAGAGTACGACGATGGGTCAACGGCGCTGGAAGTAACCAGACGCCTTGCTCTAACTCGATGGGTTGCGCGTCGCACAGGACGTTGATGCGGCCGTTCACGCGTTGTCGCACCCGGTCCCAAAGGCCGCCGCTGCGCACGAAATCGTGGTTCCCCGGCAGCAACCACCATGAGCATGGATATCTTTCCATGCGTGAGATAGCCTGGACGATCGTGCGATCCTCCGGCCCCTCGGTATCGAAGACATCGCCAGCCACGAGCACATGCTCGACACCGGACGGTTCCGCCGCAGCACCTATCGCATCAATCGCGTCAAACCGCGCCTCGGATAGGGCCGCACGAACATCCGGCTCAAATCGCCCGAAAGGCTTTCCAAGTTGCCAGTCCGCTGTGTGTATGAGCTTCATCCGTTCTCCCTATCCAATCGTTTCGGCAACTCCATTGCCGGTAGCCTAGCAATCTAGCCGCTTCAACGGCTACATCGGTTTCTCGCCGCCCGCTCGCGTTGCCTGAAAGTTCGCCCGGCACCACGGCGGCCAAGGCAAGCATTGCTGCCCCATTTGGATGACGTTCGCTGGGTGCAGTATCGTCGCGTTGACCTCAGTCACCACAAGGCCTGTGGCAGCGACGTTCAGCTCAGGGGGCTGCAAAAGCTGGGGACACCCCCGATCATTCTTCTACCGTGATGGCCTAAGTCGCCTTGATCGCGCGGCGCGATTTTGCCTAACTCCGTTCGGTTCGTCCTGTAGCGTTCGTCCTGTAGCGTGTGAACACGCTCCGTTTACACTGCGGCTACGCCTAAAGGGCGAGCCCGAGAGAAGAGACAGGTAAAATGTCCCACATCGCGCCTTGGCAACCAGTATGAGCGTCGACGGGTCGTTCCAAGGCTTCTCAAGGGCATGAGCACATCGTTAGTTTGGAATGCGGAGGGTCGCGCGCACGGAAGAGCCAAGAGTCAAAATCCGGGTTTTCATTTCCTATTCCCGCAAAAATCTGGCGTTCGCAGAGCGGTTGCGCAACCATCTTATCGATGACGGCTTTGATGCGTTTCTTGATGCGCATGACATTGCAAAGGGCGAGCCGTGGCAGGAGCGCTAACAGAACCTCATATTCGCCGCAAATGTCGTAGTTTTTTTGATCAGCCCGGACTCGGTAGCGTCAGAGATCTGCGGCTTGGAGATCAACGAGGCCGAACGAATCACCAGGCAGATCTTGCCAGTCGTTTGCAGTCCCACACTCGATAAGCTCATTCCTCGTGGGCTGAAGCGCCTAAACTATACTTTCTTCGACAAAGAAGAGCAGTGGGCGAAGGAATATACTGGCATCTCTAAAGAGCTCAATCGCGACATCCGATGGATGCGCGAGCACACACGTCTAAGTGAGCTGGCGGCTCGTTGGCACCGCGGTGGTCGTCCCGATGCGCAACTGATACGCCTTGATGCCGTGAGCGAAGCGCGCAGACAGAAGTCGATTCGACCCACTGTCTTTCACGAAGAGCCACAATGAGCATGACTGGCTATCGGGCCATGAATCAGATGGACGTTATGCCAATGCTGCATCGTGCCGATTTACCAACTATGCACTTGGGTCGCCACGCGATAGCCCTGCGTCCTGCCGGAGCGTTTTCTCATCACAACCGAGAGCGTCAGCCGCAGCAGCCCAAGTCCCGTACTGTTCTTTGGCCCACTGCGCGAGGCGTGCGCGGAACCAATGGATGCGATCAGTGCGTGAGCCATCTCCGAGAGCGTTTCTCTCATGCTTCTGCGCCGAGTTGAAGCGTTGCCACTCGACTAGCGCCGCGCGGATGCCCTTACTCAAGTCGGGTGATGACCACCAGGCCATGCAGAGTACGGCAAGGCGCTGAAGATCGCGGAGATTTCCAGGTAGCGCACTATCCCGAAGTGTTTGCTCGAGGTCGCGCGACCACGGGGCGTCCTCGGGCAGATCCTCGCGTTGCCGACTTTCTCGCCAGACTTGACGCCAATCTTGCTCAATATCTTCCCGGCACTCGCGGAGCGGCGGTACCGTGACGGATAGATGGCTCAGCCGGTCGAAGAGATCCGCATCCAGTCGCTCGCGCAGCTCCGTGAGAGGCAGATTTGATGCGCAGACGAGTTCGACATCCACGCTCACTTCACGATCGCTACCGACCGGTCGATAGCGACGCTGGCGATCTTGGAATACGCGCACGAGCATTCGCTGTGCTGATTTCGGTAGATCTTGCACCTCGTCAAGGAACAGGATCCCACCTCCTGCTTCTGCAAGCAGCCCGCGGCGCTCAGCAGCTGCACCTGTGAAGGCGCCTTTGCGATGACCAAATAGCAGACTTTCCGCAAGGGCAGAATCGAGCCCTCCGCATGGCACGGCGACGATCTTCTTCCGTCCCTTAAGCGTCGCGACCATCGTTTCGACCAACCGCGTCTTGCCAGTTCCGCGTTCACCGAGGATGAGCAGCGGTGCTCCGATGACGCGCGCGTACCGAGCGAGGTGCTCGAAAGCCGTGCGGCGTGCGGCCGAGCGCGCTTGGGGTTCATATACCGCGAGACCCGGTTCGATGCGCGCGAAACGGTGAATCTCGGCCAAGTAGGTGGTGATCGAGAAGTTCACCGGATCAATGCGGGTTCGCTTGGTCTCGCGACTGTACTGCGAGGACCACAACTGCGCGCCCTCGGGAAGTGCGCCACCGGCGTGGAGGATAAGCCACACGCTGTGCATCGCTGGCGTGCCTGGCGACACGTTGATATGCAGATTCCCGTCGTCATCGCGGACGCGCGGCAGCACGAGCGAGCGCACCTGTTCATAGATCGCGGCGTGCTGCGTCGGATCGTCGAGTGGGACCTCGACGAGCTCGACCTTCGCACCCTCAACGATATCGGGGATCTTCGGCATGCGAGCAACTTGGACGAGGTACAGCACGCGCTCGATTCGAATTTTGCGGTTCCGAAGCGACTTGATTGCCTGCTCAAGTACCTCAACCCCGGTGCGCTCCGCGTGCCAGCAGAGAAGGGTAACCATTTGACGGCTCATTGAGTCGCTCCTTCAGCGAGCACGATGGTAGCGGCGTTGACCTCGGCCATCACCACACGCGCCTGCTCCAGTTCATCAAGGGAGCTCACCGCCACCACCAGTCGTCCGCCCGGCTCGCGGAACACGGGCGGCGTGTAAGGGGTCGGTGCTTTGTCCTTCTCCCCGGCGGGTCGTCGCCACTCTTTTGCCTTGGGCGCGAGCGTCGGCGCGACCACCTGCCAGGTGCAGCGCAGTTCATGGGCTAGCCGAGGCGCTTCGCTGCTCTGCGGTAGCGCGGGCCGTGGCGCCTCAAGCGTGGCGACCGAAGCGGCCGTGACCGCGCCGAGGTCCACATCGACCGAAGACTTGATCTCGGCGTCGACGAGTTGTTCTTGCTGCCACAGCTTCACCGCACCGTTAAGAGCGCCGAGGCGAGGCTTGGCATCGAGCCTCCAAGCCGCCGCGCCGCTCCAGCCCACGAGCCGCTCGAACACTTCCTGCGCGCGCCCGTCGGACAAGCGGATGCCAAGCTCGAACCCTTGATCCAAACCGTCGCGCTGTAGGTTTGCGGACATGACCAGTGCGTGCCCCGAGTCGATCCAGATCGCCTTAGCGTGCAGCCAGCGGAACCCGAGCACAGTGGCCCCGGCCTGCGCCAGCGCCAGAAGCGCTTGCATCGATGACGGCCGCACGCGCGCGAGTACAGTGACATCAAGACCATCGCGCGCGCGCGCGCAGAGCCGTCGCACGACCTCGTGGTCAGCATCCCAGCCGAAGCTGCTGACGAGGATGCGCGACCGGGCACCTTCGATGAGCCGCAGCGCCTCCGCACGGACGGTGTTGGTGTGCGCTGTCGTGGCCGCCACCGCGACTCCCGCTTCGGGGTGGACCACTTTGCCGAGGCGCCGGGTCGTCTTAAAGCGGTCCTTGGGGTCGATCAGCTCGTGCTCAGCTGACTCCCACATCGCCCACTTGAGGTAGCCAGTCACCTCGGCCACTTCTGCGGTGTTGAGCGTGACAGCAAGCTCCTCATTCCTCTCGAGCGCCTCGGTCGTGAGGTTCGCGGTAAGCAGGATCCCCGCCGGCCGCGTGTCTGGATCGATCACGACCACTTTCGCGTGGAAGTGCGGAGCCGATCGAAAGAGTGCACGTCCCCCGAGGTGTGTCAGCATCGCCTTGTGCTGTTCAAGAACACGTTTGTCGAACTCGCCTTCACCCTGTTCACGCCCGAGGCGTGCCTCTGAGGCGAGCAGGATGTAGACGCGCACACCTCGCGCTGCGGACTGATGAATGGCCTCCTCGATCGCCTTGTCGGCAAGCAGGAAGCTCGACATGACCACTTTCTCGCGCGCTTGCGAGAGCAGCGAGACGACTGCTTTCGCCATCTCTCGGTTTCGGCCAGACACGAATACGGCACGCCCTCGCTCGCCGCGCGCGAGTGAGGGCGCCTGTGTTGGGGCCCACGCGGGAGGCAGCTCACGCTGCCGCTGGTCGATCACCTCGACGAACGCCTTCTGCCAGTTGGAGTGGTGCATGGTGGTCATCACAGCCTCCAGTCTTCGGCGGCGACGAGGTGCCACGCGCCCGGTGTCGGTCGATTTGTCTGCGCTCGCCAGACCGCTTCAGCGAGTGAAGGCCTCGTGGGCGTCAGCGGATGGAATTCCGCGAACGGCGCAACCGCGTCGGCCGACCACACCCTGAAACGCTCTGCGGTAGCGTAGTCACGGACGCGCTCGCGGAGCCTCCACTCGGCCCAGAAGGTGGCATCGTCAGCCGAGTACGCCCGCAGCGTGACCCCATCGACAGTCATCGGTTTGAAGACTCCGAGTGCGGTGATGTTCGGGCGCTTGAACGCGACCGTGCGCACAAGGGACTCGCGCTCACCAGGCGTGGTCTCGTCGAAGCAGACCCTTAGGGCAGATTTCGCGGAGTCCCACTGCGGCCATAACGCCTCAGTCTGCAGCAGTTGCATCCAGACCTCCCCGGCGCCGACTTGCGGCGCGTCGATCACGGTGCTCACTCGCGCGCCATTGAGTGTGCCGTCCACTCTCAATCGGGCGCCAGAGACATCCCACATCGCGCGTAGCGTCGGTTCTGAGTCCACGTCCACCTCTTCGCCGTTTGCTTCGAACTGATCTATTCGAAGCGGTGCACCGCCGACAAGTGGAATAACAACGGTACCGGTCGTGTTATGCACCCAATGCGGCAGCTTTTTGAAAGCCCGCTTGTTATCGTGGTCTCGCCCTTTGCCCCGGACCTCCTCATAAGCGCTCGGCTCCGCC
This sequence comes from uncultured Xanthomonas sp., assembly GCA_964523435.1. Taxonomy (GTDB): domain Bacteria; phylum Pseudomonadota; class Gammaproteobacteria; order Xanthomonadales; family Xanthomonadaceae; genus Lysobacter_I. The sequence goes on from CAZGBA010000031.1 coordinate 18,313, forward strand.
CATGGCTCGACGCACAGGATGGGCATCGTGAGCAGCGGGTCGTCACTGGCCCAGATCGTCCATGTGCCGTATTCCGGCACCAAGACTTGCTGCATTTCTAGCGCTTTGTGCCCCGACTCGGTCAGCAAATAGCGACGCTCCCTCTGCTCAATCAGCCGGTAGCGCTCTGCGAGATCCAACATACGCTGAGCGACGCTGCGCCGCGACTTGGGCGCGAAGAGCAAGTGTTTTGCGATATCTGACGCATCGGTCCCATCGCCCTCGCGCGCCCGCAGGAGTACGGGCATCAAATCCGGCCGTTTGGTTGCCTTCGCAACCTGCCCGATCACGCGCCAACAGCGCAATTTGATGGGGCGCTCAAGGCGAATGTGGGGCAGAACATCTTGATCTCGGGTGACATGGCCTGCGTCCGATCCGACTTCGGCTTTGCTCATGCTGTGCGTGTCCGACGCCTGGCCGATCAGGACAACCAGATCAGAAAAACGCTTGATGCTTTTTTTGCTTTTCATGGAGCGCTCCTTTTCAAAGTTGTTTCCCATTTTTCGTTCTCCGCGAACCCCCCGAGCACACTGGCCTTCGCTCGCGTCATCGCATGCCGGTCGCCGATGACGATCCTCTGGTAGCGCGCACGCGTGAGTGCAACATTCAGGCGGTTCGGGCTCTCAAGGAAGCTAGTGGGCCGCGCACTTGCGAACGAGAGCATCACAAGATCGGCTTCATGCCCTTGGAAGCGATCGACCGTGCACAGCTCGACAGTGAAGTACGGCCGATCCTTGATGCCGCGACAAAAATGACGCATCCCGCTCGGCTGTTGTGCCCAGCGCCGCAAGTGGGTTCGAATCTCGCGTTCCTGACCACGATAGAAGGTCAGCACCGCAGCCTCCCAGGGGCGGCCATCGTTACGCGGGTTGCGGTTCGCCCACTCGTCGAACGCCTGGAGCTCGTCGATCACCGCGCGGGCCTCGCAGGGGTTCGAGTTAGAGCGACTGTTGAACTCGCCGCGGACATCGAGCCAGACCGCGCGGTGAGCGTGGCGCTTGAACTCCCAAGCACGCTCGGCCGAGATGTAGTTCGGCGTGTAGAGCGCCTCGCAATCATAGATGTGCTCGTGCGAGAACGCGGCGATCTCAGGGTGCATGCGGTGCTGCATGCTGAGCAGCACATGGCGCGCTTTTAGCACGGGCGCCGGCAGGCCATCGGAGAGTGCAGTTCCCTTTCGTGTATTCGGATCGCGCTCGAAACCATGTCGGAGCGACTCCAGAATCGATGGGAGCGCGACCCGACGCACACGGTCAATCTCGCTCCAGACCCTCTCCGCGTCCATGCCGGTCTCTGCCACCGGCAGCAGGTCCGTGATTTGTTCCCGGAGCCGCTGAGCCGTCGAGCGCGTGCCGCGCTCGGTGTGCTCGACATCCTGGACGAAACGCTGCTCATAGAGTCGAGCGAAGCGCCAAGCAACTTCGGAGGCCCACTCCGGCGGCTCTTCGCCCGCCCGCCGGGAGAGGCGGAGCCATGCCTCAGCCCTGCGCCGAATTGCATGCAGGCCTTCCCCCGTGTGCCGCACGGTCGCGATGTCGAGCGGCAATTCATCGACACGGCGCTCCAGGTCGGCAAGCGTCCCAACGACGACGGCCGCACCCCACAGCCCATCGTCGCTGCTAGCGTTCGCGAGATTGACGTCGCGGGCAGCGGCCTGCGCTATGTATACGTCGATGGCTCTGGTCCCGTCGATCGACACCGCGGCGATCCGCCGCCTGCGAGAATCGCCGTGACCTGCCATGAAAACATCGATGCAGGCGTTACGGATCGTCTCATCGCTGAGGCATGCCTCTACGTTCACTGCCATCGCGGCATCGTCGACGTAGGGCGACAACTGCTTCGGATCGCCGACGATCACCCATCGCTTCGCGAGGAGCGCTGGGACGAGGAACTCCTGGAAGGTCGTCTTGGATGCCTCGTCGACGATCAGCACGTCGAAGGCTGCAGTCGTTTGTCCGTTCGCCTTGATGTCTGGGTGCTGCAGGATGCCGATGGTGGTGCCGCAGACAAGGTTCGCTGCGTCCAGCACCATGCGCTCGATCGTGGTCGAGCCGTGCCTGATGGTGTCGAGCAGCACACGCTGCGACTCGCTGAGGTCGCGACGACCTTCGAGGTGCCCGAGGAGACGCTCGCGCTCCGTCTTCACAAAGCGCTCAAGCTGCCACGGGCCTGCCTTTTCGGAGACGTTCCTTCGCTCGCCAATCCGTACCGGGATGACGAGATCCTTGTGCGGGTTTCGCTCGTCCATCAGCCGCTCAAGCACGTTATCAACGGCAACGTGGGTCGAAGCGCAGAGGAGCACGCGCTTCCCCTTGTTCGCGAGTTGAAGCACCAGCTCGCAGATGGCGGTGGTCTTCCCGGACCCCGGCGGCCCCTCTAAGAACACGAAGTCCGGTGTCGCCATAGCGATCTCGACAAAGCGGCGTTGCTGATCAGTGCCAGGGCGTGCCACATCGGTCAGCACCATCCAGCCGTCGTCGATCTCGGCGGCTTCAAAGGAGGGCCAGCGGGCGTGATCCTCAGATTCCATCAGGCGCAACAATGGGAGATGGAACGACGACGGCGCGTTCTGCAGTGCTTGCAGTGCCTGAATCTGCCTATGCAGCGTGACAGTGTTCGGGCGCAGGAGCAGTTGCGCGCCTTCAGGGCGTTTATCAAGCAGAAGTTGCGACGTACCAGTGTCACGATCAAGCACGTTGAGCTTGCGCTCGTCTGCGAAGTTCCTCCTGCCGTTACGGTGCCGCTCGCCTGGATCGTCCGACTCGTCGCCGATTAGGTCGAACACTTCGCGCACGTTCTCGTCCATGAATGCACGGAACGTCGACTCGGGCTCATTCGGACGGTCCTTGGGCTCCTCAAGTTGGACCCATACACCACGCGCCCGATCAGTGACGTCATCGACTGGCGAGATGCCGGGCTTCCATGCGAGCCGCTTTAAGGCCGCGTCGCTCTCCATGTAGTCCTTCGTTCGACGGAGGAAGTCGTAGAACGTCTTCATGCCGAAGAAAGCGTTCTTCATGAGGATGTCCGGTCGTTGGACACCTAAACTTTCGTAATGAAGCAGAGCCAAAAGCAATTCCCCTTGATGATGAGTGGCATGTTCACAGAAGAAGATAGAGCAAAAGCAATGCCACAAATCATGATCTTCATAACTTGCTGATAATGCTGAAGTTCAATCGATCTTTGATTGTCATTTACAGGGTCGTATTGCCCGCTTGAAGGCGATATTACCTGCTCGCCTCAAAAATCCGCTGATACGCCCCCCTCTCATCCCAAAGCAACCACGGGTTGATCAACAGGACACCAAGTCAGATGCCATCCGGTAGGGCGGCGCCCAGAATTGCGGCTACGATGTTCTACACCAGCCGGGGCAAGTTGATACCCTTGGTGACGTCACTGCGGCCAGTGCGCCCTCGCTTGGCGATGGCGCCGATCCCACTGAATACCTCGCCAGCGAAACCGTCAACGCCAAACTGCTCACTCGCACCCAGCAGGGCACGCTAGACCCGGCGCTCGCGCCGAGCGTGCAGACCGTGCTTGTTGGTCGTCACGCGCGGCCCTATCCACCGGGCCGGCTGCGGATCAATGGCGCAGCGTGGCCGGCGACGTCGTTCGCGCGGTTGGACATCGGTGGGCGCATCGCGATCGTTTGTTGCAAGCCGATCGTCTGATCGAGCATGACGCCGGCAGTATCGGTCCCGAGCCCGGCACGACGACCACCGTGCGGATTTATCACGCCCTCTCCAACACGCTGCTACACACCACCGAGAATCTGGCTGGCACCAGCACCGTCTACGATCTTGACCTCGTGAACGACGCGACCATTCGCGTGGAAGTCGAGAGCCGGCGCGGTGCGCTCGCCAGTCGCCAAAAGCACGTCCGTGTCCTCGCTTGCGAGTGCGGCGAAAAGCTGGCAAACGCAGACTTCGATACGCAAGCCGTGTGGGCACTCGGTGCCGGCTGGTCGATCGTCAGCGGCGCCGCGATCAAGACGGCGGGCGTCGCCTCCGATCTTGCACAAACGATCCCGCTTGTTGCTGGCGGCCTCTACCGCATCGAACTGGAGCTGGCCCAGCTTACGGCCGGCACGGTGCGCGTCGACTTTGCGGGCGCTATGCCCGTCGACGGCGTCGCCCGCAATGCAAATGGCACTTTCATCGAGACCCTCACCGCCAGCGCGCACACCGCGCTGCGCATCGCCGCCGACGCCGCGTTCGCGGGACGGATCGAGCGCGTAAGCCTGCGTCGATTGGCGTAATCCGAGCGCGACGTCAACGCATTGCCGAACTCTGTACGGCAGGTGTCGCTATGTCGCTGCGCGACATCGAACAGTGCTTGGCTTCTCTCGCGAACAGCGCGTTCATGTGCTCGTCGAATCGACGACGCCAACACACAGGAAAGCACATGCCCACCATGACCCTCACCATTGAGCGAACACCGCGCACCGTGAAGTTCCGAGGACAAAATCTTCACGTCGAGCAACTCGGCGTGCGACTGCCATTCGCGTGCAAACCCGATCGACTGCGCGATATGTGCGCCACTGGCGAGCACCGCATCTACGTCACCGAAACGATCGAAATGACGATCGCGGAATTTGATGACTTCACGACGGACATGACCCGGCCGCAACCGTGGCTCGCGGGCAAAGGCGGCAACGTCGACGATGGCTGTCTGTGCATCGAGGTCCACGCGCCCGGCCGCCCTTTCCTCTACGTCGATCCCTCGGGCTACGACTACGCGCGTTATGTCGCACGTCTCGGGTAGACGAATCCATCGCGGCAAGAAGCCAAGCATCCGCTTGGCTTACTCCCCGGAAGCGCGTTCATGCAATCCCCGACATGGAAATCGACGACTCATGCAACCCAAGAACTCCAGAAAGCAACCCAAGCGAGTCAAGGAATTCTTCCTCGCCTCGCTCCTCGTGCGCATCCCCGGCAAACGCGGTCGCCATGCATGGCGCCGCGACGTGCTGCGGGCCGCCACACCGCGCGGTTTGTTGCGCCGCATTGACGGGCGGAAGCACATCGCCTACGCCAGCAACGGCATTGATGTCATCCGCGTCGAACTGATCGACGTCGGCAGCACGATTCTGGCACCTATCGCGGATGGCGCGCAGGCCGAACCGCTGCGAGACCTAATCGAACGCATCCACGCCCGACCCACCGGTCTGGTGTGGTGAGCCAGAAACACGCAACGAAATCGCACGCCTTCCGCGCAATCACGATACCTATTCGCGCATTGCACGCGACCGGATCGCCGCAGAAGGCTGTACGTCTTCTGTCTCCGCGCTAGAGCGCGACCATGTCGTCGCTTGGCTTCACTTGCGAACAGCGCGTTCATGGACGCACACCCAAACACGAGCACCTCGCATGAACACCGACATAAACGGCCTCGATCTTGAAACGCACCTCGCCTTGCGCAACGGCGCAGATGCCCTGCAGTGCATGCGCGAAGCGATCGAACGTGCTGCGCAGGAGATCGCGCGTTATGAGGAGCATTTTCAGAATGCCGACGGCCTCGACCAGAAAGCCAAGGTGTTGAACTGGGCGATCAACCACATCTGCACCAGCATCATGGGAAACGCGCGCATCGACCTCGCTGCCGGTGCGCAGGCCGAGTTGCACGCCCTCGCCAAGCGAGCGGACGCACCATGAGCGCAATCCGCACCTCGACGGACAACGCGCGATCCGCTTGAAGCGATCCGCGCGCTCGATTCTCGGCTGCCGCACGCCATGCAATGCGCAGATCTTAACTTGTTGGATGCTGTTCGCTGCGACCTCACGCAACGCTGGGGCGACGGCGACACAGCGGACGGAACCGACCTCTGACCCTAGTCCGCGCGCCAGAGACGGCCGCACGGCGATCAGGGTCGCGACGTGCGTGCCGTGTGCGCATCTAACAGGGAAGCATGCGGTCATCGGCCGCTCGCGCCACTGACGAAACGTCTGCTGCGAGCGCACCGTTTGCCGAATCGGTACCGAACCTGTCTGCCATTCAATCCTCGAAGCGAACGCTTGGCTTCGGTGCCGAACAGCGCGTTCATGCGGACATCATCCACGCCACCGCAGGACATGAAATGAACAAGGTCGATGCACTACTGACTCAAATTGCACAGCGCATATTGCGTATCGAAACGCTGGAATCCCGTCGCCGGGATAGTCTGGACTTCCACGACGTTTCGGTCTGGGAGCTGCGAGATGCCCTTGAGGCGGCCTACAACGCCGGCATCGAGCAGGGCCGCAAGACCAAGGGCGCGGGCAAATCTGCCAGCTGATCGAGCATATCGGAAGTCGAGCACTGGATGCTTGGCTTCCATTGCGAACAGCGCGTTCATGCCGTTACGCGAAGCACGGCGCGACGCGCGAATCCACTCACACAGGAACGACACACCATGAACCGCACCACGGAAACCCTCGAAGAAGAAATCAAGTTCGCGCGCGCACGCGGCGCGGACAGCCTACGCATGATGCGCATGTCCGTCGCGCATGCCCTGCATGCCGTTGAGGACAGTATCGAGCGTTTCGACGGCACAGACGACCTGAAGACGCAGGCAGAATGCATCAATCTTGCGATGATGCGCATTTGCAACGATCTGTTCCCCAAGCTCCGCCTCGACACTGCCGCCGACGCGCAGGCAGCCCTTTTGCTTGCCTCCGCACGGAGGGCAGCAGCATGAGCGCCGAACGCATCACGCAGGGCATCGATCGTGATCTGGCTGAGCATTTCCAAATTCTCGACACCCGGTTCATCGTGGCGATCCATCATGGCGACGTGGATGTCGTGAAGCTGGCGCGGCAGGAACTGATGAATCGCGGGCTCAATGGCGAGGGCCGCTGGGTCGGCTTCGCCAAGGCGGGCGAGTTGCTCGGGGTATAGCGCAGCCGCCACGCCTGCTCCATGGCGCCGGCCACATTCCGAAGGCTGCTTCACACGCCCGGTGCAGCCAACGCTGCTCCGGGCATTTTTTGCGTGTCTGGCGTTCGCCGGGTAGTCACAGGAGGAATTTTTTGCAGGCTTGGAGAACCAGAGAAAGCAGTCCGGTTCACACCAGCAGATGTTGCGTGATAGTGCGACGAAAATCGCGTGCAAGGCTTCGCCTCAAGCTTCCGCAGCAGCGCCAGCGGTCATGCACTTGGCTGTGTAAGGGAATAATGCGTTCATGCACCTAGACCCATGCACATGGAAACACCGGTGAATGTCGAATTGGACGAGTACATACTTCTGAATCCGCGACGCCATCAGGCGCGGCGAACAAGCGATCGTCGACATCCGGCCAACGCTCGAATGCGGACTGCACGCGATCACGAGCACACAGAAAGCGTAAGCATCTCCAGACTCCCAAGAAGGACAAGAGCCTGGGACGGCACCCGGAACAGATTGCACATCGGCATCGATAGGATCGTGCCTATGCGGCGTTAGGCATCCGGCGTATGCCGGTAAGTAGCGGACGACCGAGGTGCTAGAACACCCCGGCCGCCCTGACCACCACCGTTCCCTTGGAGAACGACAATGGCTGCAAATACTCTATCAGGCCCGATTCGGGCCGAACATCGTCTGTCGCGCTTTGCGGCTGTTGCTGCTTGTGGGGCAAGGACATGACCGAGACTACGCGCGAGATCCCGTTCCGGGACATCCCCGTCGAACAGCGACCCTTGCTGTTGATCGCCTCCGGCGTAGGAGTCGCAACCGCACTTCGTGAAGCGGCCGACCTTGAAGACGCGGTTCGTCGCCTGCTGTTGATGGGAACAGAGACAGGCCTTGACGGAGGCGTCGCATACCTCTGCGAGTTCGCTCTGGAGATTGCTGGCGCACTGCGAAAATCGACCATCGATGAGTGACTGCGAACGCATCTTGCTACTGCGACAAGCCGATTGATCGAATTTTCTGCGGTTTCGCTCAGTTATTCTGCTCACTACGTCACTCTGCGATACAGCAACCGGATTGCATTGGGACACTGCCCGCTGGTTTGAATGTCCAGCGGACACCCCATGACAACGATCCAACTTTACGACGCGGCACGCATGACGCCGCCGCAGCGGCGCATGGAAGTAGCCGCACTCCTCGCCCTGGGCCTGCATCGTCTTCGCGGCGGTGGCGCGCACCACGGCGCAGTTGCCGCGCTCTCTCCGGTTGACCTTGGCTTTGTCGGGGAACCACGCGTACATGCCAACCCCGCTCACCGGAGTCCAGAGGCATGACGCAACAACACCCCGCGGCAGCGCCCACATCGATGGCTACGCGCATCGCGCGCCTAACCGACTGGTTGTGGCCAGATCTTACGAAAGAGTGGCGACGACTCTTCGGCACCGACCCGCTGGTGATCAATCGCCGCTTCGTCGAAAAGCGCATCGCGCATCGCTGGCAGGAGATCGAATTCGCAAAGACAGATCGGACCTTGCTCGCGCGCAACCAGCAACGCATCGACGATTTAGTTGCCACCGGCCAACTCAAGCGCCAGCCGGTCGGTGCAGTCCCAGTCGCAGGCACCGAACTGATCCGCATCTACGCCGGCATCGAACACCGTGTGCTCGTGCTGTCCGATGGCGAGTTCGAGTATGCCGCCAAGCGCTACCCGAGCTTGTCGATGATTGCCCGTGCGATTACCGGCACGCGATGGAGTGGCCCTGCCTTCTTTGGATTGCGCAAGGAAGGTGGCCGATGAACGCCATGGCGCCAAAGCGCATGCGCTGCGCCGTCTACACCCGCAAGTCCACGGAGGAAGGTTTGGAGATGGCGTACACATCGATCGATGCCCAGCGCGATTCGGGTGCGTCCTACATCGCCAGCCGTCGCGCTGAAGGATGGATTCCGGTCGCCGACGATTACGACGACGGCGGCTTTTCCGGCGGCACGCTCGAACGCCCTGCCCTGCAGCGACTGATGGCGGACATCGAGGCAGGCCGGATCGACATCGTCGTCTCCTACAAGATAGACCGGCTCAGCCGCTCCCTGTTCGACTTCGCCGAATTGGTGAAGATCTTCGACAAGCACGGCGTGACCTTCGTGTCGGTGACCCAGCAGTTCAACACCACCGACGCGATGGGACGGATGCTGCTGAACATCCTTCTGACCTTCGCTCAGTTCGAGCGCGAGCTGACCTCCGAGCGCATCCGCGACAAGTTTGCGGCCAGCAAGAAGAAGGGCATGTGGATGCACGGCATCACCCCACTCGGTTACGACGTCAAGGATCGCCGGCTGGTGATCAATGAAGCCGAGGCCGAACAGGTCCGAACGCTGTTCCGCCGCTTTCTCGAAGTGGGTTCGATGATGAAGGTCGCGCAGGAAGCACGCGCGCGCGGCTGGCGCAACAAATCGTGGACGACGAAGGCTGGGCGGCAGCATGTCGGCAGACCGCACGATCGCAGCACGATCTTCAAGATGCTGCACTGCCGAACCTACCTTGGCGAACTCAAGAACCGCGATCAGTATTTCGAGGGCACGCACCCACCGATCATCGACCGGTCCCTGTGGGACGAGGTGCATGCGCGCCTTCAGGTCAGTGGCCCCGTGCGCGCAGGCGCGGCGCGTCAAGGCAAGGTGGCCTTCCTGCTCAAGGGCCTGCTGACCGGACCGGACGGGCGCGCCCTGACGCCGTGGCACACGACCAAGGCCAACGGCCGCACCTACCGCTACTACCTCAGCACGCGCGATATTCATGAGGGGCGGAAGGCGTCTGGCCTCCCGCGCCTGCCGGCCGGAGAACTGGAGGCGGCCGTGGTCGCGCAACTGCGGCGCCTGCTCCGCGCACCGGAGATGGTCGCAGCCATGATCCCGCAGGCGATCGCACTGGACCCGACCTTGGACGAAGCACAGGTCACGGTGGCGATGACGCAGGTCGACCGGGTGTGGGACCAGTTGTTCCCGGCTGAGCAGCAGCGGCTGGTCCGCCTGCTGGTAGAACGGGTCATCGTGACGCCGACCAATCTGGAACTGCGGCTGCGTCCCGGTGGCGTCGGCACCCTCGCTGGCGAGTCCCGGCAGGCCACAGAAGAGGCCGCCGCATGAGCAGTCCGATGCTGACCGTTTCCGGCCCGGTGGCCGAGGTGGTCGCCAGCGACGGGGGAGTCGTACTGAACGTCCCCATCGCCCTGAAGCGGCGCAGTGGTCGGCGGGTGGTAACGCTGTCCGGCGCTGAACCAGTGGCGGCGACCCGCGCCGGGGGCACGCCGCTGCAACTGGCGCTTGCCCGTGGCCACCGCTGGCTGCGGATGCTGGAAACCGGCGAGGCGGCCTCGATGTGCGACATCGCCCGCCGCGAAAGCACCAACCACAGCTACGTCGCCCGGCACATCAACCTGACCCTGCTGGCGCCGGACATCGTCGCCGCAATCCTGGACGAGACCCTGCCGGAGGGTGTCCAGCTCCTGTCGCTAGCGATCAATCCGCCGATGCTGTGGGAGGAACAGCGGCGGTGGAAGATAGGGATGATGTGGTGATGCTCGTGCGTGCCGCAATAGGGTAAAAAGTGTTTGCAATCTCGGTTTTGGGCCGGCGTTAGTACTCTCGAAAGCAGAGCTAGTCGCTTCGATAGCTGCCGCCCTAGCGTCATAAGGCAAGCCACGGGCGGTGCAGGAGGCACCGAAGCTCGACGCTAGGGCTCGCAGCTAAGCCGCTCTCATCATGAACCCGTCCGATCGCTGGCAATGAAGCGACCCTGCAGGTCGACGAATGACGAGTGTCGCGGACACCGATCCTGCGCATAGGGGCCCGTATCGGGGTCGCACCGCTGCAACTGACGAGAACTCTGGATGCCGCTTGCTGATCTCAACGACAGACCTTTACGCCATAAAGCTTCGTCTGTACTCATGGCACTTCACTGTTCGCTTCTGCTTCCAAGACCGTACCGTCGATACTGCCTACAAAGCGTTGGCGGATATCGCCGCTGTGATCGACCAGCACTGTCAATGGCGTGACTCTAACCCCGCCGATCCGTGCGAGAAAACGCGTGTCCGCATGTGCGATTGGCATGCGAACACCCGCGCGTTTTGCCCAGCCTGCGATATCGCGGTGTTCATCGGTGGCCCGAACCCGGCGTTGCGCGACGACCAGGCCTACAGCCAGGCGCACTACGACGCCGCTTGCGCGCGCTTTGGCGATCCCGCGCAGCTCGACAAGTACGACACCCTTACACGTCCAATCAAGTACGTGCATCACAGGAAATCCCGTGCTATGCCCGATCGCGAAGGGATGCAGTCAAGCGAAAAAATATGCTTGACTCAGATAACCATCGAACTGCGATGCGACCAGCCGCGACAACAACTGTCCGGATGGCGTGAGGCAGAAGCCGTATTCGCCACCGCGTTGGTCGAATACGAGCAAGCCATCCTCGGCGAGAGCGGCAAGTGCACGCGATTCCCTCGCGAAATACGTGCGGGGATCGATGTTGTAGCGGCCGGCAATGAACGCAAAGTCGACAGCGTCGGCGCACAGGATCGATTCGATCACCGCCGCGCGGATGCGGTCGTCGTCGGAAAGCACGAGACCTGCGCCGATGCCGAGGCGTCCGGCATCGATCGCGGCCTCCCATTCGCGCGGATGCGACAGGCCGCGGCAGTACGCGCCGCCGACCTGCTGGATCGCGCCGACGCCGAAACCGATCAGATCGGTGGTGCCGTGAACCCCGAAGCCCAGCGCATCGCGATGCAGACGGCGTTCACTCTTGGCGCGAAGCAGCGTGTCGCTCGGTACTGCGAACACACCCATGCCTACATGGGCGTATCCCGCCTCGATCAGCGTGCACCAGGCATGACACAACATGTCCGCGCGCACAACCGCAGCGTGCACGCCGCCGGTTTCAGGTGCGAAGCTTTCCGGAAGATGGACGACATCGCGGAGCGCCACGACATCAGGCGCAGCATGCACGACCGTGGCGAGCCGGCCGCAGAAACCGTCGAAATCCTCGACGACTGCGCCGAATACCACGTCGATGCGGACACTGCGGAAACCTGCTGCGCGACAGCGCGCGACCGCCGCATCGGGTGCGTTCGCGATTGCGGTCGCGGTCGCTTGCGGGTCGATGTGGCCGACGGCGAAGCCGGCACGATTGCAACCGGCGTCGACCAACGTGCGCAAGTCGGTGCGGGACAGCGTGTCGGCCGAGAGCGTGGCGGCGAAATCGCGATCGGGCCTGTTGGAGAAATGAAAATTGCGCGACAGGCTCTCGACGATCTCGGCGATCTGCTCGGCGTCGAAGAAATCGGTTGCGCCCGGCGAGAGGCCGAGCTGGACCACATCGCGGTCGCGGTCGCACAGCGCGCCAACCGCCGCGATCTGGCGTACCAGGCGACTGAGATAGGCAGCAGGATGCGGCGTTATTCGCGCGCTTTGGTCGCGTGCAGCGCCGACCGGATACAGGCCGAAACGGTCGGGAGCGCCGATGTGGATCGACAGCTTCGCAGGAATCGGATCGCCGTTGGACACCCGCAGTGCATCGACGAAGCCGGCGTCGCCAAAGCCCGAGCGGAACTGGGCGATCCCTGGATAACAGGCATAGCGACCGGCCGCGTCGTCGATGTGGCGCGCGATCGTTTGTGCTTGCGGAGCGATCGGCGATGCGTTCATGCGTCCTGATGGAAGACATCGACCGCGCCAGTCGAAAGCGAATAATCCGCGCCGACGATCCTCAACCCGTTTTCCCAGCACATGCTGTCGAGATAAGCGGAGTCCTCGCGGAGCTTGCGCACGGTGTACAGCACGTTGGCGCGGATCGCCTCCTGCATGCGCCCGTCGTCGGCGCCATGACGGTGATCGACCATGGACAACGCAGGTGCGATCCGGTCGACGATCGCATGCAACGCAGGCGACACCTCTTCGGGGTGATCCAGCGCTTCCAGCGTGGCTTGCACTGCGCCGCAGTTGGAATGGCCGAGCACGACGACCAGACGCACGCCGAAGCGCTCGACCGCGAATTCGATGCTGCCGATCTGCGAAGGCGCGGCGATGTTGCCTGCGACGCGGATCACGAACAGGTCGCCGAGCCCCTGGTCGAAGACGAACTCGGCTGGCGCGCGCGAGTCGGAGCAGCCGAGGATCACCGCGAACGGCCGTTGTGCGCGCGCGTGTTCCTCGCGCCGGGCATGGCTGAGCAAGGCCTCCAAGCTGATGACGTGATCCACAAAGCGACGATTGCCATCGCGCAGTCGTGCCAGCGCCTGATCGGCATCGAGTTGCGGACCTTCCATGCTCAGCCCTTCGCGTTCGCTGCGTGCATGATTTCGGGCAGATCGGTCTCTTTCGCCATCTGCGGGTGCCGGGCAATATCCATGCGCCGAATCGCGAAATGCATCCAAGTCAGCGCGGTCAGCACCAGCACGAACAACAGCATGAAGCAGCTCGTCCACACACCGATCAGGTCGTTCATCGCGCCGAACGTAATCGGCAGGATGAAGCCACCGAGGCCGCCGATCATACCGACCACGCCACCTACTGCACCGACGTTGTTCGGGTAGTACACCGGTATGTGTTTGTAGACCGCCGCCTTGCCCAACGACATGAAGAACCCGAGCACGAACACCAGCACCATGAACGGAACGATGCCGACAGCCAGCGTGAATTGGATCGGCCCTTCGATGCCCTTCACCACATAGCTTGTGGATGGATAGGACAGCAGGAACGTGCAGATGACGGAGACAGACAACGTCCAGTACATCACACGGCGCGCGCCGATCTTGTCCGATAACCAACCGCCGACTACCCGGAACAGGCTGGCGGGAATCGAATAACAGGCCGCGACCACCCCTGCTGTTTTGACATCCAGGCCATAAGCGCCGGTGAGGTAGCGCGGCAGCCACAGCGCCAAGGCGACGAATGCGCCGAACACGAAGAAGTAATACAACGAGAAGCGCCAGACCTGGATATTCTTCAAGGGGCGCATCTGTTCCGCGAACGGAACCGGTTTCACGCCTTCCGCGCGCCGTTTCGCAAGTCCGGGATCGTCTTTGGTGAACAGGAAAAAGAGTATTGCGGTGATGGCAAGACCGACCGCCCAGATTTTGGCGACCGCATGCCAGCCGTAAGCCACCATCACCATCGGCGCAAGCAGTTTGGTCACGGCCGAACCGATATTGCCCGCACCGAAGATGCCCAGCGCGGTGCCCTGTTTTTCTGCAGGAAACCATTTCGAGACGTAGGCGATGCCGACCGCAAACGAACCACCGGCGATACCGACAGCCAATGCCGCCATCAGGAATTGCGGGTAGGTCGTCGCATAGGTCAACAGCCAGGTCGCGACCGCACCCGACATCATGACGAGGCTGAAGACAATTCGCCCGCCATATTGCTCGGTCCAGATACCCAGAAACATGCGGATCAAGGAGCCAGTGAGAATCGGTGTGGCCACGAGCAGGCCGAACTGGGTGTCATTGAGGCCGAGATCTTTCTTAATCTGAATGCCGATGATCGAAAAAATCGTCCAGACCGCGAAACATACGGTAAAGGCGAACGTGCTGCTCCATAGCGCGCGCTGTTGGCCTGCGGTGTTGTGTTGCATGAAGTCGTCTCCAGGTGGATCGCAGCGTGGCGCGCCCGCTCAGTCAAAGGCTTGCAGTAGTGTCGTATTGGTCGAGTCCTTCGACCGGGTAGCGTTCCTGGAGCTGCAGCAGGTAATCGTGGATCGCGTTCTGCTTCGACTGGGTCTCGAGGTAAGCGGCGATGACAGGGGCCGCTTCTTCGAGCACAAGCGTCTCACCGCGTTCGATGGCATCGACGTGAACGACATGGTGGCCGTATCGCGTCTCCACGGTGAGGCCCGCCAGCCCCTCACGCAGCATGAACAGCTGACGGTCGAATTCGGGCACGGTATCGCCGCGTTCGAGCCATCCCAACGCTCCGCCGTGCTCTTGTGAGGGACATGCGGAATGACGCATGGCGAACTCGCCGAAGCGATCGGGTTCCGTGCGCAGTTCCGCAATCAGCGTTTCGCCGCGCTGCATGGCTCTCAATCGCGCGCTGGTGTCTCCGGGTGCCGCAGCCAGCAGAATATGGCGCACCAGGACGCGATCGGGGTGATGCAAGCGCTCGCGATTCGCCGCGTAATAGTGCTGGATGGCATCCGCGTCCGGTGTCGGCGTCTCGATCTCGCGTTCCATCAATTGACGCACCAGCGCCTCATCGGCCGTTTCGCCGTTCTCGGGTTCAGGCTCGATCTCCAGGCGCACGCATTCGAGTCTCACCAGTTCGCGGATGACCAAGGTCTGCGCTGCCTCCCGGCGAGCCTCATGCGGCGATTGCGCACGATGCATCTGCATTTCGCGTGCGATCTCCGCCTCGCTGATCGGATGCCCGGCAACATGCAGAAATACCGGCGCTGGCGCAGGCACGGGGGCGCCCAATCCTCCGGCATGACTATGGCCCGCAAGGTCATGATCGGCACCATGCGCTGCAGACTTCGCCGCAGCCTCCGAAAGCGCGCCTTCATCCATCACGATCGGAATGGCGCGATGCGTCTTGCGATCGTCCATGCTCAGTTCCTCTTGTAATTCAATGCGGGCTGACGCTTGCGCACGATCTGGTACGGACGCATGAGATAGCCCAACGGCACAGACCACACATGCACCAGGCGGGTGAAAGGCGCGATCAGGAACAGCGTCAACCCGAGGAAAACATGCGCGCGGAAGATCCAATGCGCGTCGGCGATGTACTGCGCAGCACCGGCCATTCGGAAGGTGACGATGTGCTGAGCCCATTCGCCAAGCTTGATCATCTGATTGCCGTCGAGATGATCGTAGGAGATGAAGATCGACGACAGCCCGAGCGAGAGTTGCGCCAGCAGCAGTACCAGCACCAGGATGTCGCGCTTGGCCGACGTGGCCCGGATCCGTGGATTGAACAAGCGCCGCACCAGCAGGATGAGCAGGCCCACCAGCATCATCACGCCGAACACCCCGCCGGCGATCATCGCCAGCAATTGTTTGTCGGGCGCCCTGATGAAGGGCGCGTAGATGTGGTGCGGCACCAGCAGACCGATGGTATGGCCGCCGATGATCGCGAGCATCCCGACATGGAACAGATTGCTGCCGATGCGCATGCCGCGATCCGACAGCAACTGACTGGAGCCGCTGCGCCAGGTGTAGGCCGCATGGTCGAAGCGGACCCAGGAGCCGATCAGGAACACCGCGATGGCGATGTAGGGATAGACCTGGAAGAGCAGGATATTCAGCGTATTCATGGCGTCACCGCAGGTTCGTTGCGCTTGGCACCGGACGGGAGTCGGGTGGGTGGGTTGCAGTCTTCGGACGGGGCTTCGACGCCGAAACGGATGGCCTCTTCCTCCCAGACCTTGTCCATGGCCTCGGGGGTGTCGTCGCGCTCTTCGGTGGCCACGCGCCGGCGCAGCAGGTCGAGGTCGACGCGGCCCTTGGCCACTTCCACCAGCGCCTCCAACAGGACGGCATAGGGGCTCTGCCGATCCTGCGCGCGCGCCGCCAGCAGCTCCAGGATATGGGCGACATGCGATAGCCAGTCGCGCACCTCGGCGACGGGCTGCACTGACAGAAACTCAAGCACCACCGGCAGGTAGTCCGGCAACTGCTTGGCGCCCAGTGCGAAGCCGGCCTTGCGATAGGTCGCAAGCAGATCGACCATGGCCTGACCGCGGTCACGCGACTCGCCGTGGATGTGTTCGAACAGCAACAGACTCATCGCACGGCCGCGATCGAACAGACCGAGCCAGCGCTCCTGTGCCTCCAGCACATCGGTGGCGAGCAGCTCATCGACGAAGCCGCGCAGTGCGCGGCGACGCGCCGCCGAGAGCGCCGGGTCGTCGATCGCGTCGCGCAACTCGTCGCCGTATGCCCAGAGATCGTCCTCCGGGTAGTCGAGCAGGACGGAGATCAGCTTCAAGAGTTTCATGCCTTTTCCCTCTCCGGCTCCTGCCGGTTTGGCGGCACGTGGTAGGTCTGCGTCGAACGACCACCGAACAGCGCTTCGGCGGGGCTCGACGGCGAGCAACCGTCGCCGAAGGTGAAGCCGCAGCCGCCGCGTTCGCCGAACGCATCGTTGGCGTATTCGCGGTGCGCCGTCGGGATCACGAAGCGGTCCTCGTAGTTGGCGATGGCGAGGTAGCGGTACATCTCCTCGGCCTGGTGCAGGGTCAGGCCAACCTGATGCAGCACCTCAAGATCCTCGATACCGTCGACGTGCATGGCGCGACGCCAGGCGCGCATGGCCAGCATGCGCTCCATCGCGCGGACCACCGGGGCCTCGTCGCCCGCCGTCAGCATGTTGGCGAGGTAGCGCACCGGAATGCGCAGCGACTTCACGTCCGGGATCTCGCCGTTCTTGCCGATGCGCCCCGCATCGGCGGCCGATTGCACCGGCGACAGCGGCGGCACGTACCACACCATCGGCAGCGTGCGGTATTCCGGGTGCAGCGGCAGCGCAAGCTTCCAGTCGATCGCCAGCTTGTACACCGGCGATGCCACGGCGGCGTCCAGCCAGCTATCGGGGATGCCTTCCGCGCGCGCGGCCGCGATCACCTTCGGGTCGTTGGGGTCCAGGAAGATGTCGAGGTGGGCCTGGTACAGGTCCTTCTCGGACGGCACCGAAGCGGCCTCCTGGATGCGGTCGGCGTCATACAGCATGACGCCGAGGTAGCGGATGCGACCCACGCAGGTTTCCGAGCACACCGTCGGCTCGCCCATCTCGATGCGCGGGTAGCAGAAGATGCACTTCTCGGATTTGCCCGACTTCCAGTTGTAGTAGATCTTCTTGTACGGGCAGGCCGACACGCACATGCGCCAGCCGCGGCACTTGTCCTGGTCGATCAGGACGATGCCGTCCTCCTCGCGCTTGTAGATGCTGCCGCTCGGGCAGGACGCGACGCAGGCGGGGTTCAGGCAGTGCTCGCACAGCCTGGGCAGGTACATCATGAAGGTGTTCTCGAACTGGCCGTAGATGTCCTTCTGGATGGCCTCGAAGTTGGCGTCCTTGCTGCGCTTGCTGAACTCGCCGCCCAGGATCTCTTCCCAGTTCGGGCCCCACTCGATCTTCTCCATGCGCTTGCCGGTGATCAGGCTGCGTGGGCGGGCCGTGGGCGCAGCCTTGCTCTCAGGCGCCGACTGAAGGTGGTCGTAGTCGAACGTGAAGGGCTCGTAATAGTCGTCGATCTGCGGCAGGTTGGGGTTGGCGAAGATGCGCATGAGCAGCTTCCACTTGCCGCCCTGGCGGGGGGCAATGGAGCCGTCGGGGTTGCGCACCCAGCCTCCGTTCCACTTGTCCTGGTTCTCCCACTCCTTGGGGTAGCCGATGCCGGGCTTGGTCTCGACGTTGTTGAACCAGGCGTACTCGACGCCTTCGCGGCTGGTCCAGACGTTCTTGCAGGTGATCGAGCAGGTGTGGCAACCGATGCACTTGTCCAGGTTGAGGACCATCGCGATCTGGGCACGGACTTTCATCACACCATCTCCTTCGTGGCCGCCGGAACGGATTCGCCGTCCAGCCAGTCGACCTTGTTCATTTTGCGGACCACCACCAGCTCGTCGCGGTTGGTGCCCACCGTGCCGTAATAGTTGAAGCCATAGCTCAGATGCGCGTAACCGCCGATCATGTGCGTGGGCTTGACCACCACGCGGGTGACAGAGTTGTGGATGCCGCCGCGCGTGCCGGAGATCTCGCTGCCGGGCGTGTTGATGATGCGTTCCTGCGCGTGGTACATCATCGCGATGCCGTTCATGACGCGCTGGCTCACGACCGCGCGGGCCGCGATGGCGCCGTTGACGTTGAACAACTCGATCCAGTCGTTGTCCTCGATGCCCGCGGATTTGGCGTCATCCTCCGAGAGCCAGACGATCGGCCCACCGCGCGACAGCGTCTGCATGATCAGGTTGTCGCTGTAGGTGCTGTGGATACCCCACTTCTGGTGCGGCGTGATCCAGTTCAGAACGATCTCGCGGTTGCCATTGGGCTTCTTGCCCATGATCGGCTTGATGGTCTTGGTGTCGACCGGCGGCCGATAGCCCATCAGGCTTTCGCCGAAGTCGCGCATCCATTCGTGGTCCTGGTAGAACTGTTGGCGGCCGGTGAGCGTGCGCCACGGAATCAACTCATGGACGTTGGTGTAGCCGGCGTTGTAGCTGACGTTCTCGTCTTCGAGGCCCGACCAGATCGGCGAGCTGATGATCTTCCGCGGCTGCGCCTGGATGTCGCGGAAGCGGATCGCCTCGTGTTCCTTGCCGATGGCGAGATGCGTGTGCCCGCGGCCGGTAAAGGTCTCCAATGACTCCCATGCCTTCACCGCCACGTGACCGTTGGTCTCCGGGGCGAGGTGCATGATGGTCTCGGCGGCGTCGATCGCGGTATCAAGGCGCGGACGCCCCTTGCTGATGCCGTCCTCGCTGACCGCGTGGTTGAGCCGGCCGAGAAATTCCACCTCGTGCTTGGTGTCCCAATTCATGCCCTTGCCACCATTGCCCTGCGTGTCGAGCAGCGGGCCCAGCGAACTGAACTTCTTGAACAGGTTCGGGTAATCGCGCTCGACCACCACCATACTCGGCGCGGTCTTGCCGGGAATGAGCTCGCACTCGCCTTTCTTCCAGTCGGTCACGCCGTAGGGCATCGCGATTTCGTTAGGCGTGTCGTGCAGGGTGGGCACCAGCACCAGATCTTTTTCGACGCCCAGCACGCCGGGCGCCAGTTCGCTCGCAGTGCGCGCGATTCCCTTGAAGATCTCCCAGTCGCTGCGTGCTTCCCAGGCCGGGTCCACCGCTTTCGACAGCGGATGAATAAACGGATGCATGTCGGAGGTGTTGAGGTCGTCCTTTTCGTACCAGGTCGCAGTCGGCAGCACGATGTCGCTGTAAAGCGCCGTGGTGCACATGCGGAAATCCAGCGTAACCAGCAGGTCGAGCTTGCCCTCCGGCGCCTCGTCGCGCCACTTCACTTCCTCCGGCTTGGCCGCGCCGCGCTCGCCGAGGTCCTTGCCCTGCAGGCCGTGGCGGGTGCCAAGCAGGTGCTTGAGCATGTACTCGTGCCCCTTGCCCGAGCTGCCCAGCAGATTGCTTCGCCAGATAAACAGGATGCGGGGATAGTTCTCCGGCGCATCCGGATCGGCGAAGGCGAAGTCGAGGCTACCGTCTTTGAGCTTGCCCACCGCATAGTCGATCGGAGCGACGCCAGCGTTTTCGGCCTCGCGCACCAGCGTCAACGGATTGGTGTTGAGCTGCGGGATCGCCGGCAGCCAGCCCATGCGCACCGCGCGCAGGTTGAAGTCGGCCAGCGAGCCCGTGTACTTCGTCTTGTCGGCCAGAGGCGACAGGATCTCGTCGACGCCGAGCTTCTCGTAGCGGTATTGGCTGGAGTTGAAGTAGAAGAAGCTGGTGCCATTCATCTGGCGTGGCGGCTTGCTCCAGTCAGTGGCGAACGCCAGCGGGGCCCAGCCGGACTGCGGCCGCAGTTTCTCCTGGCCGACGTAGTGCGCCCAACCGCCGCCGGTCTGGCCCACGCAGCCACACATCACCAGCATGTTGATCAGCCCGCGATAGTTCATGTCGTTGTGGAACCAGTGGTTCATCGCCGCGCCGACGATGATCATCGAGCGGCCGCGCGTCTTGTCGGCAGTGCGGCCGAACTCGCGGGCGATGCGAATCACCTCGGTGCGAGGCACGCCGGTGATCTTCTCTTGCCAGGCCGGCGTTCCCGGCACGTTGTCGTCGAAGCTCGCCGCCACGTTGCCGCCGCCGAAGCCACGGTCCACGCCGTACTGGGCCAGCAGCAGGTCGTAGACGGTGGCGACCATCCACTCCTGACCATCGGCAAGCGTCAGATGCTTGACCGGCAGCCTGCGCTCAAGCACATCTTCAAACTTCGACTCGGTCCAGTACTCGTTTTCGATGCCGCCGAAGTAAGGGAAGCTGACCGACTCGATGCTGTCAGCGGCGTCCTTGAGGCTCAGGCACAGCCGGGTCTGATCGCCCTGGCTGTTTTTCTCCTCGATGTTCCACCGGCCCTTCTCGCCCCAGCGGAAACCCACCGAGCCATTGGGCACAGTGATCGCGCCGGTGATCTCGTCGAGTGCGAGGGTTTTCCATTCCGGGTTGTTCGCTTCGCCGAGGCCGCCAAGGTCGGCGGCGCGCAGATAGCGCTCGGGCACCAGGCGGCCATCGGCGCGCTTCTCCAGGCGCACCAGCATCGGCATGTCGCTGTACTGGCGGCAGTAATCGGTGAAGTACTGCGAGGGCGCATCGACGTGGAACTCGCGCAGGATCACATGACCGAAGGCCATGGCCAGCGCAGCGTCGGTGCCCTGCTTGGGGTGCAGCCAATGGTCGGTGAGCTTGGCGAGCTCGGAGTAGTCCGGGCAGATGGCCACGGTCTTGGTGCCGTTGTAGCGAGCCTCGGTGAAGAAGTGCGCATCCGGCGTGCGAGTTTGCGGGACGTTGGAGCCCCAGGCGATGATGTAGCGGCTGTTGTACCAGTCGGCCG
>CAZGBA010000032.1:0-39001 GCA_964523435.1 uncultured Xanthomonas sp.
TCAGTTCGCCGGTGGCGCCAACGTCGGCGCTGCGCTGCAGGCGGGCAGCGCGTACCCGCCGGCCATCCTGGTCGATCAAGAGTTCGTCTTCGGCTTCATAGTCGGCGCTCAGCGCGACCGCCGCGCAGACCGCGTCAGCCTCGCAGGCGATGCTGCGCAGACGCAGCTCCGGCCGTTCCAGACGGAAGGTGCGCGCCAGCCCCCATAGGCCGGCGTCGTTGATGCTGTCCGGCGCGGTGGCGAATATGGTCTGACCGATGTGTGGGCCGCGTTCCGCGCCCACTGCTTGCAGCAGGCGCAGACCGAGCGCGACGTCCGCCTCCGTGCCGCCACTCAGCAGTGTGACGGTGTGCCATGGTCCTGCGGTATCGGACAGCAGTGCTGCCAAGTCGGTGTCGGCATCGACTACCACGCTGTGCCAAGCTGGCGGCAACGCGACCGCCGGTGCTGCGTGGGACAGCAGCAGGTGGCGGTCGCCGGCAACGGCTGCCTTGCCGGCCGATGGCGCAACGGCCACCCACTCGGTCTCGAACAGACTCTGGTTGACCTGGCTGTTGACGCCGGTCTGGCGGCAAATAAGGCCTTCCAGCACTGCATAGATCTCGCCGGTGTCGGCGAACAGCGTCACCGTGCCTTCCACGCTGGCGGCGCTGCTGGCTGTGATCCGGGCGTACGCCCACAGCTCGTCCGGTTGGTCTTCCAGCGTGAACAGGCGCGCGCTGTCGACATTGAACGGTACGCACACTCCGGTGGTCTTCATGCCGCACAGGCCAAGCAACTGAATGCCCGCATCCAGCGTGGCCGGATGCAGCAGCGTCAACGAACGATCAGCGATGGCGTCGTGGCTAACGCGCACGCGTGCAAGCGCTTCTTCTTCACCAATCCTGATCTCATCCAGGTTGCGGTAGCCAGGGCCGAACTGTACGCCCTGGTTGGACAGCACGCGGTACATGGCATCGGCATCCTGCACGGTACAGCGGGCCTGCACCTGTTCCACGTCGATGTCACACAGGCGCAGATCGGCGCTGGTCAGCACCTGGGCGTCGCGGCACAGGGCGACCTGTTCGCGCGCGCCGTTGGCACCGGCCTCGATGCTCCACTGACTTCCGTGGGCAACGCAGTGCACGCTGGTCTGTTCGCCCAACACAGACAGAGGACGCGGCATGACCACATCGTCGACCTGCACACCCACCGCCTTGACGGCGCCGGTATGCCTGAGCAGCGCGGCACCGCCTAGCAAGGTGATGTGGCTGGCGGCCGGCACCAGCACATGTTCGCCGATGCGGTGGTCGTTCCACATGGTGGCGTAGGTGCCGGCCAGGATCGCCACGTAGCCCTCGTCGTCCTTGCGGCCAAGGAAGGGGTGTGGAAGTCGGCGCCACGGCAAGAAGCGCGGGGCATACGCCACGCGCGGACGGCGCGCGACGGCACCAGTGCCGAACGATTCCAGCACGGCGTGGGCGTTGGTGCCGCCAAAGCCGAACGAGGACACGCCAGCCAGCAGGGGCACATCGCCGTCTGCCTCGCCGAGCGCAAACGGTTGGCGCGGAATGACGGCGTCGAAGCCTTGTAGGTCGATGTTCGGATTGAGGGTGCGAAAGTGCACGTTGCTGGGGGCAGTGCGATGGCGCAGTACTTCCACCACCTTGATCAGGCCGACCACGCCGGCGGCGCCTTCCAAGTGGCCGATGTTCGACTTGACCGCGCCCAGCACCACCGGCTTGGTGCGCTGCGCGCCAAGCACGTTTTTCAGCGCCTCGACCTCGATCGGATCGCCCAGCGGCGTGCCGGTGCCGTGGCACTCGACATAGTCGACGTCGCATCCGGCCACACCGGCCACCTTGAGCGCCTGCTGGATAACTTCCTGCTGGGCTAGGCCGTTGGGCGCCGTCAGCGACACGCTGCGGCCGTCCTGGTTGACGGCGGTGCCGCGGATCACCGCCAGCACCGGATCGCCATCGGCCAGCGCGTCGCTGAGGCGCTTGAGCACTACGGCACCGGCGCCTTCGCCGCGGCAATAGCCGTCGGCACCGGCGTCGAAGGTGGCGCAACGGCCTTTGATGGACAGCGCCTTGGTGGCGCAGGCACTGACGAACATACGGTGATGCAGCATCACATTGACGCCGCCGACCAGCGCCAGGGAGCTGATCCCGCTGCGCAGTTTTTCCACCGCCAGGTCTAGCGCTACCAGCGACGACGAGCAGGCGGTATCGAGCGTCACGCTCGGCCCGGTCAAGCCGAGCAAATAGGAGATGCGGTTGGACGCAATGGAGCCGGAGACGCCGGCGCCGAAGTGCGGACTATGCGCCTCATGGTCGCGGCCCATGGTGGTCCAGTCGTCGTTGGCCAGGCCGATGTGCACGCTGGTGGCGGTACCGCGCAGGCGCTGCTTGTCGTAGCCGGCGTCGTTAAAGGCGTCGTATGCCACTTCCAATAGCATGCGCTGCTGCGGGTCCATGGCGCGTGCCTCGGCCACCGAGATGCCGAAGAAGTCATAATCGAAGGTTTCCACCACCTCGACGAAGGCGCCGTGCCGGGTGTAGCTGGTGCCGACGGTGTCGGGATCGGGATGGTAGACGGCGTCGATGTCGAAGCGCGACGCCGGGATCTCGCCGACGCAATTGGTGCCGGCCAGCAGCATGTCCCAAAATTGTTCAGGCGAAGTGACATTGCCGGGCAGGCGGCAGGCGGTGCCGATAATGGCGATCGGCTCGGCGTCGCGCGCCGGCGCCGTTGCCGGTCCCAGTTCCCTGGCCAGGCGCACCGCCAGCGGCGCGGCGTGCTTGTGCAGCAGGTTGAAGTGATGACCGACGCTGGGAATCAGTTTCATCGCCGGGCACATAGTGCGGCAGCGTTCCAGCACGCCGACGTCGTCAAGGAAGGAGCGCGAGGTTTCGCGCATCATCTCAGACTGCTTTTCCAGCGGCGGCACGGCGCACTGGAATACCAGCACCGGCGCGCGCATTGGCGCTGACGGCGTGTAGTGCTCCAGCAACTGTTCAAACGGCGCGGCGTCGGCCGGTGCGGTGAATGGCGGCAGGTGGCGCGGATCGAACATGACGATGCGTGCCAGTTTGTCCTCGCGTTCCAGTTGCAGGCCCATTTCAAAGGCCAGTGCGGCGCCAAAAGACAGGCCGCCAACGCTATAGCGCCGGCCCGGTACCTCAAGTTCCATGGCCGCGCGCAGTTCGGCGGCCAGGCTTTCCAGCGTGAAGCTGGCGGTGTCGAATTCGGCTGGGATGCCGGGCTTGAGCGCATACACCGGCGTCGCCAGCATCTCTGCTAGCGTGCCGAAGGTCTTCTCCACGCTGCCCATCACGCCGCTGACCAGGAACAGCGGCGTACCGCTGGTGCGGCCGTTGAGCAGCGTCCACATGCCGCTGTTGGCGCGGGCCAGTGCGCTGTGCTGGAGCTGCTGGCACAGGTAGTCGACCACGTCCTGCTCGGTCGGGTAGTTGAAGGCGAAGTGCACCGGCATCTCGACGGTGTCCGGTACCCGCGCCAGCAACTGCTGGCGGAACTGCACCAGGTCAAGCGACGACAGACCGGCCTCCATGAAGGAGGGATTGCCCTCGGCCTCGCCCTGAGGCAGAAATTGCAGCAGGCAGTCGCGCACCAGTTGCGCCAGGGCTGAACGGTCCCAGTGCTGGCGCGCGCCTTGCAAATCTGTGCCGACCAGTAGCGCGTAACGGCTGCTGCGCGGCGACAGTTGGCTCCAATTGATCGGCGACACGCACACCGTACCACGCTTGCCGTTGGCCAGCAGCGGCTCCAGCACAGTACGGGCCAGCGCGTTCGACACCGCGCCCCAGCCATTGGCTAGCGCATGTTGGACAGCATTGTGGCGCACCGCCATGCCAGCGTCCGACCACGCGCCCCACTGCACGGAGAGCACGTTCTCGCCAGCCTCCGACCAGCTGCGCGCCAGCGCGTCAAGGGTGGCATTGGCCGCCGCGTAACTGGCCTGGCCGGCCGAGCCGAGGCAGGCCGCGATCGACGAGAACAGCAGCAGGAAGTCCTGCGGCATGAAGGCCGCACGCAGATTGCGGGCGCCGTGCACCTTGGCGCCGTAGGCCAGTTGCAGCTTGGCTGCCGACTGGTTGACGATGATGCCGTCGCTTAGCACACCGGCGGCGTGCACCACGCCGCGCACTGCCGGCCAGTCTTTCTCATGCAGCCAGCTGTGCGCCGCCGCAAGTTGGGACGGCTGCGTGACGTCACAGGCCAGGCATGCCACCTGGGCTCGGCTGCGTAATGCAAGCAATTCAGCCGCATTGGACGCCGGCGCGTTGCGCGAGAGCAGCAGCACATGGCGCGCACCGCGGTCCACCAGCAGGCCGGCCACGACCAAGCCCAGTGGCCCGGTGCCGCCGCTGATCACATAGCTGGCGTCAGCGCTCACGCGCAGCTCGGCAGCGGCGGCGTTGACGCCAACAGCGCTGCGGCGCAGCCGCGCTATGCGCACGACGCCGTCGGCGCCGACCGCCAACTCGTCTTCCGCCGGACAGTGAGCGCTCAGTGCCAGCGCGGTGGGCACCGCGGCGGGATCGCATTCAATGCAGCGCACGCGCAGGTCGGGACGTTCCAAGCGGCTGGTGCGGGCCAGTCCCCACAGGCCGGCGTCGCCCGTGCTACCGGCGGCGGTTGCGAAAACCAGTTCGCCAATCGCCGGGGTGTCGTCAGTGCCGGCCAGTTGCAGCAGTTGCAGGCCGAGGGCGACATCGGCTTCGTCATCGTCTCCGGCCAGCACCACCGTGGTCCAGGCTTGTCGCGATAACAGCGCCGCCAGCACACTGGCGTCGCTGACGGTTGCGGCCAGCCAGCCCGGCGGCAGGACGGTATCCATCGCAGCGCGCGACAGCAACAGGCAGGGGCCTGCCGTGGCGACGGCCAGCGTCGATGCCGGCAGCGGCATCCAACTCAATTCGTAGACGCAGTTGTCCGGGCCGGCCACCGTGGGGACGGCCGGCTGCGCGGCGTCGCCGTGATAGATCGGTTTTCCCCAAGGTAGCGGCACATGGCGGAACAGGCGCTGCGGCGGCAGGCCGTTGACGGCCTGCGCGGACGCCACCCAGCGCAGCTGCATGGCCGGCATGATGCGCTGGGCAAGGTTGATCAAGGTGGAATATGGCCCTAGCTCCAACACCGTGTCGGTGGCCGGGGTCAAGGCCAGGGCGCATTGGACGGCGTCCATGAAACGCACAGGTTCCAGCATCTGCTCGGCCCAGTAGGCGGGCGTGCACAGGCGCTCGTTTTCGGGCGCGCCGCTCAGCGTTGAGATAAACGGCAGCTGCGGCGCGGCCAGCGCGACGCCGGTCATGGCCTCGCGCAAGGCGGCGGCGGCCGGCGCCATCGTCGGCGAATGGAAGGCATGTGAAACAGCCATCATGGTGTGGCGGTCTTCCAGATCCGCCAAGAAGGTGTCCAGCGCCGCGCGACTGCCGGCCAGCACTGTCATGGCCGGGCCGTTTTCGGCTGCCACCACTACGCCGTCCGGCAGCATGGCGCGTAGGCGTGCTGCCGGCGCGAACACAGCCGCCATCGCGCCCGGTTCGCAAGCGCCCATCAGGCGGCCGCGCAGCGCCGCCAGCTTCAGCGCATCTTCCGCATTCATGACACCGGCGGCTACGGCGGCGGCAAATTCGCCCACCGAATGGCCCAGCACCGCAGCGGGACGCAGTCCTTGCGCCCGCCACATCTCCAGCTGCGCCAATTGCAGCGCGACCAGAGCCGGCTGGCCGAACTGCGTTTGTTGCAGCGCTTCAGCGTCGCCGTTGTTGTCGCTGGCGCCGGTCAGCAGGTCCAGCATATTCGGCAGTTTGAGCCCAGGAGCAAGTTCGCCGCCGTCGGCCAACAGCGCGCAATAGCGCTCCAGCGCAGCACTGAACACACGGTTGGCCTGGTACAGTTCGCGGGCGGCACCGGCTTGCAGCGCACCCTGGCCGGTGAACATCCAGACGCCAACGGTGGCGACCGGCACGGGATTGGGCTGCTCCCACGATTCGAGCACGGCGTGGGCGTTGGTGCCGCCGAAGCCGAACGAGGACACACAAGCCACCAGCGGTGCGTCAGCGGAAGTACCCAGTGCCACTGGCCGGGTGGGCATCACGGCGGCAAAGCCTTGCAGGTCGATCTTTGGATTGAGCGAGGTAAAGTGCAGATTGCCCGGCGCCTCGCGGTGGCGCAGCACCTGCACTACTTTGATCAGGCCGATGATGCCGGCCGCGCCTTCCAGGTGGCCGATATTGGTCTTGACGGCGCCGAGCACGACGGGCTTGTCGCGGTGCTCGCCAAGCACATTCTTCAGAGCCTCGACCTCGATAGGATCGCCCAGCGGGGTACCGGTGCCGTGGCATTCGACGTAGTCGACCTCGCGGCCGGTCAGACCGGCCGTCGTCAGTGCCTGGCGGATCACTGCTTCTTGCGCCAAGCCGTTGGGCGCCGTCATCGAGGCACTGCGGCCATCCTGGTTGACGGCGCTGCCTCGGATCACAGCCAGCACGTGGTCGCCATCGGCCTGAGCGTCGTTCAGCCGCTTTAGCACTACCGCGCCGACACCTTCGCCGCGGGCGATGCCGTTGGCGGCGACGTCGAAGGTGGCGCAGCGGCTGTCGGCCGACAGCATGCGCGCTTGGCAGGTGGTCACGTACGGCTGGTGCGACAAGATCAGATTCACGCCGCCGGCGAGCGCCATGCGGCAGGCGCCGCTACGCAGCTTGGTCACCGCCGCATCCACCGCCACCAGCGAGGACGAACAGGCTGTGTCGATGGTCATGCTCGGACCGGCCAGGTCGAGAGTGAACGATAACCGGTTCGACGTGATCGACGGCGACACACTGGTGCCGGCATAGTCGGCTACATGATCAAAGTCGGTCAGCCAGTCGTAGTTCATCTGGCCGACGAACACACCGGTGGACGAGCCGCGCAGCCGCGCCATGTCGTAGCCGGCGTCGTGGAAGGCTTCATAGCCCACTTCCAGCAGCATACGCTGCTGCGGGTCCATGCTGCGCGCTTCAGCCGCCGAAATGCCAAAGAACTCGTGGTCGAAACTCTCCACTTGCGCCATGAAGGCGCCACGCCGGCTGTAGCTGCGGCCGACCGCCTGCGGGTCGGCATTGTAGATCTCGTTGATATCGAAGCGCGAAGCCGGTACGTCACTCATGCAGTCGATGCCGGCTTGCAGCATGTCCCAGAATTCGGTCGGCGAGGTGACGCCGCCAGGCAGACGGCAGGCCATGCCGACGATGGCGATCGGCTCGTTGGCGCTGGTCTGGCCGGTGGCGACAGCCGCTTGCGGCGCGGCGTCGGCGCGGCTGGCCTGGCGATAGGCGGACAACTGGTTGGCGCTTGGATAGTTGAACACCAGCGTGTAGGACAGGCGGGTGTTCCAGGCAGCCGCCAGCAAGTTGATCAGTTGCACCGCGAACAGCGAGGACAACCCCTGTTCCACTAGGCTGAGGGCGGGCGACAGCGATTGCGCCGGCACACCCATCACCTGGGCCGCCAGTTGCAGGATCAGCATCACGTCGCTCCCGCTGTTGGCGACGGGGCTGTCCTGGAGCTGCAACCGCGCATTGAGGGCGATCTGGCGCAGCCGCTTGGCGTCGACCTTGCTGTTGCAAGTCAGCGGTATCTGCTCCAGCACGATCCAGCTTTGCGGCGACATGTAGTCCGGCAGATGTTGCTCGATGTGCAAGCGCAGTTGTTCGGCCAGACCGTCGACCACGCCGGTGACCGTGACGAAGCCGGTCAGCCGCGCGCCAGCCGCGCCGGGCAGATGCACCACCGCCGCCCGCTGTACCGACTGCAGCTGCTCGGCGCAATGCTCGATCTCGGCTAGTTCGACACGGTGGCCGCCAACCTTGACCTGCGAATCCTTGCGGCCGACGATTTCGATTTCGCCGTTGAGCAAATAGCGGCCTAGGTCACCGGTGGCGTACAGACGGCCGAACGCCGGGTGCGAGATGAATTTGGCGGCGCTCAGTTCCGGGTCGCGGAAATAGCCGCGCGCCACGCCGACACCGCCGATATAGATGTCGCCGACGACGCCGGCGGGACGGTATTCGAACTGCTCGTCGAGCACCTGGATGGTCTGGTTAGATAAAGCTCTGCCATAAGGCACCAGCTCGGTACCGTGCTCGCTCGACGCTGATGTGATCAGGTGATAGTTGGACCAGATCGACGCCTCAGTGGCACCGCCCAGCGCCACCAGGCGCAGCTGTGGATACAGTTCCAGCGCCTGACGGGCCAGGCCCATACTGATGGCGTCGCCGCTGAGCATGGCGGTCTTTAACGGCAGTTGGGCGTCCGGCGGGCGCGAGGCCAGCAGCATCGCGAACGAGGTAGGCACCGTGTTCCACACGGTGACGCCGTGGCGCTGCAACTGCTCCCACCAATAGTCCGGGTCGCGCGTGCCGTCGGGCTTGCAGACCACCACGGTGCCGCCGGCGCCCAACGTGCCGAAGATATCCCAGACCGACAGGTCGAAACTGAGTGAGGAGATCGCGAAGGTGACGGTATTGGCCTCATGGCCGAAGCGCAGGTTGATGTCCAGGCAGGTATTGACGGCGGCGCCGTGGGCGATTTCCACACCCTTGGGCTGGCCGGTGGAGCCGGAGGTGAAGATCACATAGGCTAGCTGGCCCGGGTCGATGTCCACTGGCGCCGGTGCACTAGCACCAGCGGCCAGCGCACGATCCACGGTGATAGCGGTGACCCGCGTGGCGTCGGCAGCCTGGTGCCATTCACGGCCGGCGGCTAGGCATTTTTCCTGCGTCAGTGCGACGCGCGCGCCGGCCAGCGCCATGATGCTTCGCATCCGTTCGTCCGGGTCACTCGGGTTGAGCGGTAGGTAGAAGGCACCTGTCAGCAGGATGCCAAGCGTGGCAACGGTTTGTTCCCAGCCCTTTTCCATGACCACAGCGACGCAGTCGCCGCTGCTGATGCCAGCGTCCTGCAGTCGAACGGCGGCGGCGCGCGCGAGCGCGACGACTTCGGCGTAGTTGAGTACCACGTCCTGGTCGATTACGGCGATGGCATCGGGCATGCGCGTTGCGGACTGCAGCACCAGTTCGTGCAGCAGCACGGGGGCCTGGGGGCCGAAATCGTGTGCGGTCTGGTTCATCGCCTGACGCAGCGCTAGCGTGGCTGGCGGCAGCACGGCAGGGCGGGGCACATTGACTGCGACCTGGCGCAGCAGGTGCTCGAAGGTGTCCAGCATGTCAGCCATCAGGTCGGCGCCATAGACATGGGCGTCGTAGTCCCAGTTGATGCGCAACTCGCCGTTCAGCTCATAAACTTGGTGGTCCAACGTGATCTGTGGGGTCTGGGTTTGCTGATAGTGCAGCGTGGTCTGGCAGTCCGCCAGATCGAGGTCTGAGCGCACGATGCCAAGAAAGGACGTGAAGACGATCGGGAACATCAGGTGCGGATCGGCGCGCCGCTTGCGCAGCATGCGCGTGACTTCCAGGCCGCTGAGGTCGCCGTGTTCCAGCCCTTCGCTGAGGTCGCGGTGGATGGCGGCGGCGCGGCTGGCGATGCCTGTGCCCAGGCGCGCGGTCACCGGGCACAGCAGGATGTTGGTGAACTCGCCGACCACTGTGGAAAAATCATTGTCGCGCGCGACCGGGCGCTCCGACATGGTGATGGCGATCGAGAACTCGGTTTCTTCAGCGTAGAAGCGCAGCACCTCGGCGAACACCGCCAGCAGTAGCGCGCTGGGCGTGACTTGCAGTGCGCAGGCGCGAGCCTTGAGCGCACTCCATTGGGTTTGCGGCAGCACAGCGGCGGCGCGCTGGAAATCCACGCCATGGGCAGCGGCGCTTTTCAGGCGCGGCAGCTGGGGCGGACCAGGCATCCAACCGCAACGCTCGTTCCAGTAGTCGAGGGAGGCCTGGCTGGGCTGCTTGTGCGCCAGATAGTCGCAATAGTCGCGGAACGCCGGGCCGGTCGCAATCGGCAGTTGGGCGATACCCTGCTTCCGCAGGTTGAGGTAATGCGCGGTCACCTGGCGGCACAGCAGCATGGCGCTGGTGGCATCAATGAACAACATGTCCAGCAGTAGATGGATGCGCACAGTGGCGGCGTCCAGCCGGGTGAGATGGATGTCCCAGTGCAGATCCGGCTGCGACTGGAAGGCACCCATGCACTGGCGCCGCCGCTGTTCGAGATCGACGGCCTCGGCGACCGAAGCTTGCAGCGGCGCACGCCACTGGCTGGCGTCAGCAACCATCTGCTGGGTGCCGTTGACGATGCGGGCATGTAGCATCGGATGGGCCGCCGCCGTCAGGCGCACCGCTTGTTCGAAGCATGTGATGTCGAGACCGATAACGTCAAACTCTGAATACACTTGACATGGGCAGTCTTGGCTGGCACCAATCACGTACGACTCCTGCATGGGCGTCAAGATGAAGGTCGCAGCCGCCGTCGCAGTTGCAGCCGCAGCCGGCATGGTCGGTGCTTGGGTCGGGCCAGACTCGGCCAGCCGCGCCGCCGCCTGAGCCACCGTCAGACCGTACAAGACCTGGTAGCTCGGCATAGGGTCGAGCGCGCCGCGTAGCCGTGTCGCGGTCAGTGAATCCATGCCTAAGTTGCCCAGAAGACTATCTGCTTCCCGCTCTAACGAGCCGGCCGGAAGGTCCAGGAGGGCGGCGAGTGCTGCCAGGGAGATTTGCGACTGAGGCTGTTTCATTCAATATCCTTTTGATGATGCGATTAAGCCACCCCACCGGTGGCGTTATTTAGAAAATATCTAATTTTCAAATAATAAAACGTCCGCCTCTGCCGGGGAATACAGAAGATTTGACTTTTACAGCAGTCTGATTTTCCAAATAGATACGAATGCCTTTGCTGTTACTTTAAAGTGATTAGGAGAAGGTCTCTTTGAGAGGCCAACATTTATATGTCATGCTCGGTCAGTAGAGTAAATAAGGTGTGAAACTAGGTTTTTCCAAAAAAAAATTTTGATAATTGCTTGGGGCGAGCGCTTGCCCGACAGGATGATCGCTTCCGGTGCCGGTGTGCCCAACTGCAACAAGCGATTGAGCACGGCGAAAGCCATCAACGCGCCGGTAATGTGCCCGTACAGAACGTAGGGCAGTGTCAGGCGCGGAGGCAGTTCCGGCACCAGTTGCTTCAGCAATTCATCCGTGTCAGCGATCAGCAGCGCCGTCATGCGCTGACCGCGCCCCGGCAACTGCACGCCGTACAGTAGTGCCGCATCGGTCGGTAGCCAGTGGCGCCAGTGCGTATAGGAGGCGGCATTGCCGCCGGAATAGGGGAAGTCAAACACATTGACGCCGACGCCGCCGGTCAGCTTGATCGGCCAAGGGGATCGATCCATGATGATTATGCGCGAAAATGGCTGTGGGCCGCAGCCTAAAGCGTGTTATGTGATATGCGTAAATGGCTGCTCTGCAAGGACCGAGAGCACACGATTTGATCCATTGGGCCTTTGTAAATCAGTGATTTCAAAGTAGCGTAATCAAAGTTCATAGCACACTCTAGCAGGTTATTGAAATTCGATTGGATGGCGACACAATTTCCGTTTTTTCAGCTCGTCAGCAGTCTGTGCATACGGTGACTTTGACTCGAAAGTCGGCCTTGGCCCATGCTTGCGACAGCTGCGGGCGCACCTTCCCCATCGAGGTCGTCATGCGACGGCTCCGGCAGCGATCAGTTTAGGAAGTCGCAACAGATTGCTTGCGGCCATCGCCAGTTGAAACAGCGCCTCGACCTTCTTGAGGCCGCGCTGCTTGACTTGGCGCACGCTCGCCGCCGACTTCGGCCAGCCGAAATGAGTCTCGATCCACGCACGAATCTTTAGACTCACCGCATAGCCGCTATGCCAGGTCGTGCGGCCATCGATCGCACTGCAACGGTTGCTCGTGTTCTGCGCAACGTGCGGCGTCACACCCGCAGTACGCCCCTTCGCGACAAACTCCGCGTTGTAGTACCCCTTGTCCATCCCCAGCGTGCGTCGTCGCCGCCCGGGAAGTGCATCCATCATCGTCAGGGCCGCCTCGCGTTCGCCATGACCGCTGGCGTGCGTGAGCCGTGCATCGCGCACCAACCCACTGCGGTTGTCCATCAGCACATGCCCCTGATAGCTCAGTTGCGCGCCGGTGTTGCCTTTGCAATACAACCGCGCATCCGGGGCACTGGTCGAGGCGTGAGCATCGTTCTTGCGAGACTGCCCCCTGAAGTTCGCGGGCGGATTGCGCTGCCCATCATCGCCCGATGGCGGTTCCTCATTCGGATGAAAACTCTTGTGCAAGGCCCAGGCCTTTAACAGCGTGCCGTCCACCGAGAAATGTTCATCCGACATCAGATCACGTTTCTGCGCCAGCGCCGCTACTTCGCGCAGGAACTGGGCTACGATCTCGTTGCCGTTGAGCCGGTCGCGGTTCTTGGAAAACACCGAGTGATCCCAGACCACTTCGTTGATGGCGATCCCGACGAACCAGCGGAACAGCAGGTTGTACCGCAATTGCTCCATCAGCAACCGCTCGCTGCGGATCGAGTAGAACAATTGCAGCAATTGCGCTCGCAGACGCTTCTCTGGCGCGATCGACGCCCGCCCCTTCTCTGGGTAGAGCGTCGAGAACAAACTATCCATCCGCCCGAGCGCCTCGTCGACCAGAGCACGAATCTCGTGCAGCGGATGCGCGTCGGGGACGAAGTCCGCCAACGTCGCTGTCGTGAACAAAGATTCGTGGCTGATGTCTGCTACGCGCATGGGATCACTCCGGAAGATCACGCCCGGTATCGCAAATTCCTCGCCTGGAAGCAAGGTGCGACGGAGAAAAATTCAACAGCCTGCTAGGCGCGGAACAGGTTACGCAGCTGCGCCGGTGCGGCATCGTATGGCGGCGTTAGTGAAACGTAGTAGCGCAGTTGCCATTGCTGGGTACGGATCGCATCCTTGACTACCGGCACGCTCCATGGCGGATACACGCGAATGGCGCGCTTGCCGCCTTTACCTCCGCGCGACATCACGCCGTGCTTGAGCAACGCCAGCTTGTCGAACACAAAATGTCCGTGATGAACAGCATCGGCAACGCTGACCACAACAAAATCCACCCCGTCCTCGCTGTCCAGTGGAGCGATCTCTGTGCTGGGGCCCGGGCGCTTCCAAATTGTTACAAACTGGCCGATTTTTGTCGGTGTGGTTTTGGCTACGCGAAACACCACACTACGGTTATGCAGGCCCAGACGACAGGCACCATATTCTTCGCTTTCCTGTTCCCGGCGCGGTGCGGCAGTGACCTTCATGTCGGCCAGCCGGTAAGGCCCGTCTAAAGCATCCAGCAGGACTTGTGGCAGAACTCCATCGGCGGGATCCGCTAGGTGAACGCTCTTCGCTTTCGTCACGACTTCCATATCAACATTCCTGCTATCCATTCAAGCCATCGTATCATGGCAAGAGGTGCCCCCAAGAATCTGAAGAGCCGGATCAATAGGAAAAAGACGAGCGCAACGATACGGTTAATAAGCCCTACTGCTTGTAATACGAAGAAGCATCGACGAGCCGGACGGACCGATGTCCAAATATCGATAGATCTTTCCTATGGCTTGGCTGACAAATAAGCATTGCATGAATCGTGACCCTGAGCGTTATGTGTACTGCTTGGCTCGCCTTGTTACTGAGCAGTCTTGGCATATACCTGATGGAAACTTCGCAAGGGCAGTGTGGACGTTTTTCGTTGTCAACGAGCAGGGTCCCTGGATGCTCCATGTGTGGTTTGCGTGAGCGCGGCCGACCCGCCTGCTTACGCGGAACTCCACTGCCTCAGCGATTTCAGTTTCCAACGCGGCGCCGTCAGCGCACGGCAGCTGTTCGAGTGCGCCCAGGCCTGCTGCTACACCGCCCTGGCGATCACCGACGAGAGCTCGATGGCCGGCATCGTCCGGGCGCACGATGCGCCAAGCGCGCCGGTCTCCGCCTTGTCGTGGGCAGCGAGATCCAGATCGAGGACGGGGCGAAGCTCGTGTTACTTGTCGAAACTAAGCCCGGTTACGAGCGCCTGTACCGGCTCATCACCGACGGCCGGCGGCGATCAGAGAAGGGCGAGTATCGGATCACCCGCGAGGACGTAGCCGACGGGATGCCGGGCATGGTGAATCGCCCCGGCTTCTGTAGACACTCACGAGCCGTGTCGTAGGGACTGCTTTTCAAGCTCTACCGGAGACAGGGCTTGATTGTTGCCATGTCTGCGCACCGGGTTGTAGAACATCTCGATGTAGTCGAACACATCGGCGCGTGCGTGATCCCGCGTCGGGTAGATCTTCCGCTTCACTCGCTCCCGTTTGAGCAAGTGGAAGAAGCTCTCGGCCACCGCATTGTCGTGATAGTTTCCGCGACGACTCATGCTGCAGATCATCTGGTGATCCTTCAGGAATCGTTGCCAGTGGTCGCCGGTGAACTGGCAGCCTTGATCGGAGTGCAGCATCAGGCCGGGCGGCGGTTTGCGACGCCATACTGCCGCTAGGAGCGCCTGTATCACCACATCGCTGTGCAGCGTCGGTCGCATCGACCAGCCCACCACTTGCCGCGAGAACAGGTCGATCACCACGGCCAGATACAGCCAGCCCTCGTGCGTTCGCAGGTAGGTGATGTCCGTCACCCAGTGCGTGTTGGGCTTCGTCGCCTCGAACTGCCTGTCCAGATGATTTGGCGCAACCGTCGACGGCCTGCCCCCGTGATGGTTCGGCCCACGCCCATAGCCGACCTGTGCCTTCATGCCTTCGGACCTCATCAGCCGCGCCACTCGATGCTTACCGCAGGCCTCACCTTGCTCGCGCAGGTCATCGGTCACCTTGCGATACCCGTAGACCGTGCCGCTCTGCAGCCACGACTGCTTCGCCAGGCCCAGCAATCGTTCGTCTTCCCGTGCACGCACGCTCAATGGCATGCGCAACCACGCGTAGTAGCCGCTGCGATGTACCCCGAACACCCGGCACATCGCCTGCAACCGTAACTCATGCGCGTGATCGCGCATGAAGGCGTACTTCACCCGGACAGCTTGGCAAAGTACGCGGCGGCCTTTTTTAGCATGTCGCGCTCCTCGGTCACCCGCTTGAGCTCGGCCTGCAATCTGCGCATCTCGGCCGACGAGGCACAGTCCACCTGCCGCGCCTGCGGCGACTTGCGCTGCTCACGCACCCAGGCATACAGCGAATCGATGCTGATCCCCAGCCGACCGGAGACTTCCCGGACCGATCGCCCATGTTCGATCACCTGCTTGGCTGCCTCGGACTTGAACTCGTCCGTGTAACGCTTACCGCTCATATCCACCTCTGTCGTTGCCGTAATGTACGACTCGGAGATGTCTACTGAATGGGGGCGATTCATGACGCAAGCATGGTCGTAAATCAACGGCTGGAAGACAGTAGAAAGACGGCTGTAAATCGGGATTTTTTCCAGCCGTAGGCTGCACGGGAGCACTGATCAATTTGGATTTCTCATAGGCTTAAGCGTCCCCATCCCTTGCCTATCGCTGAGCCCAAACGGTACGATCAAGTCCTCGCAGGACGGTCTGTAGAGTTCCGTCATACTCAAGAAGGAAGCTGCCATGAACGACCAATCGGCAATCCCCGCCACCATTGGGAGCTTGTCTCAAAACGGAAAGTTCTATGACATCGGCCCGGATCTTCGTGGTGGAGGTAAGGGTCACGGCCTGGAGGTCGCCAATGCGGACAGACTGGCACCGCCTGGAACTCGCATCATCGATATCCCCAATGGTGATCCCAATCAATATCCCGAGAGACCACAACTAATTCTCGGACCAGAGTCGGGCAGGATGCCGCGAGATCTGGAAGGGCTTGCAGGCATCTGGATCATCTCCGAGCGAACGAAGGCAGTCTTCGAGGCTGTCGACCCCAGCGGGTTCGTGTTCGTGGCCTGCAATTTCACACTCGCCGATGGCTCGCCTGGTGATCAGCGCTATCTCTGCAATGTGAATCGAATTCTCGATGCCCTAGATGAAGGAGCTTCTAAGCTCAAGATCAAAATCAGTGACGACTATGCAAAAGGCAAGCATTACAGCTTTGCAGGTGGAGCAAGCCTCGTCTTCAAAGATGACGTCGTTGGATCGGCCCATATTTTCCGCACGCCTTTTTCCGGCATGGTGTTTTGCGATCGCGTGCTACACGATGCAGTGATCAACGCGAAGCTGACGGGTTTTTGGTTCATTGATGCTGCTGATCGTTGATCGGCCGTCCCATTTCTAACGGACTTGAATGGGAGATTGAGTCATGCCTGACACGCCTGTCTTTCAGGGCCACCACATCATTGAGCAACAAGCGTTTGAAGAAAGCCGTTTGTTGCAAAATCTTTCCGAACAAGGGCTATTCGATCGTGACGGCCCGCGCAACATGCTTAACCTGCCTGCCAATCAAGCATTGGCGGCACAGCTTGATGTATCGCCGCATACAGGCGGACCACTTGGTGAATACTCCAAGGGCTTGCGCGATGCACTAGATGAGCTCGCTGACACCGTAGATGGACAAGCAGCGCAATTGGGCGACCAAGCTGCAGCCGAGCGTATTGCGGTGCGAGTCGACAGACTAACCGACACTCTCAGAGCTGGACTCATTAACGGCGATCTCTTGACCAATACGCCGCAAGGCATGAGTCCTGAACAGGCGAATGAGCGCACACGAGCATTCTTCGGCGATCTGGATGGCTATCAGCAGCGCCATGCTTCGCAGATCGCCGAATTCGCAAAGATGCCTGCGCTAGAGAGGCAATGGGCTGGTGTGACCAAGTCGGAAGGCAATGTTGCAGCGACGCTTGATGCGATCGAAAAGCAGGATCTTAAGCCGGTCGCAGGCGATCCTGACGCAGGCCGGCGATCGCTCGGCAACGCCATAGCGCAAGCAAACGAGGCGGGCCGACTAGGGCTGTCGGAGTCAATCGAAGTACGCCTGCGTGCGACCTTTCCAAGTGAAATGCCACCGACCCTTATGCGTGCGACCGGATTGTCTACATCACCCAGCATGGGGCGAGTTCTAGGCGCCGGTGCTTCTGTGTTCGGTGCTGCGCTCACTACCGCTGATGGCGTCGAAAGCGTCAATCGCGCCAGTGCGCTTTATGACATGAACAACGCTACCGGCGCGCGTTCCGAGTTGATCCATTTCGGTTCGCGCAACATCGGTGCATGGGGTGGTGCGCTATTAGGCGCAGGCTTTGGTGCTTCGGTGTCTAGCCCTACGGGACCTGGCGCGATCATCGGTGGCATCGTCGGTGGCGCGGTCGGGTTGGTAGGCGGCACCAAGATAGCTGAGTACCTGGACCACCGCAGCATCTATCGGCAAGAGCATCCCGAGGGCACGTTCTACACATTCAAACCCGACCACCCGGAACGCGGCTGGCGCCGTACCGAGACGATGGATCTCATCGGCGTGAACGGCCAGCCATACGAGGAGACTCGCGAGACGGTTGCAGGCGACATGCTCACTGCCATATTGGACCGGCAGGCCACGACGGTGTCGCTTGAATTGATGCTCGCCCGCCCACCGGTGCCGAAAGACCCGTATACGCTGCCCTCGGCGCTCGGCGACGCGCACAGCATGCCGCCGTCGGACTGGCGCCGTGATGCTGCGACAGGACAGTGGCAGCGCCCGCTGTACGAATGGCAGGCCGATGCGAGTGACCTAGGCCGCACGACGCTGCGCGACATCGCTATTGCCGATCCGGCGCGCGCCGCGCAGCTCGATGCGGCGTCGCAGGCCATCCTGCGCGACAATGTCCACCTTGCCCCTGCGGCGATGGCTGCGCGCTACGAGCTGGCCTACCATGACAAGGGGTGGAAAAGCGTGCAGCAAGAGCTGCCCGACAGCGCAAAGCAAGCACTGGCTGACGACGGCCGATTGGTGGCCTCAGACGGCGCAGAGTATCGCCGTCGCAACGATGGCGGCTGGGAGCGGCAGGCCCTGTTCGGCCTGACCACAGCCGACGCGAACCCTGTCATCCGCGCTGAGCTTGACGCCACGCGCGCTCTTCTGCAGGAGGGCCTGCGGGAGCACCGCGCATTGATGGTCGAGCGGCCGGAGCCGGTGCCGCCGAGCCCAGAGCAAAGCATGGCCAAACTCCTCACCGAAGCGTATGGAGTGCATGGTCTGACGCTGCCCGAGGCAGACGTTGAGGTGATGGCGCCAGCGATGCTGCGGGAACAAAGTGCCCGAGGAATTAATGATTCGTACATGCTGAATCTCGAACGTGACCCGGTGACGAGGCAATACGGCCCCAACAGCCCGATGGGTTTCTACACCCGAGACGGCGAGGGCGACATGTCCCTGCGATTCACGATGACTCCGGCTGAAGCTAGGGAACTGCTGGCTGCGCCGGACCATACACGCTCTCAAAGCACGGCCCCCGCTATACCGTCTATGCTTTCTTCACTGCCACCCGACTTCGCTCCCAGCTTGCCGCGCGGCCGTGACCTTCGCGACCCGCAGCATGAAGGCTACGAGGCGTATCGCGAGATGCAGAATAAGGTGGGCGTGTTTGAAGCGCAACGCAATATCGGACAGGGCCCGCACAGCGACCAGATGGCTGCTTCGATGCTGCAGTTTGCGGTGGACAACAAGCTTAGCTACAGCGATTTGTATCTGGAAAAAAATCAAGAGACAGGCCAAACCCAGCTCCGATACGCGAAGTACGGCGAGCGTGAGCAGCGGTTCGATGTGGACTTGGCGAAAATGGCGTCGCAACCGATTGACGCTAGTTCGCAGCAGATCAATTCAGTCGTCTCCCCACATTACGGTAGCTCGGCACCAACGCTCGAACGCACCCAGGCACAATCACAGTGGATGAGTGAACTCGCCATGGACGACCGGGTGTCGTTTGCGCGCGTTCGAGGCAATGCGCCGGGGCATATCTCCGATGACCATGTGATGGCGATGACGGTCGAGATGAAGAAAGTTGGGATGGATGCGGCCAGCATCGGCCAAGTGTCGATGCTGGGTGACCAGCTCCGCGTCCAGGGTGCTGGTGAGTGGGGAAATACGGTTCTGCTGGACGTCAATAAACCCGCACCGCCGTTGCAGGACTCCGTCAATGTCGTGACCACACTCAACCAGCAGCAGGCTCAACAGTTGGTGCAGCAGCAGAACAATCCCGTCCAAGACGATCCAACACCCAAAGGGCCGAGACTGGCGTAGCGCGTTTTCAATTCGCACTGCCGATCCTCTACTGGCTTGAGCATTGGCCACTTGTGGTCGAAATCGAGCGCATATTCCGCTTATTTAAAGTCACGACTCCCCATCGCCAACCCCTCCAGCATCTCGCCGTAGTTTTCCATGCGGTGAACGATGAGGTGCTGGACGCCTTCGCTGCGCTCCAAGCGCCCGTCGATGGCCATGAGGCGTGATTCCAGGAAGGGACGTCGTTGTTCTTCGGCTACCCGCTTCCAGACCAACGCATTGACCATCCCGTGCTCGTCTTCGAGCGTTAAGAAGGTGATGCCGCTGGCCGTCTCCGGGCGCTGACGCAGCCGCACTATGCCGGCGAACCGCACCCCCCGGCCGTGGGGGATCTTTGCCAATTCCAGGGACGTCACGCACCGTCGCGCGGCCAGCTTCTTCCGGATGAAGCCCAACGGGTGCCGGCCCAAGGTCATTCCTAGCGAGACGTAATCGGCCAGCATGTCCTCGGCTGCTTTCGGTAGGGGGATCGGCACTTCCGGCTCCATCGTCTGCGGGATCCCGGCGAACAGGGGCAGGGGGGCTTCCACGCCACTCACGGCCCAGCGGGCCCGGTGCCGGTGGCCGGCCAACCCCTTCAGGGCGCCGGCCTCGGCAAGGTGGTTCTGATGCTTGCGGTCCAACTGGGCGCGGAAGCAGAGATCGTCGACGCCCGTGAAGGGGCCGCGCGCGCGGGCCGCGCTGATGCGCTGGGCCACCGGTTGAGAGAAGCCGATCACTAGCCGCAGCCCCAGCCGGATGGCGGGGACGCCCAAGGTGTCGCCGTCTGCGAATTCCAAGGTGCAGTCCCAATCGCTGTAGCGCACGTCCACGGGAAGCACTTTGGTGCCTTTGCGTCGGACGTCCTGCAAGATCTGGTCCGGTGTGTAGAAGCCCATGGGTTGGCTGTTGATGACGCTCGCCGCGTAGGCGACCGGCTCGTGGCACTTCAACCAGCAGGTCGCGTAGACCACCAAGGCGAAACTGGCCGCGTGGCTCTCCGGAAAGCCGTAGCTGCCGAATCCCTTGATGCGGTCGAACAGCTCTTGAGCGTAGGTGGCGTTGTAGCCGCGCTCGATCATCCCTTGGAACAGCCGCTCCCGATGCGGCTCTAACCCGCCGCGGCGCTTCCACGCCGCCATGCCGCGCCGCAACTGGTCGGCTTCGCCCGGGGTGAAGCCGGCCGCGTCCACAGCCAGTTGCATGACCTGTTCCTGGAACAGCGGCACGCCCAATGTGCGTTCGAACACGTGCTTGAGGCCCGGCGGGTAGTCGATGGGGTCTTCGCCTCGGCGCCGGCGCAGGTAGGGATGCACCATGTCGCCTTGGATCGGCCCAGGACGCACGATCGCCACTTGGATGACCAGATCGTAGAAGCACCGCGGCTGCAGGCGGGGCAGCATCGCCATCTGCGCGCGGCTCTCGA
Source organism: uncultured Xanthomonas sp. (assembly GCA_964523435.1). Classification (GTDB taxonomy): domain Bacteria; phylum Pseudomonadota; class Gammaproteobacteria; order Xanthomonadales; family Xanthomonadaceae; genus Lysobacter_I. Next base: position 20,612 of record CAZGBA010000032.1, read on the forward strand.
TCTGAAAAACGCCGATTGTGTCTGCCGCCGAAACCATCGAATAGGTCTTCGCGCAGTCGGCCGGGATGGTGGCCATGTTCAAGTCGCGCCGACCCGTGGCCCGCAGCAGATCCAGCGTCTTCTGCACGGCGGTGAGCATGCCCAGTGCCAGGCAATCCACTTTCATGAGGCCGATGACATCCAGATCGTCCTTGTCCCATTGAACGACCGTGCGATCGTCCATCGCGGCGTTCTCCACCGGCACTAGGGTGTGCAGCGGGTATTCGGATATGACGAATCCGCCCGGGTGCTGAGAGAGGTGGCGCGGGAAATCCATGAGTTCGGCGGTGAGCGACGTGATCTTGCGCATCACCGCGCTGTCCGGGTCGAAGCCTTGGTTGCGCAGAAAGGCGGCAATTGGCGCCTTGCTCGACCAACGTTCCATGGTCTGCGCCAACAGGTTGACCTGATCCGGTGGCAGTCCCAAGGCCTTGGCCACGTCGCGGACCGCGCCACGGCCGCGGTAGCTGCTGGCCACGGCCGTGAGCGCGGCGCGGTCGCGCCCGTAGCGCTCGAAAACGTATTGGATGACTTCCTCGCGCCGCTGGTGTTCGAAATCGATGTCGATGTCCGGCGGCTCGTTGCGCTCGCGCGACAAGAACCGCTCGAACAACAACTGCATGCGGGATGGATCGATCGAGGTGATGCCTAGCGCAAAGCACACCGCAGAGTTCGCCGCCGACCCGCGCCCTTGGCACAAGATGCCCTTGCTGCGGGCGAAGCGAACGATGTCGGCCACGGTGAGGAAGTAGGAGGGGTAGTTCAACTCCTCGATCAACGCGAGCTCGTGTTCGATGAGGTCCCGGGTGCGCGCGTCCAACCCCTCCGGCCACCGCCAGCGGATACCGTCCTCGACCAGATGCCGCAGCCAACTGGCGGCGGTGTGGCCCTCGGGTACCAACTCGTGCGGGTAGGTGTAGCGCAACTCTTCAAGCGAAAAGGTGCAGCGCTCAGCGATGCGCACCGTCTCGGCCAACAGGTCGGCGGGGTAGATCGCCGACAGGGCCTGCCGCGAGCGCAGGTGCCGTTCGCCGTTCTGGAACAGCCGCCACCCGGCCTGGGCCACCGTCGTGCGATGGCGCACCGCCGTGAGCACGTCCTGCAGCGCGCGTCGGCGCCGCACATGCATGTGCACGTCGCCCGCGGCGACCAACGGCACGCCCAGGCGAGCCCCCATGCGGCGCAACTCTTCCAAGCGCATGGCATCGGTGGCCTCGCGGTGCAGCTCCACGGCGATCCACAGCCGGTCGGGAAACAGACCGCGCAACCACGCGCCCTCGGCCTCGTCGGGCGGGTAGCTGGGCACCCACAGCGCGAGTAGCCCGGGCGGCGGGTCCACGACGTCCTCGCGCCGCAACTCGTAGCGCCCCTTCGGCGCGCGGCGGCGCGCGACCGTGATCCACCGACACAGGGTCGTGTAGCCCGCCAGGTCCGCGGCCAGAAACACCACCTTGGGCCCGTCGTCCAGCTGGATCTCGCTGCCCACGATGAGCGGCACGCCGAACTCGCGCGAGGCTTCCAGAGCGCGGACGATGCCGGCCATCGTGCATTCGTCGGTAATGGCCAGCGCGTGGTAGCCGGCGGCCTGGGCGCGTTCAAAGAGTTCTTTCGCGCGCGAGGCGCCGCGTTGGAAACTGAAAGCGGACAGGCAATGCAGCTCGGCGTAAGCCGGCAGTGTGGGGACCGGGGCCTTCACGCGAAAAACCCGTGGAGCATGAAGGGGCCGTCCTGATCCCCGGCCGCTGCATACACCCACGCGCGCTGACCTTCCCCGTTCTGGACGACGTAGTAGTCGCGCCGCGCGTCGCCGTCGTCCCACCAGCCACTTTCCACGCGCTCCGGCCCCGACAGCACCTCGAACCGCCGCTCGCGCCACGGAATGGGACGGTCCAGCAACCAGGCGGGCCGGGGTGGCAGGCGTGCCGGCAAATCTTTTGGCATCGCCGTGCCCGAGGCCAATTCGGGCCGGTGGTCGGCGTGCAACCCGAAGCCGCGCACCGCCTTGTCGCCCAGGCGTGCGCGCAGCCGTTCCTGCAACTGCTCCCAAGGCATGGCCTGCTGCGGTCGCGTGTCGAACAGGTCGCGCGAAGCCGGCACGAACGCCGGCAGATCCTCCGCCACCAGCCGCAAGCCGCGCGTGGCGGCGGGCAACTCGACGCGCTCAAGCCGCCCTTTGGCGATGTCGAACAGCACGCTCGCGTCGCGCTCGGCCGTGAGCAAGCCCACCACCAGCGCGGTGGGCGCGTGGTCCTCGTGGGCGAAGAACAGGGTGAAGCGCTCTACGCCGCCATCGCGTCCCGACAGGAATAGCGCCAAATCCGAGGTCAGCCGGCGCAAAGGGAACAGCAGCGCCAAGCTCGACTCCACCTCGTGGTCGAATTCAATCTTGGCGTCGAAACGGTCCGGGGGCTCGTAGCAAACGAGGGGCGGCGCGGCATGGCCGCGCAGCGCATCCAGATGCTGCAGCACTGACTTGGGAAAGCGCCGCGCGATGCTCTCCCGCGGCAAGCGGAAGACTTGGCCCAGCCGGTGCATGCCCGTGCCGGTCAGGGAGGCCACGACTTCCTGCGGCAACCCGCTGCGCGCCACCGGAAGCGCGTCAAGCGCCTGCGGCAACCGGTGCTCGCCCACGCCTATCTCATCGTGCACGTTCGCCAGCACCCGGGCCGCGTAGGGATTGGGCGCGGCCACCAGGCGGTGCCGAAACCCCATCTCCCGCAACTCGAACCGCAGGCGTCGGGACAGCGCCGGCCAGTCCCCGAACAGGGCGCGGCTGCGGCCGATCTCCAGCACCAGGGCGTGGTCGAAATGAAGGGAAACTTGCGAGGTGAACCCGTAGGCCCAACTGGCCAACATCTCGCGCGTAGCGTCGGCGGCGGCCGGGTCGAAGTCCTGCGCCACGTAGCCGCTGGTCAACGCGTTCGCGGCCGATACCAGCATCCCGCGCCGCAGGCCCAGCGCGGCGGCCGCGGGACTCACCGCATGCAAGGCTCTCCGCTGCGCCGGCCCCTCCACCAGGACCAAGGGCGCCGCGGGATCGGGATGGGCGCGCAACGCGGCGTCGATCGCCAAGTGCGGCAAGAGCAGGCAGGCCCACAGCAAGGGAAAGGCCTCAATGCCGGTGGTCGGCGAGCGCGAACGCTTGCCGCGGGGGATGGCTGCCACGGCACTTGAGCACGCGCACTGTGGCCCGTCCCTCCAACTGCAGCCGCAGTGCTGCCGGGGAGGGGTTGGCGGCCTCGCGCAACGGCCGGAATGCGATGCCCAGGGCCTGCCCCGTCTCGGCGGCTACAGCCAAGCGCCGCAGGGCCCGATCATCGGCCCGCTGGGGCCAGCACAGCACCGCCTTGCAGGCGCCGGAGCGCAGGCATTGCTCGGCTGCCCAGAGCGCGTTCCGTGGGGCGGCGTCGATGATGTGAAGCCGGCGCAGATCCAGGCCCGCCGAGAACCAAGCCGGCGCGTTCGGGCGATAGGGCGGGGCGACCAACGCTACCCGCTCGCCTGCGGCCGTCAGGCGGGCCAAGGTAGGCCATACCAAGGCCAGCTCGCCCATCCCGTCCAAAGGCGCCAAGACCTCCGACAACCCCGGGTCTGGCCAGCCGCCGTGCGGCAGCGCCGCGTCCAAGGCGGCGTGGCCGGTGGGCTGAGGCGCCTTGTCGGGCGCAGCGCCAGGTTGACCGCGCCAGACGCGGCGGTCTTCCAACAGGGTATCCAGAGAGAGGATGGCCCCCATCAGTGCGCTCCTCCGTGAGCGTGGGTGGGTGGTGCAGAGGAGCGATTGGGCATGGCCGGAGTCTTGGAGCGGGGCGTATCACCCGGTGAGACGCAGCCCGAAATGCTACCCCTATTTAGTAGTATTACTAAAATCTCAGCCTCGGCCGGGGCTTGCCGCTTGAAGTTCATGCGTAGCGGGCGCACCTACTAACAATCTCGAGCAGGAATGAGACATGTGCTACTCGGCGCAGATGTGGCAGGCCTACCAGGAATATGTGCGGCAGTTCGGTGCGATCTTGAACATCCGCGATTTTGCTGCCCTTTACGGGGCGCGGGAGAGCGGGGCTAAGATCAAGACAACCAAGGCGATGGACGACGCATTCCTGCGGGCCGGGGGCGGTTCCCCGGAACTGGGGGCCATCGCTGAGAGCATCCGCGCATGGAATGAGCAGCAGGCGACCGAGCTGGAGCAGTTGCTGTTCCAGCAGCGCACGCGCCTGGTGGCCGCGCAGCGCAGCTTAGAGACGCGATCGACCAAGAAAGCGCTGGCGGACGAGCGTATTGCCGGCAACAAGATCGCGTGGGCCAAGGCGAAGTTGGCCGACCTGCGGCGCACCGCGGGTGAGGACCGGGACGCTCGCATTTTTCCCGGCGTTTACGCGCCGGTGATGGTCATGGAAGGCGGCCGACGCGTGGTGCGGCCGATGCGCTACCAGTGCCGGCCCGCCGGCAAGCCGGCGAACATCGACGCCAAGTTCCCCGGCACCTGCAACGCGCGCCGGGACAATCTCGAGGGCTTCTGGGGCGGCCTCTTCGGATACACGCACGGTGTCATGGTCACGAATGCATTCTACGAGAACGTCAGCCGGCACCGCGCCGACGGCCGCGAGCTCGCGCCGGGCGAAGAAGAGGAGAGCGTCGTGCTGGAGTTCCGGCCCGAACCGCGTCAGAACATGTTGGTGGCCTGTCTGGTGTCGCATTGGAAAGGGCCGGGCGAGGATCTGTGGTCGTTCGCCGCCATCACCGACGAGCCGCCGGCGGAAGTCGCTGCGGCGGGCCATGATCGCTGCATCGTGCCGATCAAAGCCGAACACCTCGACGCGTGGCTCAATCCCCACCCGAAGCAGCGCGCGGATCTCTACCGCATCCTCGACGATCGCGAACGGCCGTATTACGAGCATCGGATGGCCGCTTAGCCAACGCTCATTGAAAAGTGGGCTTAAGCGTGCGTGAGCACAATCGCTCCTCGCCGCTGCGCTGCAAGCTTTCTTGAAGGTCTGCAGGGAGCGACTTGCTGGTGTAGCGGCACAGCACGCCCACAAGCAGCGCGTCCGGCCACTGGTCTGCATTTGCGAGGATGACCAAGTCCGCCAATCGCTTGCGGCGGCGTGCCACGAGCCGGCGCGTGACAACGCGCTCGCGATCGAGTTTGCGCTGAGCTGCCAACAGTTCTCGCGCCTTGAGTTGCGCAAGGCGCGATGTGGCGCGATTGATTTCTTCGTGCAGGTGGCTGGTGGATCGCATGGCGATTTTTCCGAGGTTTGAAACTGAGTCGATTGAAGCAATATTTGGCTTGCCGTCAAGACAGGAAAAATTCAGAAAAGGCGCTAAAAGTAAGATCAAAAATAAGAACTAAGAGCGCACTTATGCAACTTCCTTCGGATGTTGCGTGCGCCAAGGGCAGCGCCCTTGGAACCCAGCGTCGCGTGTCGCTTCGCCGTGAATCAAGGCACAATCAGCCACTTGCCAAGCGATGAATATTGGCCATAACCGAATGTGTCCCACTTCGGAATCGCCATGGCCATCTACCACGCTGAAGTCAAAACCATCACCCGTGCACGCGGCCAGTCATCGGTCGAGGCAGCCGCTTACCGTGCTGGAGCTTTGCTGCTGGATCGCCGAACTGGGCGCTACCATGACTACCGCTCGGGGCGCCGCCGCGTCCGCGCCAGCGGCTGCATCGCTCCGCCCGGTTCCCCATCGTGGGCGCTTGACCCGCGTGTATTGTGGTCAGCCGCAGAAGAGGCGGAAAATCGCAAGAATTCTGTGGTGGCCCGCGAATTTGTCGTCGCCTTGCCCTGCGAACTCACTGATGTGCAACGCGCAACCCTCGCCGAAACCTTGACCACTCGATTGGTCAATCGTTTCGGCTTCGCGGCGCAGTGGAACATCCACGCGCCGGCGGACGGTCTCAACCATCATGTTCACATCCAAGCAACCTCGCGGCAGATGGAAGCCAACGGCCTCACGACGAAGACGCGTGAACTTGATTCCTACCGTCCAGGGCAGGAGGTTGTCAGCGAAGTGCGCGTGTTGATCTGCGATTGCATCAACAAGGCGTTGGCGATGGCCGGCCTTTCCGAGCGTACCGATCATCGCACGCTCAAAGCGCAACGGATGAGTGCGTTGGAGCAAGGCGACCTGGATAAAGCGAAGGCGTTGGACCGCTTGCCAACCGTTCACCTTGGGAAAGCCGCAACGGCGCTCGAGCGCAAAGGCATTCGCACAAGGCTGGGCGCCTACAACGACGCCGTCAGGTCAGGGGTTTTTCAGGCGAGCGATCTCCACGAGACGGACACGCCGCGCGAAGTGCCGCCGAAGTTGAATGGCGCCGAAGCGCTGGCCCACCGCCGGGCGGCCAAAGCCGCCCTTCAGGCCGCTCGGCTCGGGCAGGAAGACACTGAGGCCGGTCTTGGCGGCCAAGAAGCAATTGGACAGAGCGAGGTTCAAGCTATGGCGGACGAACACGACGAGCACATCACACGCGCCCGCGACGACAGTTGTGGTCAGCCCATGGCACCAGAGCTCGATCACACCGCCTTGTTCCGCCAATCCGGCTACAGGCCTGAATCCATTGATTTCGGGCGGCTCGCTCTGTTCGACGGATCGGGCGTGGCGATGGACCAGACGACAGCTGCTATCTTGAAGATGCCGTTCGAGACCGCCGACGAGCAACGGCGCGCTGGTGCGGCGGCAATGGCACATGCGTTCGTTGTCTGGAACGCCGGTTTCGCCACCAAGGTTCGCGCGGATTGGGAAAGAACCATGGCGCTCCTTCAACGCTGGGCGGCGCGGGTGGCAGCCTATGAAACCCACAAATGGTTCAACCTAAAGGCACGGGAGCTACTTTATGGATTCCGGAAGTTGCTGCTGGTCATGGGTCGACACCAGCGCCGCCAGGAAGACTACGACGCTGCCTATCGTCGATTGCAGTGCGCTCAGGAGGAATTGCAACGTTTTGAGCGGGAGCATCCATTCCCTGGTCCGTGGTTGCCAGAAAGCTGGCACCTTCGGCGCAACCTCCGCACGCAGCTGATCGATCAACGCAACGCCGAAGTCGAGCAAGCGATGCGCGGCGTGAACCACCCGGACAAACTATGTGAAGACCGCATCTTGGCGCGGGAGGCCGCTGAGGAGGTGACCGACATCTGCAGTAGCATGCTCCGCGACGGGCCTATCAACGGGGAACAGCCGAACGCGCCGCGGGTGGATGCTGACTCGAGCGTCGATGCAGCTATCAGCTTGGTGAATCGAAATGCGAACCCCACTCCTAGGCCGAGGCCCATGTTCTGACGATCGCTTGTGGAGGCTGACGGTCTGGCTAGTCGCGATAAGCAGGCCGTAGACTGTCGCGCCTTTACGCCACGTCTGCACGGCGTTCGAACATTTGGCTTTCTGCATCGGCCTCGAGCCATCCAAGCCGGTCCTCGTTGGCTCGCGCCCACGAGACTTCGCGCTAAGAGTGGTGAAGGTTTCAACACACCGAGGCGGCACTATTCGTCGCCTGCCCACTATCCGGTTTCTAACAAGGCGACGCCCCGCACTAGCGGGGCGTCGTCATAAGCTTTGGAAGCGGAGTTGTCAGCGCCTGTATCCACGTTTAGGCGGTTGCTGCTGAGTATCGGCGTCGAATGAGGTTTCCATATCCTGATCGCGCGCTGCTTTTCTCGCTTGGCGTTCTCGGCGCGCCTCGAGCGCCACTGCCGCCGAGATTTCGTCGAAATCCAACCTCACCGATTGAACGGGTTTAAGATCGTGCTGGAGAGGGGGCAATGCGGGAGGCGGATCGATGGCTAACAGAAGCTTGTCGCACCAAGTCACTGCGCGTCGGATGGCGACATCCGGCTCAGAAAGGCCGCGAGCATTGTCGGGGGAGATCATCTTGCCAAGAAGGTAAGCGGAAATGCGGATTCGCATGCGATCCATCGCGAAACACCAAATAGTGGGAGAGGAATGATCGCAGTCAAACAGATCTTGCGATTTTCGTAAGTGCCAAAATTGAGGCAATGCTCGATGCAGTATGCAATCGAAGTCGCCGATCCTTTTTTGTTCAAATAACAGTTGGCTAAAAAAGCTCGGGGGCCGGTCTCGCATCCTTAGCGACTTGCCCGACAGAGAAATTGGCTTGAGCGGTTGCCGCCGTGAGGTCCCTTCCCAAATCTTCTGCTGTCGGGTTGTAGTAGCGCATCAGCATCTTTGGGGTCTTGTGAACTTGCCCCCAGCCCGGACGCCAGGAAGCGATACTTTCATCGCACCTTGGAGGTTCCCATGCAACACATTACCCGACGTCGTTACACCGACGATTTCAAGGCTCAGGCCATCCTGCTGGCTGAGTTGATCGGTCCAGCCAAGGCGGCCCGGCAATTGGACATGTCGGTCACCGAGAACGCCACGCTGAAAATGGAGGGGGAACATCTTAAAAAAAGCGACGGCGTTCTTCGCCAGGTAGTCCAAATGAGGTACGCCATCGTCGCGCGTGAACGGGCTCGCTATTCGGTCAGGCAACTGTGCCGCACGCTGGAGGTGTCGGTGTCCGGCTTCAATGAGTACCTGAGTCGTCTAAAGCGCCCGGATCCAGATGCAGCGCTGCGCGCCGACCTGCATACGATTCACGCCGGTAGCCGCCGTACCTACGGTCGCCCGCGCATGGTGAAGTCCTTGCGCGCCTGTACGCACGCGGTGGGCCAAAAGCGGGTGGCCCGGCTGATGCATGAGGAGGGACTGCGTGGCAAGATCAAAGGCCGCTTCAAGCCCCGCACCACCGACAGTCGGCATACGCAGCCCGTGGCCGAGAACCTGCTTGATCGTCAGTTCGCCGTGGACAGCGCGGTGCCCGCCTGGGTGGGCGACATCACCTACATCCCGACCCGGGAAGGCTGGCTGTATCTGGCCACGGTCATCGACCTGCTGACCCGCCAGGTTCTGGGCTACAGCCTGTGCGAACGGATGCCTGACGATCTGGTGAAGCAAGCATTCCTCAATGCCGTGTCGGCCTGTACGGCCGAGAAGGGGGTGTTGTTCCACTCCGACCGCGGCAGTCAGTACGCCAGCAGAGAGTTCCAGCAAACCATCAGCGCGCACGGTTTCATTCCGAGCATGAGCCGCAAGGGCAATTGCTGGGACAATGCGGTGGCCGAGAGCTTCTTTGCCACACTCAAAAATGAAGAAGTCACCGGCGTTTATGACACCAAGGCCGACGCGCACGCAGCCATCGCCAGCTACATCCACGGCTTCTACAACCCGACACGCTTGCACTCCGCGCTCGGATGCTTGTCACCCAACGACTATGCAAGGAAACTGAAGCACGCCGCTTGACCCTGTGCTTCTTGGCGTCCGGTACTGGGGGGCAAGTTCAGATGGCCCGCGTCGCAGGCCGAACCGTTGCCAAAATTCGGAGGCCCCGCAACGGCCGGCGCGACAACGCGGGGATCGCAGGAATGGCGCCGAGCAGGATAGAATGGCAGCTCAAGGTTCGACCCGAGGTTCGACGGATTGCCGTCCCTTTGAGTGGAAAATACGGGAAATAAGGGCTGCATGATCTTCATGATCCGGTTCCCATCACCCGCTCCACACCGACACTCAGTTGCGCAAGTCACTGACTTGTTTGGGTTTTTCAGAAAAACGGTCCCCAAGCGGTTCCTTCCCGAGGAACCATTTGAGGGACCTTTTTCATGCCCAAGCCCTATACCAACATGAGAGTACCCCGGCTTTGCCGGGGAGGCAGTAGGAGTTTGACATATCCGGGAGTCCATCCCGGAGACTCCGAAACGTGAGCCGCTAAGCACACGAGACGGAGAAACCGAGATGGATGAGTTTGAGAGCTTAAGTCACACGCGGTGGGAATTCCTGTGCCGCGTGGTGTTCATTCCGAAGTGCCGCCGTAAGACGCTATACGTTGGTCCGAGGAAGCGCCTTGGAGAAGTGTTCAGGCGATTGGCCGAGCAGAAGGAGAGTCGAGTTGAGGAAGGACATCTGATGTCGGATTACGTACATATGCTGTTGAAGATTCCGCCGAAGTACGCGGTATCCTAGGTAGTGGGATACATCAAGGGTAAGAGTGCGATTCATTTGGCGCGTGTGTACGGGGAACGAAAGCGAAGCTTTGTTGGGCAGAGTTTCTGGGCTCGTGGGTATTTCGTCACGACGGTGGGTCGGGATGAGGAGATGATTCGGGCTTACATTCAGAACCAGGAGGCAGAGGATCGGCGCTTGGATCAGTTGCAACTGCTGAGGTAGTGGGGCCATCTTCAGATGGCCCCAACAAGGGAGGCGCGTAGCGCTCCCGCAGCCGCTTTGAGCGGCTCACATTTCTAAAGCCACCGGCTTTGCCGGGGGATACTTACTCGCGAATCTATTTCTAAAGGAGCAATAAGAATGGGAATTTGGCGTAACCGCGACGACAGTGAGTTAAGAGATGTTTATATGCGGCTTGCAGAAGCTATGGCGACTCAAGGTCTGAATGCTCCTCCCGTATCGCATTACGCCGGTGCCTTCGGTTTTCAATCGATGATTGCTACAACTGAGCCGATGGTCGCAAGTCCGGATGAGAACACATTGGGTCCAATTCGCGCGCATGAAGCATTTCATGGGTTTCAAGCGATGGCATTTCAGTCTTCTAGAGAGCTATTTCGTTCGATGCAGATGATTTCAAGGCGGCAGCTTCTTACGCTTGGGAAGATGGTAGTAGAGGGGGTGAAAATAAGGCCGGGCCAAACAATATTTGATGCGGGCGCCCATTGCGAATCATCGATATTTAATGGTGCTTTCAAAACGTTGGATTCCAGTATTTCAACGCTGGAAAAGTCGTTAGAGTCGGTCGCAGGTGTTTCAATGCTTGACTTGATTGAGGGCTCGGCTGCTGCCGTTGAGCTGCTTAATCGCCATGGTAACTATCACACATCGAAACACATTGTTCTTTCGTCGCATATGGATGAGATGACTGGCGTTTATGGGAACGCGTGGAAAATTTATCGCGACCGAGGTGGGGAGAGTTTGGCTGTATTCTCTCATCTGTGCTGCTCATCTCTACGCTATGGCAGTGTGAGCCCGCCAAACTTTGATAGTGCGCCATCTCCGCAGGAGGTTTACGAGTATCTTACGAGGTTTTCTCGATTCTTTGATTCATATATGACAGATATTGAATTTGAAGAGCCTGACTTTTCAAATGAAATCCCTTTGGGTGACTTCTTTGATGCTGATTTCAACCCAAGAAAGGCTGACATCTCGAAGGAAAATTGGGCGGATTATCAGCCATCAACAAGTGACAATCATCACTTTCCTGATTCCATGTTTGAAGATCATGTCGAATCTGCGCTTGAGTCATACAAAGAGAATAGGACGCAAGATCAACTTAGGTTGCAGGACAACTTATTTGGAGTAAGTATGGCAATTGTTCGGGCAGTCAATGCTGCGTATATCCGAGTGGGGCCAGAAATTTCCAAAGAGCAAGTTTCAGGTGATCGTCGGATGATTTACGATCAGGTGGCTAGCGAGGTTAATAGAATTTTTCCCGGGCTGCAAATCGAAGAAGTCCAGTTGCGTGCGATAGCGCAGCCTGATTTTCAGTTGAAGCTGGCGAAAGTATTCGAAAGTGAAGTTGGGAAGATTACATTTTGTCCGTGGCACAACTCTAGTGATTCGGTTTCTCACGAGGAGATCGTTTTTATGTATGAATTGGCGCAGAAAATTGAAAGAATTAGTTTAGCAGAGCATTTAGATGCGTTGGGTCAAGCTGAGAAGCAAATTTTTTCGATGCCATATTGTTGTGGCCAACACAAGGAGGAGTTCAGGGCTCTTGGTCAAATTCTTTCTTGCGAAAGTGGGGATAGCATTGCATCCGCATTCAAGGGGGTTTTTGGTGTGCCGTTCGCTAATATTTGGAGCCGATGATGTCTGATGATCTGCAGCGTGAATTCGACGAGCTTGTGGTCCACTGGGAAGGGCCGGATGGACCAGGAATTTTCGATCTTTACTTCAACCCCGGCATCAATGGCGCATCCTCAGGTGGATTGCGAGCGTTGTATCTGACCGAAAAAAGCGTGAAATGGACTGATGCGCTAACTCATTGCGGATTATTGGATGCCTCTACCCCTCTAGAATTAAAGGGGCTTGGGTATTACGCGTTACTTTCCGCCGTGTTTTGCTATTCTGCTAGGCCGGCATCCGTAATTTACGTTCCGAAGGGTTATGAAAAGCTGGCGGATTACTTTCTTGAAGACAAAGAGAATAGGCGTCGTTGCTTTCGTGAGGCAGAATTGGTCGGAATTCTCAAGGATCGAAAAATGTTGAAATCTGCTATTGGATTTCTTGTAAACAAGGGGGTATTAGAGGAGATTGGAGTTGGCGAGTTTGCCGTTAAGAGACGCCCAATCGCAAAGTTGAAATTCACATAGCATTGCACTGCGCTTTTGGGGCTACAGGATGACTCAATGCTCCGAATATGGCGATTCGCCAAGCAAGCCTATCCCCGCCCGAACCCTCTCCTTGAAGGGCAGGGCTTCAAAGCTTGCAATTCCATCCAGTTGCAGCCTACTGCACTAAAGTAGCCGAGTCTCGGCAGGCTGCATGACTCAAACCAAATAGCTTCCGGGGTTTTCGGGGTGGTTCAGAACATGCGATCCAACAAAATTGACCAAGGACTAGCACAAAACATCGCCCTAGCTGCGCAAGCTGCTTCCACTGTTCTGCTGATTGGCGACAGACAATTTGACCACTTTGTGACAACTGGTCCGGACGGAAAAGAAAAAATAGTCGGGCTGGAGAGTTTTTGCAGTCAGGCCTTGCAAGCCGACGCCACTTGGCTGTATGACCCAGTGCATGGTGAAGTGCGGCTGCACAGTATCAAGCCAAACCGCATTGCGGGAACCAGCTTACCCGCAGATCCTGGCGAAGCTATGAAACTCAGCTTGGTTGAGTCATTGGCTGCGCTGGAGGGTGTAGTGCTTGTCAGCAGTGCGCAAGATGAACAACCGTACTCGAAGCTTGCGCTGCTAGTTGACGCTGGCTTACTGATGGATAGACCAAACGCGCCATACGATCAATTTTTTGCTATGACCCAGGCCATTGAGCGTTTTGGTCGTACAGCTGATCGCTCCCGCATTCTTTTGCTTCGCGCAGCCAATGTTACTGCCATTCCGATCGCGGTTTCAAAAGCTTCATTCTGCCGCACGATTAACCTAAAGCTCGCATCGCGCGACGAGCGTATGGCTTACGCACTGATGCGCTCAGCCAAGTTGGCCGCAGCCTTTGGCGTTGATGTAGAGGATGTAGCCCGGTCAATCGCAGCAACAACTGAGGGTTGGGCGCTGAACACAATCGACTCTCTCATTGAGTCTGCATTTCAGCAAGATTTCAAGTCCGTGATTGATTTGGAAGAGCTGGCAAATGCGTTTAGACTAGGCGCAGCTACCAGCCCATGGGCGGGCGATGAAATTAGGCACGCAGTTTCGTCGGCGAAATCCACTCTCGAAAGGCGGGTTATTGGTCAAACATCTGCCATGGCTGCTACGGCATTGGTCTTACAGAAGGCAGTCGTGGGATTGTCGGGCGCTCACCAATCACGGTACTCGGATGCGCCCAAATTTTTGCTGTTCAATGCGGGGCCAACCGGGACAGGAAAAACCGAGTCGGCTAAGGCAGTTGCTGAGATCGTCTTTGGATCTGAGGCTATAGTACGTATTGACTGTGCTGGGTTGGCTGAAAAGCATGCAATTCAGCGTCTGACTGGCTCTCCGCCGGGATATTTGGGGCACGACCAAGGCGGAGAGCTGACCAATGCTGTGCTGGCCAAGCCAAATTCGGTGGTGCTCTTCGACGAGTGCGAGAAAGCGCATCCTGCGTTTTGGAATATTTTTCTGAGCATTGCTGACGACGGGCGACTGACCAGCGGAAAAGGTGAGATTTGCCACTTCAGTCAAGCGGGAATCATCCTCACGTCCAACCTGGGTATGTACAAAACAAAGATTGACGCGGATGGCCGAGAAGTTATCCAGGCTAGGTTTGACTATCAGACACCGTTTGATGAGATCGAGCGCGAAGTGCGTGAGGCTGTGAAAGACTTCTTTTTGTCAAAATTGGGAAAGCCGGAAATTTTGGGGCGCTTCGGCGGGCATGCCAACATCGTGGTATTTGATTTTTTGCGCGACATGACTGGCGTCGCCAATAAGTTCATACATAATCTTCGTGAAAAATGCATGCGCCTGCACAGTATCGACTTGAGTGTCGGCACCGATCTGGTTGAACATATAGTGCAACAAACGAAATCCGATACAGATGCCTTGGTGCTTGGTGGGCGAGGCTTAGCTGCAAAGTTAGAGATTGCCTTGGTCAATCCGTTGGCACAACATCTGTTTGAGTCAAATGCACGTAATTGCGCCATTCACGCCAGTTTAGCCGGCGGCGAGGTGCGGTTTCTGCTATCCCGAAAAAAGTTAAACCACCCCCGGCAACGCCGGTGGATCGCCCCGCCTTTCGCGGAGGCTCCCACTGTTAAGAGAATCGAGCCATGAGCAAGCAATCCAAGTGTTTTGCGACCGCGTTGATGCAGGCACAATGTATGCACTACGCTGCAGTCTCCCCGGGAATCACTTCGGGGACCATTTTTCGCACCCGCTGTGGCAAGTAAGTGGTTGAATGGAATAGGTTCTCTCGCTGAGGAATCGATTCCCATCACCCGCTCCAAGCCAAGACGAACGGCGACTCCGAAAGGGTCGCCGTTTTGTTTAGGCACCGCGCTCCGCGCAGGAACTGTCATCATCGTTGCGGCAGGCTGTCGCTGCCGTCCGCACGCGCCCGGAGCGCCGCATGAAGCTCGCCATTCTGTCCCGCAACAGCAAACTCTATTCGACCCGCCGTCTGGTGGAAGCCGCGCGCGCGCAGGGCCATACCGCGCGGGTGCTGGATCCGCTGCGCTGCTACATGCGCATCGCGTCCGACGGGTTCGACATGCATTACAAGGGACGGCAGCTCGCGGGCTATGAAGCGGTACTGCCGCGGATCGGTGCGTCGATCACCCGCTACGGTTCGGCGGTGCTGCACCAGTTCGAGCTGATGGGCAGCTATACCCCCAACACCGCCGATGCCATCGCCCGCGCCCGCGACAAGCTTCGCGCCCATCAGCTGTTGGCGGCGCAGGGCATCGGCATGCCGACCACGGTTTTCGGCGACAACCCGGACGACACCGTCGATCTGTTATCGATGCTCGGCGCACCGCCGCACGTGATCAAGCTCAACGAAAGTTCGCAGGGCGCGGGGGTGATCCTGACCGAGAAACCGTCGGCGTCGCGCAGCGTGGTCGAAACCCTGCGCGGGCTCTACGCGAATTTCCTGGTGCAGGAGTTCATCGCCGAAGCCGAAGGCGCCGACCTGCGCTGTTTCGTGGTCGGCGACGAGGTGGTCGCGTCGATGCGTCGGCAGGCGCCGAAGGGCGACTTCCGATCCAATCTGCATCGCGGCGGCACCGCCGAAGCGGTGCAGGCCAGCGACGACGAACGCGCGGTCGCGATCCGCGCCGCACAGGTCCTGGGACTGGGCGTGGCCGGGGTGGACCTGATCCGCGCCCAGCGCGGCCCGCTGGTGCTGGAGGTCAACGCCTCCCCCGGGCTGGAGGGGATCGAAGCGGCCACGGGCGTCGATGTGGCCGCCAAAATCATCGATCTTCTTGCAAAAGGCGCCAAAAGGTGCGAATCGCTCAAGACCTCGAAACGCTGACCGGGGGCGCGAATGCAAGCTGTCATCTGGTTTTAACGGCCCTTTAATCGCCCCGGGCGTAGCGTGTCCGGACCGAATTCTGTCACCACACCCACCTCGTCAGGGCGATGCAGAACCGGTAATCGGGGTGATACCCAATTGTTCGGCCCGGGCGGCCCATGCCGTCCGGGCCATTTTTTTTCGATCGCGCGACGCGCAGTGCTTCTGCAGGCAACCGGAAGATGCATCGCGCACGGCGCTGTTGCGAGCGCTGTCGCATCAGCGCCGTGTGCCAGAATTGCAGGCGCGCCGCCAACGGCTCGCGCCGGGACTTCGGGAACCCCGCGCGCGCCGACCGGTCACAGCAGCACCCTTGAGGATCCACCGCCCATGCGCATACTCGTGATCGAAGACAACCAGGACATCGCCGCCAATCTGGGCGATTACCTCGAAGACCGCGGCCATACCGTCGACTTCGCCGCCGACGGCATCACCGGCCTGCACCTGGCCATCGTTCACGAATTCGACGCGATCGTGCTCGACCTCAATCTGCCGGGGATGGATGGTCTGGAAGTCTGCCGCAAGCTGCGCGGCGAAGCCCGCAAGCAGACTCCGGTGCTGATGCTCACCGCCCGCGATACCCTCGACAACAAGGTCGCCGGCTTCGAGTCCGGTGCCGACGACTACCTGATCAAGCCCTTCGCGCTGCAGGAAGTCGAAATCCGCCTCAATGCCCTGGCGCGACGCGGCAAGGGCAACCAGACCCGGGTGCTGGAAGTGGGCGATCTGGAATACAACCTCGACACGCTGGAAGTGCGCCGCCAGGGCAAGCTGCTGCAGCTCAATCCGACCGCGCTCAAGATCCTGCAGTCGCTGATGGAAGCGTCGCCCGCCGTCGTGACCCGGCAGGAGTTGGAAACGCGCGTGTGGGGCGAAGAGCTGCCCGATTCCGACAGCCTGCGCGTGCATATCCACGGCCTGCGCGCGATGGTCGACAAGCCGTTCCCGGTGCCGCTGATCCAGACCCGCCACGGCATCGGCTACCGCATCGCCGTGCCCGATGTCGGCGCCTGAGATCGCGCCATCGCGGCGGCGTAGACCGGCCTACCGCCGTCGGCTGCGCAGCCGCATCATCCTGTCGTTCGTATTGCTGGGGTTCGGGCTGACCACGCTGTTCGCGATCGCGACGCAGTGGACGCGCAACCGGGTCGAGAACGCGCTGGTCGAAGACCTGATGAACCGCAACATCGAAGAGGCGGCGAAGCAGTTCAAGAACGATCCGTCCAATCCGCAGTTCGCCGTCGACCAGATCCGCGCCTTCGTCTACACGCCCGAAAAATTCGAATCGGTGAGGGTCAATCGACCCGAGTGGTACGCGCTGTCGGACGGCATCACCAGCATCACCGGTACCGATGAAACCGGCAATCCACTCAGCTACAAACTGGCGGTCCGCAAGACGCCCGATGCCTGGTTCTTCCTCGCCTACGACATGACCCGCGCCAGCCGCGGCGACGCGCAGTTCAATCGCGCGATCTTCGGCTCGGTCGGGCTGTTCTCGCTGTTCTCGCTGCTGGTCGGCTGGTGGGCGGCGTCGCGGGTGATGAGCCCGGTGACCGAACTCGCCCAGCGTCTGCGCCGTTCCGGCCGCAGCGCCGAACCGGAAGCGCTGGCATCCCACTTCGCGGAGGACGAGGTCGGCGAGCTTGCGAAAGCACTGGACGATTACGCCGAGCGCTTGACCGACGTGGTGAAGCGCGACCGCGAATTCAACGCCGACGTGAGCCATGAATTGCGCACGCCGCTGGCGGTGATTCGCGGCGCGTCCGAGCTGTTGCTCGCCAAGCCTGACATGGACGACAAGACCCGGGCGCGCTTGCAGCGGGTGCAACGCGCCGAGCAGCAGTGCACCGATCTGATCAGCGCGCTGCTGCTGCTGTCGCGCAACGAGCGTGGCCACGGCGCCGCCGATGTCGGTCGCCTTGCGGAGCAACTACTCGACGCGCACCGCACACAACTCGGCGGTAAACCGCTGACGCTGCGCATGGAAGGCGCTGTCGGTCAGGTGGTCGTCGATGCGCCGGATGCCGCAGTCACTGTGGCGCTGAGCAATCTGATCGGCAACGCGGTGAAATACACGCAGCAGGGCGAAGTGGTGGTGCGCCTCGGCGACAACGCCGTCGATGTGATCGACAGCGGCCCGGGCCTGAGTGCCGAAGACGCCGCGCGCTTGTTCGAGCGTGGTTATCGTGGCAGTCATGCGGAGCATACCCAGGGCGGCGGTATCGGTCTTTCGATCGTGCGTCGTTTATGCGCGCTGTACGGTTGGCGCGTGCGGGTGGTGCCGGGGCATGAGCGTGGGGTGATTGCGACGTTGACGTTTGGGGTTTGATCAACTGTTTTTATACCCAGATCCTGCTTCCGAGAACTGTGGCAACCAGTGTTTTCGAGAATCTTCGATATCCGAATCAGGCTCTGCTGTTCTAGGCGCTTTGTAGCGTATCGGTAACGCATGGCGCCTTTTTCGCGCTGGTGCGCGAGTAACTTTCTTTTTGAAAAGAAAGTCACCAAAGAAAACACTCAAGTCCAATTCGAAACTGCGAACTGGACGATGGCTAGGATTTTTCGATGAGGCGTCCTGCCTCATCGAAAAACGATGCACATCCTGTGCAT
>CAZGBA010000033.1:0-38463 GCA_964523435.1 uncultured Xanthomonas sp.
TCACGCGGCGAAAAAGGCTTGACCACATAATCGTCGGCGCCCAGTTCCAGGCCGACCACGCGATCGATCTCGCCGTCGCGCGCGGTCAGGAAGATCACCGGCACTTCGCTGAAAGTACGCAGCGTGCGGCAGACCTCGAAGCCGGTGATGTCCGGCAGACCGATATCCAACACCACCAGATCGACTCCGCCCGCGCGGACCTTCGGCGCGACATCGCCGCCCAGCAGCACATGCTCGGCCGCGAATCCCTCGCTGCGCAATGCGTAAAGCACGGTCTCGGCGATCGCGGTTTCGTCTTCAGCGATGAGGATGGTCGGCGTGGCGGCCATGGCGGGCGTCGGAAAGGCGGCTTCGGTCATTGTAGGCCGTTCGCGGCCGGGGATTCGCATACCATGACGGGCTCGCGTCCGCGCCGCCGCATGAACAATACCGCATGAATTACCGTCACGCCTTCCACGCCGGCAACCATGCCGATGCGCTCAAGCACATCGCATTGCTGGCCTTGTGCGACGCGCTGACCGCAAAACCGGCGCCGCTCTACGCGCTGGATACCCATGCCGGCGCCGGCGTGTATCTGCTCGACAGCGAAGAGGCGTCGAAGACCGGCGAAGCCAGCGGCGGCATCGGCAGGCTTCTGGCCCACCCGCCGCAGGACCCGACGATCGCCCGCTATCTTGCGGCCGTCGCCACCTGCCGTGCGGAAACCGGCCAGCCCCTCGCCTACCCCGGCTCACCCTGGCTGCTCGCGCATGCGCTGCGCGACCAGGACCGCATCGCCTGCTGCGAACTGCGCGAAGAGGAAGCCGCGCGCTTGAAACACAATCTCGGCCTCGACATGCGCACCGCCGTGCATGTCCGCGACGGCTACGCAGCGATGCGCGCGCTGCTGCCGCCGAAGATCGGCGCGACCAGATTCGCGCGCGGGCTGGTGCTGATCGATCCGCCCTACGAGGCACAGCTCGACGAATTCGACACCGCACGCGCCGCGCTGAAGGACGCGCTGCTGCGCTGGCCGCAGGCCGTCTATGTGCTGTGGTACCCGATCAAGCGACGCAGCACGCTGATGCCCTTCTATCGCAGCGCCGCGACGCTGGAGGCGAAATCGGTCCTGCTCTGCGAGCTGCTGGTGCGTGCGGACGACTCGCCGCTGCGGATGAACGGCAGCGGCCTGCTGATCCTCAACGCGCCGTGGCAGTTCGATCGCCGCCTGCAGGCCAGCGTCGGGGCGCTTCGCAATACCCTCGGCGAGCCCGGCGCGTCTTCCCGGATCGAATGGCTGCGCGAAGCGGATTGACTTCGAGTATGGCAATCCGCCCGATCTCCGGCAGCGCGATGTGTATGCGAAAATCCACGTCCCCGCTCTCCTGACCTTCCCCATGGCCGGTTCCAGCCTGTTCGCCCTCATCGACGACATCGCCACCTTGCTCGACGACGTGTCGGTGATGACCAAGGTCGCGACCCAGAAGACCGCCGGCGTGCTCGGTGACGATCTCGCGCTCAACGCGCAACAGGTCGCAGGCGTCAATGCCGACCGCGAATTGCCGGTGGTCTGGGCCGTGGCGAAGGGCTCGCTAGTCAACAAGGCGATACTTGTTCCAGCCGCGCTGGCGATCAGCGCCCTGGAGCACTGGCTGCATTCGCGGGGGATGAATATCCCGCTGATCACACCTCTGCTGATGCTCGGCGGCGCCTTTCTCTGCTACGAAGGCGTGGAGAAGCTTGCGCACAAGTTCCTGCACAGCAAGGCCGAGGACGACAAGCACCACGTCGAGCTGGTCGAAGCGGTCGCCAATGAACAGATCGACATGGTCGCGTTCGAGAAGGACAAGATCAAAGGCGCGATCCGCACCGACTTCATCCTGTCGGCCGAAATCATCGTCATTTCACTCGGTACGGTGGCGCAGGAAAATTTCATCCGACAATTGACCGTGTTGGTCGCCATCGCGCTGATCATGACCGTCGGCGTGTACGGTCTGGTCGGCGGCATCGTCAAACTCGACGATCTCGGCATGCTGCTCAATCGCGACACGCGCGAGAGCGGGCTGGCGAAACTCAAGCGCAGCATCGGCGCCGCAATTCTGCGCAGCGCACCGTATCTGATGAAATTCCTGTCGGTTGCGGGTACCGCAGCGATGTTCCTGGTCGGCGGCAGCATCCTGGTCCACGGCATCGCGCCGCTGCATCACTTCATCGAGGCCTTCAAGGCCGGCAGCTTCGGCTGGCTGGTGACGATGCTGTTCGACGCCGCCGTGGGCATCGCCGCGGGTGCGATCGTAGTCGCTGCGGTCACTGCAGTTTCCAAGCTGCGCAAGCCGAATACGCCGAAACCCGCCTGACCCCCGGTTGCCAAGCCCTCAGTTCCCGGGCACGTCCATTGCGGTCAGTCGTCGCTGCTCGGCCTTGGGCAACTTCGCGCGCACCAGTTCATAACTGCGACGCAACAGCGCGTGCAACTCCGCCTCGGCCAAGGCGCGCGGTTCGATGACGCTGACCCAGCGGGCCCGGGCCAGATAGGGCGCAGGGATCACGCCGGGACGTTCCGTCAGCTCAAGGAACCGCTCATCCTCGACTTTGAAGCTCAGGCGACCGCTCTCGCCGGTATCCAGCACGCAGAACATCTTGCCGACCACGGAAAACACGAGGTCCGCGCCCCATTTGATGTCTTCGGTGACGCCGGGCCAGGCACCGACCAGTGCGCGTAAAGATTCGGGCTTCATGCCTAGAGCATAGCTTCATCTACCTTGTGCCAAGATGCGGTCGTGAGCCCCAAAGACCGACTACCGCCTTGGCACGAGTACAAACGGCTACTCAATGGCCGTGAGGTCCTGATCCGTCCGATCCGGCCCGAAGACGCGGAGCCGTTGCGACTTGGCTTCGGCCTGCTGCGTCCCGACGAGATCCGCCAGCGCTTTCTCTACGCGATCAAGGAACTGACGCCCGAAACCGCCGACAAGTTGTGTCGGCCGGACCCGGAGCGGGAATTCGCGCTGGTGGTGTCCGAGCCGATGCCCGCCGGCGAAGCGCTGATCGGCGCAGTGGCGAGGGTCGCGATCACGCCGGGCACGCGCGAAGCCGAATTCGCCATTCTCGTCAGTCATTTCATCAGCGGCATGGGGCTTGGCCGGCACCTGATGCTGCGCCTGGTCCGTTGGGCACGACGCAAGCAGCTCACGCGCCTCTACGGCGAAGTGCTGGAGCACAACACCGCGATGCTGGCGCTGGTGCATTCGCTGGGGTTCCATCGCGAGACATCGGACTCACCGGGCCTTGTCAGGGTGACGCTGGATCTGGCCCCCATCTCCGAATAAACGGCGGCGCCGACGCGCATATCGTCCCGACAGGACGCGTCGGCATCGCCTCAGCGCACGATTCAGAAAGGCATTTCGATCTGATCGAGCTGACTGCAGCTGTACATCTGCTGGTTCGAGCTGGCGCCGGTTTCGCCTATCAGCGAAAACCCGCAGGCGCCGACAGCTTCGACCCCGACCAGACCGCCGTTGGCGTCGTAATGACTGGTGACGGATATCTGCTCCCATGGCCAATAGGCCAGGGCCGACAGCGATACCGCCGCAGTGGCCAGGAACGTGGCCACCAATACGAAACGGCGAGACGTGGATTTGCGCATCGATCGAATCATGGTCTTCCTCCTTAAAGAAAATCGGAACCACAGGGAACAGCGGTGGTGCGATCGGCCCCGTCCTGCAACGGACCGGTACAGCAGTCGTCGTGACAATGTGGCGACAACGACCCGATGCATCATAGCCCCGGCTTTCATGCCGCACGCATGATCCTTGATAAGCAGGGTGACGCCACGACCCGCCGGGGCTAACCTAGCCGCCCGCTGCATTCTCCAGGGCACCGTGTCCTCTTCCACACCCACACCCACACCCGCCCCCGCACCCGATTCCCTCTCCGGCCTGCTGCCCAAAACCGGGCAGTCGCGCGCATGGTGGCGTGCGCCCGCAAGCGCGAGCGCGTTGGCGTGGACCATCCAGCGCGTCGCACGCGCGCACAACGGCCCGCTGCTGGCGATCATGCGCGACAACCAGTCGGCGCATCAGCTCGAACACGATCTGCGCACCCTGACCGGCACGAACGATCCGCTGCCGGTGATGCATTTCCCGGACTGGGAAACCCTGCCCTACGATCAGTTCAGCCCGCATCCGGACATCGTGTCGCAACGGCTTGCGGCGCTGCACCGCCTGCCGATGCTGCAGCGCGGCGTGGTGGTAGTGCCGGTACAGACGCTGATGCAGCGCCTTGCACCGCTGTCTCATCTGGCCGGCGGCAGTTTCGATGTGCGCGTCGGCCAGCGGCTGGACATGGATGCGGAAAAGCGCCGACTCGAAGGCGCCGGCTATCGCAACGTGCCGCAGGTGTTCGATCCCGGCGATTTCGCGGTGCGCGGCGGGCTGCTGGACATCTATCCGATGGGTGCGGAAGAACCCTATCGCATCGAACTGCTCGACGACGAGATCGACACGATCCGCAACTTCGATCCGGAATCGCAGCGCTCGCTGGAGAAATACGAGTCGGTGCAGATGCTGCCCGGCCGCGAGGTGCCGATGGAGGGCGAGTCGCTGCAGCGTGCGATGGACACGCTGCGCGACCGTTTCGATATCGACACCCGCCGCAGCGGCCTGTTCCAGGATCTGAAAGCCGGACTGACGCCGGCCGGCATCGAGTACTACCTGCCGCTGTTCTTCGAACATACCGCGACCCTGTTCGATTATCTGACCGAACACGCCCTTCCGATTCTCGGGGAAGGGGCGAACGAAGCCGCCGATCACTTCTGGCGCACCACCGGCGAACGCTACGAACAGCGCCGCCACGATATCGAACGGCCGCTGCTGCCGCCGGCCGAACTCTATCTGCCGCCGGACACCCTGCGCGAAACCCTCAACCGCAGCCGCCGGATCGAAGTCTGCGGCGAAGGCCATCCGCGCCGCGATGAAGCATTGGCGACGGGCACGCAGCCGGCGCCGGATCTGCCGTTGGTGGCCAAGGACTCGGCACCGGCGGCGGCGCTGACATTGTTCCTGTCCGCCTATCCGGGACAACTGCTGATCGCTGCGGACTCGGCCGGTCGCCGCGAAGCGCTGCTCGAAGTGCTGCAAGCGGTGGACCTGCGCCCGCGCGTGGTCGCCAACTTCCAGGCCTTCATCGAAGCGGTCGCCAGCGGCGCCGCCGAAAAAGCCTTCATCGCGGTCGCACCGCTCGACAACGGTTTCGCGGTCGATGCAGCGACGCCCTGGGTTGTCGTCACCGATCGCCAGCTGTTCCCCGATCGCGCCTCGCAGCCGCGTCGCCGCAAACGCGCCGGCCGCGAGCCCGAGGCGATCATCCGCGACCTCGGCGAATTGAGCGAAGGCGCGCCGGTGGTGCATGAGGATCACGGCGTCGGCCGCTATCGCGGACTGGTGACGCTCGAAGCGGGCGGTCAGCTCGGCGAATACCTCGATATCGAATATGCCAAGGGCGACCGGCTGTACGTGCCGGTCACCCAGTTGCATCTGGTCAGCCGCTACTCCGGCGCATCGCCGGAAACCGCACCGCTGCATTCGCTCGGCGGCGAAGCGTGGGCGAAGGCGAAGAAGAAAGCCGCCGAGAAGGTTCGCGATGTCGCTGCGGAACTGCTCGAAATCCAGGCGAAACGCCACGCGCGCGCCGGACTCGCACTGGATGTGGATCGCGCCAGCTACGAACCGTTCGCCGCCAGTTTCCCGTTCGAGGAAACCCCCGATCAGCTCGCGTCGATCGAAGCGGTGTTGCGCGATCTCGCATCGTCGCGACCGATGGATCGCGTGGTCTGCGGTGATGTCGGATTCGGCAAGACCGAGGTTGCGGTGCGTGCCGCTTTTGCGGCGGCGATCGGCGGCAAACAGGTCGCGGTGCTGGTACCGACCACGCTGCTCGCCGAACAGCACTACCGCACGATGCGCGACCGTTTCGCCGACTGGCCGCTCAAGGTCGAAGTGCTGTCGCGCTTCAGATCGACGAAAGAGATCAAAGCCGAAATCGAGAAACTGGCCGACGGCCGGATCGACGTGATCGTTGGCACGCATCGCCTGCTGCAGGGCGACGTGAAGTTCAAGGATCTGGGACTGGTCATCGTCGACGAGGAACAGCGCTTCGGCGTGCGCCAGAAGGAAGCGCTGAAGGCGCTGCGCGCCAACGTGCATCTGCTGACGCTGACCGCAACGCCGATTCCGCGCACGCTGAACATGGCGATGACCGGACTGCGTGATCTGTCGATCATCGCCACGCCGCCCGCGCATCGGCTGGCAGTGCAGACCTTCGTCGTGCCCTGGGACGACACGCAGTTGCGCGAAGCCTTCCAGCGCGAACTGTCGCGCGGCGGCCAGGTGTATTTCCTGCACAACGATGTCGAGAGTATCGGCCGCATGCAGCGCGAACTCGAAGCATTAGTGCCCGAGGCGCGGATCGGCATCGCTCACGGGCAGATGCCCGAGCGCGAACTGGAACGGGTGATGCTCGATTTCCACAAGCAGCGTTTCAATGTGTTGCTGTGCTCGACGATCATCGAATCCGGCATCGACATACCGAACGCCAATACCATCGTCATCAATCGCGCCGACAAATTCGGCCTCGCGCAGTTGCATCAGCTGCGCGGCCGCGTCGGCCGTTCGCATCATCGCGCCTATGCCTATCTGGTGATTCCCGATGGCCGCACCATCACTGCGGACGCGCGCAAGCGTTTGGATGCGATCGCTTCGATGGACGAACTCGGCGCGGGTTTCACCCTCTCCACCCACGATCTGGAAATCCGCGGCGCGGGCGAACTGCTCGGCGAGGATCAGAGCGGGCAGATGGCGGAGGTCGGATTCTCGCTGTACACCGAGCTTCTGGAACGCGCGGTGCGCAGCATCAAACAAGGCAAATTGCCCGGCGTGGATTCGCTCGGCCTGGATCTGCACGACCATCGCGGCGCCGATGTCGATCTGCACATCCCGGCGCTGATTCCGGACGATTATCTGCCCGATGTGCACACGCGCCTCACCCTGTACAAGCGCGTGAGCAGCGCGCGCGATGCCGATGCGCTGCGCGAACTGCAGGTGGAAATGATCGACCGCTTCGGGCTGCTGCCGGATCCCGCGAAGCATCTGTTCGCCACCGCCGAGCTCAAGCTCGACGCCACCGAGCTGGGCATCCGCAAACTCGATCTCGGCGCGATCGGCGGACGGATCCAGTTCGTCGAAAAACCCAACGTCGATCCGATGTCGGTGATCCGACTGATCCAGGGTCAACCCAAGCACTACCAGATGGAGGGGCCGGACAAACTCCGGATCAAACTCGATCTGCCCGATGCCGCCACACGCCTGCAGGCCGCGCGTGGCCTGCTTGCGACATTGAAGATCACATCATGAAACTCTCGTCGCTGCGCGGAACGATCGCCGCTCTCGTCACGCTGGTGTCGCTCAGCGGATGCGCGACGATCGCTGCAACGTCTGCCGCACCGGCAGAAGCGATCTTCGTGATCGTTCGCCACGCCGAAAAAGCCACGGACGACCCGAAGGACCCGACGCTGAGCGAAACCGGCCGTGCACGGGCGCAGCGCCTGGCCGAACGTCTGGCCGATGCGCAGGTATCGGCGGTCTATGCCACCGGGTATCGACGCACACAGCAGACTGCAGCACCGACCGCACTCGCCCATCGCATCGAAGTGCGCACCTACCAGGCAACAATGACTTCGACGGATTTGGCGACGCAACTTCGCAGCGGGCACACCGCTGGTGTGGTGCTGGTGGTCGGCCACAGCAATACCGTTTCCGGAATCGCGGGCGCGCTGTGCGGATGCGAAGTCGCGCCGCTG
This sequence comes from uncultured Xanthomonas sp., assembly GCA_964523435.1. Lineage (GTDB taxonomy): Bacteria > Pseudomonadota > Gammaproteobacteria > Xanthomonadales > Xanthomonadaceae > Lysobacter_I. The sequence continues at coordinate 7,835 of CAZGBA010000033.1, forward strand.
CGCGAGGACGAGTACGACCGCTGGATCGCGATCCACGCGGATCGGAACGGGGCGACAACGCTGGAAGAAGGACGCTACTGAATCGCCGGAAACCGACCGCGTGAACCTTCGCGATCGGCCGATACCGGGGATTCAGATGCCGAGCATGCGCTTCGGATCGTAATCGATGCCGGTGATGTAACGGCGCCCTGCGTGCGCCTTGATGTGCACGACGATATCGATGGTCAGCATCAGCAGACGCTTGATCACTTCGAATTCGAGACCGGAACCTTCCGTCGAAGCTTTGACCATCAAGCCGAGCTGGTCCCAGGTCTGCGCCGTACTGCCGGCATGGCAACTCGTGATGGAACCCGGGTGACCGGACGCGCAGTTGCGGATGAAGTAGAACGCCTCGTCGCCGCGAAGCTCGGCCAGGATGATCCGGTCGGGCTTCATGCGCAGGCAGGCTTCCATGCAGGTCTTGGCGGTGACGTTGCTGGCGCTTTGGCCACCCTTTGAATACAGCAGATGGACGATGTTCGGCTGTTCGATGAACAGTTCACGGGCGTCTTCGATGGTGACCAGACGCTCTTCGTGCGGAATATGACCCACCAGCGATTTCATGAACGTCGTCTTGCCGCTGCCGGTCGCGCCGGCAACCACCACATTCTTCTTGTACAGCACCGCTTTCTTGAAGAATTCGGCGTAGTCGCGCTTCTCGCGCAGCTCCAGCAGCTCACGGTCGTGATCACTGATTTCGGGAGCGCCTTCGAGGATCTGCTTGAAGAAGCCGCTTTCCTCATAGCTCTGCAGCGTGAAGTTCCGCTTGGCGGGCAAGCGGATGGTGATCGACGTCTTGCCCGCATCGCAGGCCGGCGGAATCACGAACTGGGCACGTTGGCCGGTCGGGAACGTCAGCGACACCACCGGATCGACGTCAGTGATGCGCTGCCCGGTATTGCTTTCGTTGACGACTGCGGTGCAGAACTGCCGCGCCCGCTCGAATGTGAGCGACGGCACTTCGACGTGCCGCCACCCCTTGTTCGTCTCCAGATACAACTCGCCTGGTTTGTTGATGCAGATTTCGGTGACTTCCGGGGAGCTCATGTACTCGAGAATGCCGAGCACGCTGTACTGATACTCCAGAAAATCGTTTGATACGTTTGCGATCGGTGAGTTGTCGATATCCATGAAGACTGGTCGATGCTGCTGTTGGGTCGGTGCCGGTCGCGATCAGCGACGCGAAACCACGCCGGAGAAATCGACATCGCCAGCAACGTAGATGTTCAACACCGTGCCCTGGTTGATCGTGACGGTCGCCGGACGGGACAAGGATTTGCTCATCGCCTGATTCGCCAACCGCTCCATCGTCTTCGCGGTGTTGCTCTCGAAGGGTTGGCTGACGATATTGCCGCCGGTGGTGACCGAATCCGTCGCCGGACCCTCTGTCGCCGCATAGTATTTGAAGGCGTCGCTGATCAGACTGATCATCAGCGCGGAGCTCATCTTGCTGAACCAGTGTGCGTTGTAGTCGCCTGGATGACCGGAACCGCCGAGGTTGTCGACACCCGGTCCTTCGAGCGTGACGTCCAGGCCGTTCGGGGTCGTGATGCGGTCCCAGATCACGGCAACGCGCGGGCCGGTCGGCTCACCCTGATAACGGCCGAGCGCTTTCGAGCCCTTCGGCAACAACAGTTTGCGCCCGTTGATCGAGTACACCGGCTCCGTGACGATGCAGGAAGTGAAGCCCGGGTAATCCGTGATGATCCGAGTCTCGAGCACGCAGCGGATGTAGGTACCACGGACCAGCAGCGTATCCGGATTGCGCAGGTACTGCGCAATGCTGACTTTGCTGGCGGCATCGCGAGGTTGACCTGCCGGCTGCGCTGCGCCGCCACCGGCCTGCTGCTGCGAACCCCGCAGGTTGTCGAGCATCGCACTCAGGACAGGGTCGTTCGCCTGGCCGGGCGCTGTACTTCCACCACCACCACCGCGCTGGCTCTCGGTGAAACCCATGCGCCGCTCCGCCAAGGTCGGACCCTGCGGCTGCGGAGGGCCTGCATCGCGATAGTCTTCCTGCTGTTGTTGCGACGAGCGATTCTGCTGGGAAGCGCGCGTCGGCTCTTCCGGCGGCAGCGGCGGCAATTCCTGGACCGGTACCGGCTGCGGTTCCGGCTGCAACTCGGCGAAATCGGGACTGCCCGCAGTATTGGTGCCCTTCGGCAACTCCGGAATCACGACTTTTTCTTCGCGCGGCTTCTCGACGGCCTCTTCCTTGTCGGAAGACGCGTTCTTGACGACGACGATCGTCATCAACACCAGCAACGCGACAATGCCGGCAAGAAACAGCAATGCCTTGCGATTGACGCGTTGCGACTCGGTGGACTTGAGCTGCGGAGCGCCCGCATCAAGGTCTGGTTGGTCCTGCGACGACTGCTGGGCGCTGTAGTACGGATTGCTGCCCTGGTTGTCGGAGTAGTTGCCGGACTGGCCCGGCGGGTTCGGCGGCAGATTCTGGTTCACTTTTGCTTGTTCCTTCTCAGACCGACGACGTTCTTCCCGTGACGGATGACCAGGAAGGGATAGGTGCCATGGACGACGAGGGTATTGTCCTCGACTGTCGTGTTGACCAGGAAATCCTCACCGCCTTCGCGCTCGCGGCCATACACAGCCGGGAAATCGCCGGTCGGGAAACGGTTGATATTCGCCAAATTGATATAGGTGAACTGTCCGTCATCGTAAACATTGACCGGCACCAGCCACTTGTTCTTGGTGCGTGTCGAGTACGAATAGTCGAAATAATACGCGCGATCCTTGTCGAGCGAAGTCTCGATCTCGCTGGTCCGCGGCTTCGGTGCATTACCCGCCTTGCTGGCCGCCAACTGCTCGGCCGAGAACGCCGTGTTGTTCGGATAGCTGAAGGTGATCTTGTAATGGACACCGGCGCGTTTCGCCTGCTCCAAGGCTGTCCAGTCGGTCGCGACGACCTTGAGTTCGAACAGGTAGGAGTGGGTCGCGGTACGCACCATCATGTTGGTGTCCACGTCGACGTTCTTCGGCTTCAGATAGAAGACGTTGTCGCGTCGGTTCAACTCCCAACCCGAGTTGAAGCCGGTGCTGTAGTCGAGAATTTCCTCGCTCTGACTCAGCTCGATCTGGGTGGTGATGCCTAGGCCGGTCCGCACCTCGTAGATCCGGTCCGGTTCGTATTCGTATTCGACGATGACCTGTGCGGACGCCGGCATCGCCAGCGTCATCGACGCCAGGACGCAGAGCAATACCGCATAGCAAGAGCGATGCAAGCGACTCATCTGTTGCCTACTCCATTGACTTGATTGGGGGCCTGCACGGCCGGAGCCTGCTGCTGACCTGTCGGCGCGTATGCGCCGGCAGGAACGGCTGGATTCTGCGGCGCCGGATTCTGCGGCTGCGCTGTGGGTACGCCACCTTCGCCGAAATCAGGCGCGGCCGGATAGCCTTGAACCGGCTGACCGGGGATGGGTTGCCCCTGAACCGGCTGACCCGGGATAGGCTGGCCTGCCGGATAGGGCTGCGCGCCAGGCTGCGCCGGATAGCCAGCGACGGGCTGCTGCTGCGCTGCCACGGGAACTTCGGCGGGCGGCGAAGGCGCGAAGTCGTTGTCCACGGTGTATTCGGTGACCTGAAAACCAAGCGGATTGACGTATCGCTGCTTCTCGTCCATCTCCAGATTGGCTTTGTAGGTGAACTCGAGCCGTGCGATCTTGCTGTCGAGCGGCTCGGTCGCGCCGTTCTTCTTGTTGTAGATCGAGCGCTGGTAGCGGACAGTCGCGCTCTTGCGGGCATTTTCGCCCTGCCCTCTCTGATCCAGCTGGATGCTGAGAATCTTCACCCGGATCGAGCGATCCTTGCCGTAGATCTTGTAGGGGCTTTCCAGATTGTCGGCGGCGTGGATGGCTGCGTAGCCTGCACGCACGTTCGACGAGGACATGCTGTTGATCAGCGTCCAGTCCCGCAGCGCCATCATCGCGGAGTCGAAGGATTCGCGGCCGATGATGTACTGCGCCACATTGCTGCGGTTGAGCGCTTCGCTTTGGGTGATGCTCTTCGGGCTGCTGAAATCTCCACGCAGCGTCGCGACCGTGGCCTGTCCCGTGAAGGCGTCCGCCATGATCAGGTAAGGCACTTCCTTCTTCAGCGGAAGGATATAAATGAAGCCGCCGAGCATGATCAGGACCATGAAGATCGCAACCCACGCGATCATCCAAGCGCGCTTTTCGCTGCGCTTGGCGATGTCCGCAATGCTGACCTCGAAATTGATGCCTTTCGCGGCGGCATTGTCGATTTGTGGCGTATTTTTCTGCTTGCCGAACATTCTGAAGCCTGTGACCGGGTATTTGGAAAGGAACGAACGCGTCGCAACTGCTCAGCAGTCGGCGGCCGGAACGAAACCGGCTCGTCGAAGCTGCGTCAAGGCGCGGTCGCGCCGCTGGCGTCGCCGGAGGAAATACGCACGACGATTTCGCCACCGCTCACGCCAACGGAAACCTGTTGAGACGCATAAGCGGCGTTGAGTTGCGAAACCGCTTCCTGCAGGCTCGGCGTGCGGATATCCGCGACGGCAGCGTACAGGGTGTAATCCATCGGATGACGATAGGTCAGCACCATATCGGAGTCGTGCGCCCAGCGCTCGAGCATCTTCTTCAAGGTGCCGTCCATCGGAGAGGCGTAGAACAGGTAGGCATCCTGCAGAGGAATGGCCTGGGTTTCTTCCGAAAACCGGTTGACCGTCTTCCAGCGACCGCCGAAATCGGGCGCGGGGCGTGTGGCGCAACTGGAAAGGAGCATCACAAGCGCCGCGGTGAACAGGAACTTGGACAGCATCGCATTGGAAAGCTTCGAGATTGAATATTTCACACGCCACCCGGAGAAAGATCGAGAAATTTGAGTGAATCGAACGCAGCCCCGCGACCATGAACGGACGGAGCGAACGCATGTTCTGGACGGATGCAGCCCGATAGACTGCCGGAACCGCCATGCGCCCCCGACATGGACTGTACAAGAAAAAGACACCTGACACGGCGCGGCCGTATACGGCTGGACGGAATCCATGTTGTCACCACAGATCAGGCCCCCTCCTCGCACCGATCATCGCCACAGCCATTCACCAACAGACCGAATCGCTGCGACGTCCTTTTAACTGTTTCATCCCACGTAATGTACCGGCACCGCTCCCACGATTGACCGGCAGATCGGCAGGACCGGCAACCCGGGACGCATCCCTATGGTTACGTGGGGGAACATATCCCGATCATGCATGAATGGTCAAGAAATCATCGACGGAAAATCGGGGAAAAGCGCTATTGGCAGATCATCCGGCCATTCTGTGACGGCTGTTGCGGTTGCCGATCACAGAATGAACGGACATCTTGTTCATACTCGTCTTCACAATTCGAGTCCCTACGGAAATCTGGATGGCCCCAAGGCTCATCGCAGTGGGCGCAAACGCCCGTCGTGAAGCTCCAGCACCCGATCGAGCCGGCGCGCCAGTCCATGATCATGGGTGACCAGCACCAGGCTGGTGCCATGATCGCGATTCAGGCCCAGCATCAGTTCGAAGACCGTCTCGGCGGTCTTGACATCCAGGTTTCCAGTGGGTTCGTCGCCGAGCACACAGGCTGGACGGTTGACCAGCGCGCGCGCCACTGCGGCACGCTGGCGCTCGCCTCCCGACAGTTCGCCGGGCTTGTGTTCCAACCGGTGCCCCAGCCCGACCGATTCCAGCAACGCGCGGGCACGCCCCGAGGCTTCCGCCACCGGCGCTCCGTTCAGCAGGACCGGCAGCATCACGTTTTCCAGTGCGGTGAATTCCGGCAGGAGATGGTGAAACTGATAGACGAAACCCAGGGCGCGATTCCGCAACCGGCCGCGATCCGCGTCGGAAAGCGCGCTCATCTTCTGTCCAGCGACATACACCTCGCCGTCCGTCGGCATGTCCAGACCGCCAAGCAGATGCAGCAATGTGCTCTTCCCGGAGCCCGAGACACCGACGATGGCCACCGTCTCCCCGGGATGGACCAGCAGATCCAGGCCTTCAAAGACCTGCGTCCGCAGCGGGCCCTCTGCATAGGTCTTGGCCAGTCCCTCGCAACGGATCACCGCATCTGTGAGCATGGAATCTCCGGATGCCATCGCCTCACGATCACTCATAGCGCAGCGCCTCCGCAGGTGCGGTCCGCGCAGCCCGCCACGCGGGGTAGAGCGTCGCGAGGAAGGCCATCGCCAGCGCGACCAGCGCGATCACGGTCACGTCGAACGCTTTCAGTTCGGTCGGCAGACCGGTGATGTAATAGACGTCCTCGGGCATCAGCACCACGTTGAAGACGCGCTCGATCGCCTGAAGGATGTTTTCGAGATTGAGCGTGAGCAGGATGCCACCGAGCACGCCGGCGACGGTGCCGATGGTGCCGATCATCGACCCCTGCACCATGAATACCTGCATGACGCCGCGCGGTGTCAACCCCAACGTGCGCAGGATCGCGATATCGGCCTGTTTGTCGGTCACCAGCATCACCTGCGAATTCACCAGGGTGAACGCGCCCATCAGGATGATCAGCGAGAGCAGAATCGCCATCATGGTCTTTTCGAGTTTCAGCGCGCGGAACATGTTGGCGTTCTCGCTGGTCCAGTCGCTGACCCGGTACGCGCCGCGCAGGCGCAGGGCGAGATCGCGCGCCACTTGCCATGCCAGATCCATGTCGTGCAGCTTCAGGCGCACGCCGGTCACGCCATCGCCCATGCGCAACAACCGCTGGGCATCGGCGATGTGGATGACCGCGAGATTCCGGTCGAATTCCTGGTGGCCCGCCTCGAACAGGCCTGTCACCGTGAATCGCTTCAGCTGCGGCACGGCACCGAGCGGCGTGCTCTGGAATTCGGGGGTGTAGACGATCACGGTATCGCCGACGCTCACGCCCAGCCACAGCGCCAGTTCGCGACCGAGCACGATATTGAACTCGCCCGGCGCCAGCGACTTCAGCGTACTGCCGTCCACCATCTTGTCGGCGATCACCGACACGCCACCTTCGCGGGCGGGATCGATTCCGCGCAGCAGTGCGCCTTCTTCGCGCGGCCCCTGCAGCATCACCGGTCGCTCGACATAGGGGGCGGCGCCGGCGACCCGGGGATCCTTGCGCGCTTCGTCGATGGCGTGAAGCCAGTCGTACAGGGGTTCGCCGTCGGCACTGACCGTGGCGTGGGCCGCCATCTGCAGCATGCGGTCGCGGATTTCGCGCTGAAAACCGCTCATCACCGCAAGCGTGGTGATCAGCGCGGCCACGCCCAGCGCGATGCCCAGCATCGACGCCAGCGAGATGAAGGAAATGAAGCCGTTGCGGCGCTTCGCGCGCAGATAGCGCAGACCGATGGCGACAGGTAAGGGTTTGAACATGACGGCCCAGGCAGCGAATGCCGGCTATGGTGCCATCGATGGCGGCGACTGCCCATCGCCGATCGCGCGAACGGCCAGCCGCAGTTCACGGCGCTGCGCGGCGCTGAGGGTGTCGGGCCAGAGACTGCGACGCTGCAGCCGACCATCGGCATCGCGCCAGGCAAGGAACGCGAGCGGCCCACGCCAATCCACGCGCATGGCTTCGACGACCTGCCCATCGATGGTCGCAAGATCTTCGCTGCCGACCACGACCTTCCGAACCGGCTGCCTCGCTTCGCGCCAGGCGAGGTAGGCGCCGTAACCTGCGGCGCATGCCGCCAGCGGCCATGCGGCCCAACGCGGTATCTCCGAGGTCAGAACCGCGAACGGCGCGAGACCCGCCATCGCCAGCATCGCGCCGATCAGCCAGCGCGACGGCCGCATTTCAAACCGGCAGGGCGCGGATACGTTCGACGAGCGCATGCAGTTGCGGGTCTTCAGCGGTTTCGTAACCGAGGAACCAGCGCCAGAGCCGGTCGTCCTCACAGGCGAGCAGTCGCTCGAAGGTCGCGCGGTCGTCGGCGGAAGCGGCCAGCCAGACACGATCAAGGTAACGACCGAACAACTGGTCCAGTTCGCGCATGCCGCGTCGACAGCGCCAGCGCAGCCGCTGCAGCTCGGCGGCGTCGCCGGCGGACGGCGCGCTCATCCCGCGATCAATCCGTAACCGAGCACCACCCAGAGCACCAACAGCACGAACACGCTGAGCGCATAGGCGCGGAAACGATGCATGACCTTGTTGTAGGTGCAATGGATCGCACTGTGAAGGGCGCGCGCGGCCACATAAGCCCATGCGAGCCCGAGCACCAGCGACGACACCTGCGCGGTCAACGCCGCGACCACCAGCGCGAGGTAGAACAGCACCGGCATCTCGAACAGATTGCGGAAGTTGTCGGCGGGCGCGACATCGGTATACAGCGCTGCCGCCTGCTGCGATGTCGCCACCTTCTGCGGATGGATGCGATCGCGCTTCATCTGCGCGACGCGACGGCGGAACATCTCCGCAAGGACGGTGAATGTCAATGCCACCATCGCCAATGCGGGATAAAAAATTTGCTTTTCAACCACGAAAATCTCCCCGGCAGCAACAATGCTGCTCGAAAACATCAACGGACCTGATACTGATCTGCCGCTGTAGGCAGTGCTTGGCAAAGCGGATCATTCGGAGCACGCCGACACATCCGGGCAACATCCGATGCAATTTCAGGCTCATCCATCAAAACCTGTCGCACACCAGCTTCCATTACAACGCCTTGCATCTCCACCATCTTCCGCGCAAAGTTCTTACTGCTCGGAGATGTTTGGAACTTGGCGACAGCCTGCGCATAGGGTCTTGCCAACCCCTGTTCGCAATGATCAATATCTGAGCGCTGCTCAGCCGCTTCAAAGCAAGCGATAACTGCATGGCCAGCATCACTTTCGTAGAAAGAAATGGTCGCATCTATCTCACTTGCAGATAGCCGGCGCGCAAGTTCCAATTGCCACATGTCAGCGACTTTGCTCCATGGCAGCAGATCAAAAATCCGTTGACGTATCTGCTGACTGTCGATGTCGATACTGTTTGCATCGTCCGGGACCGCCTTGCGCGAGGCCATATCGAGCAAACCCGTATAAATGTCAGCATGCTTTGCCGACAACATCATTTGCCCCACACGCCGCATTTTTTCGGCGCTGGGAACGACATCAGCCCTTTCCGACGACGCGGCCGCACTTGCGGTCGACACCATGCATAGCAACCATCCGCAGAACGCGAACCTGATCACACCTGCCGCGCCAGCATCATCTTCTTGATTTCGCCGATCGCCTGCGCCGGGTTCAATCCTTTCGGGCAGGTCCGTGCGCAGTTCATGATGGTGTGGCAGCGATAGAGCTTGAACGGATCTTCAAGATCGTCCAAGCGCGCGCCGGTGTCCTCGTCGCGGCTGTCGATCAACCAGCGATAGGCCTGCAGCAGGATCGCCGGGCCAAGATAGCGCTCGCCGTTCCACCAGTAGCTCGGGCAACTGGTGCTGCAACAGGCGCACAGGATGCATTCGTAGAGGCCGTCGAGCTTGGCGCGGTCTTCCTTCGACTGCAGACGCTCCTTGTCCGGCGGCGGCGGTGTCTGGGTGCGGATCCACGGTTTGATCGAAGCGTACTGCGCGTAGAAGTGGGTCAGGTCCGGCACCAGATCCTTGATCACCGACATGTGCGGCAGCGGATAGATCGGCACTTCCTGCTTGCCGCAGTCCTCGATCGCCTTGGTGCAGGCCAGCGTATTGGTGCCGTCGATGTTCATCGCGCACGAGCCGCAGATGCCTTCGCGACAGGAACGGCGGAACGTCAGCGTCGGATCGACCTCGTTCTTGATCTTGATCAGCGCGTCCAGGACCATCGGGCCGCAAGTGTCGAGATCGATTTCGTAGGTATCGGTGCGCGGGTTTTCGCCGTCATCCGGGTTCCAGCGGTAGATCTTGAATTCGCGCGTACGCTTGGCGCCGGCCGGCGCAGAGAAGCGCTTGCCCTTGTGTACCTTGGAATTCTTGGGAAGAGTGAACTCGGCCATCGTACGTTTCCTGCTACCTCACCGGCATCCCGGCGTTTGTAGGAGCGGCGTCAGCCGCGAATGTGTGGATTGAAGGGCAATCGCGACTGGAGTCGCTCCTACGGGGATCAATAGACGCGCGGCTTGGGTGGAACGACTTCGACATCGTCGCTCAGCGTGTACATGTGCACCGGTCGGTAGTCGATGCGGGTGTTGCCGGCATCGTCCACCCAGCACAGGGTGTGCTTGTGCCACTGCTGGTCGTCGCGGTCCGGGAAATCCTCGCGCGCATGCGCACCGCGGGACTCCTTGCGGTTTTCGGCGGAAACAATCGTGGTCAGCGCCTGGCCCAGCAGATTCTGCAGCTCGAAAGTCTCGATCAGATCCGAGTTCCAGACCAGCGAGCGGTCGCTGACCTTCACATCGGCGAACGAGGCATTGATCTCGCGGATCTTGCGCACGCCGTCCGACAGCGTTTCGCCGGTGCGGAACACCGCAGCGTCGTTCTGCATCGTGCGCTGCATCTTGTCGCGGATGACCGCAGTCGACGTGCCGCCGCTGGCGTTGCGCAGCTTGTCGAGGTTCGCCAGCGACTTGTCGCAGGCATCGCCGGCGAGCGTCTTGTGCGCGGCGCCCGGCTTGATCGTCTCCGCACAGCGATTGGCGACCGCGCGACCGAACACCACGAGATCGAGCAGCGAATTCGAACCCAGACGGTTCGCGCCGTGCACCGACACGCAGGCCGCTTCGCCGATGGCGTACAAACCCGGCACTACCGCATCGGGGTTGCCGTTCTTCAACTGCACGACCTCGCCGTGGTAATTGGTCGGGATGCCGCCCATGTTGTAGTGCACGGTCGGGATGACCGGGATCGGCTGCTTGGTCACGTCCACGCCGGCGAAGATGTGGGCGCTCTCGGCGATGCCGGGCAGCTTCTCGTTGATCACTTCCGGGCCCAGGTGGGTCAGGTCGAGCAGGATGTGGTCCTTGTGCTCGCCGACGCCGCGGCCTTCGCGGATCTCGATGGTCATCGAGCGGCTGACCACGTCGCGCGAGGCCAGGTCCTTGTAGTGCGGGGCGTAGCGCTCCATGAAGCGCTCGCCGTTGGCGTTGCGCAGGATCCCGCCTTCGCCGCGCACGCCCTCGGTGATCAGGCAGCCGGCGCCGTAGATGCCGGTCGGGTGGAACTGCACGAATTCCATGTCCTGCATCGCCAGGCCAGCGCGCAGCGCCATGCCGCCGCCATCGCCGGTGCAGGTATGCGCCGACGTCGCGCTGAAATACGCACGGCCGTAACCACCGGTCGCCAGCACCACGCCCTGCGCGCGGAACAGGTGCAAGGTGCCCTCGGCCATGTCCAGCGCGAGCACGCCACGGCAGGCGCCGTCCTCGTCCATGATCAGGTCGAGCGCGAAGTACTCGATGAAGAAACGCGCGTCATGCGCCAGCGACTGCTGGTACAGCGTGTGCAGGATCGCGTGGCCGGTGCGGTCGGCGGCGGCGCAGGTGCGCTGCGCGGTGCCCTTGCCGTAGTGGGTGGTCATGCCGCCGAACGGACGCTGGTAGATCTTGCCGTCCTCGGTGCGGCTGAACGGCACGCCCTGGTGCTCCAGCTCGATGATCGCCGGGATCGCCTCGCGGCACATGTATTCGATCGCGTCCTGGTCGCCCAGCCAGTCCGAACCCTTGATGGTGTCGTAGAAGTGGAAGCGCCAGTCGTCTTCGCCCATGTTCCCCAGCGCGGCGGAAATGCCGCCCTGCGCCGCGACTGTATGCGAGCGGGTCGGAAAGACCTTGGTGATGCACGCGGTCTGCAGGCCTTTCTGGGCGAGCCCGAAGGTGGCGCGCAATCCGGCGCCACCGGCGCCGACCACGATCATGTCGTACTTGTGTTCAGTGATCTTGTATGCAGAGGTCATGGCTGCCTTGTTGAGAGCCGTCAGGCCAGAAGGGCGATACGGCCGATCGCGTAGAGAGAGGCGAGCGCGCCCAGCGCGCAGGCGAACGTGATCAGCAACTGCAGGAAGATCTCGGTCGTACGATGATGGAAATAATCCTCGACCACCACCTGCAGCCCGAGCCGCGCATGCCAGAACAGGCTGATCGCGAACAGCGCCAAGGCGATGGCATTCGCCGGCTTCGCCAGCGCCGCCTGCACTTCAGCGTGATCGGCGCCGACCAGCGCGACGATCATCCCGAGGATCCACGGCGCGAGCAGCGCGAGGAAAACAGCAGTGACGCGCTGCCACCAGAAGTGACCGGTACCGGATTTCGCCGAGCCCAGACCGCGGGCGCGGCCGACCGGCGTGCGGAAATCGGGGGAAGAAGGCTTGCTCATGCACCACCCCGCATCGCGAAGAACCAGATCGCAGCCGTGAACACCACGGTCAGCGCCGCAACGGTGTAGCCGGACTTGTAGACCTGCGGAATCTGGAAGCCCCAGCCCGCATCCCACAGGAGGTGACGGATCCCGTTGAGCAGGTGGTACATCAGCGCCAGCGAGAACCCGAACAGCGCCAGCTTGCCGAATGGCGAAGCGAGGCATGCCGCAGCGCGGTCGTAGGCATCACCGCCCTGCGCCACCGCCAACAGCCACCAGGCCAGCACGAACGCGCCGAGGGAAAGAACGATGCCGCTGATGCGATGCAGGATCGACATCACGCTGGTGATCTGCTTCTTGTAGATCTGCAGATGCGGCGACAGGGGACGTGCGCGGTTGCTCATTCGTGTTGCGCCCAGATCGGAGAGGGGTGCGGTTCCAAAACGTTTCAGAAATCGATGCAGCGGCCGTTCTTTTCCCAGTCCCCGTAACGCGTCGGGTCGGGGCCATCGCGGCCTCCGATCTCCTTGGCGTCGGTACGCGGCTCCGGCACGGGTGCATGGGTCGGTGTCGCGTCGGGACGGGGTTCGGGAATGGGAACGGTTTCGCCTATCATTGCGCTGATTCCTGAACTCGGTAGTTTAAGTCCCACCCCCATGCCGAACAACCCGCAAACACCATCCACCTCATGGTTCGCCCTGTCCGACCATCGTCTAGTGGCGCTGAGCGGCCGCGATGCGGTCGCGTTCGCCCAGGCGCAGACCATGAACGATGTCGCCAAACTGCGCGACGGGGAGTGGCACTGGAACGGCTGGCTGACGCCCAAAGGGCGCGTGATCGCCCTGTTCGCGTTGATCCGACTCGATACCGATACGTTGTGGCTGCTGCTTCCGGATGCGGACGCGGAAGCGATCGCCAGCCAATTGCGCCGTTTCGTGTTCCGCAGCAAGGTCGCGATCAGCATCCGCGACGACGTGCGCATCGCAGGCAGGCTGCGGGCGTCCGATCTGGCGTCGGGCGGCCATTGGGCAGGCGAGCCCGACGATGCGATCGAGCTGGACTTCAGCGGCGACCTCGGCGACGGCCACCTGGGCCGCAGCCTGCGGATCGGGCCCTCGGTGGCGGCGCCCGCAGACCCGACAGCGCTGGAAACATGGCGCAGGACCGACCTCGAACACGGCTGGCCTCGCCTCGATGCAAGCCAATCCGGGCTGTGGACGCCGCAACAGCTCGCTCTCGACCGTCTGGGTGCCTACAGTGTCAAGAAAGGCTGCTACCCCGGCCAGGAAATCGTCGCTCGTACCCACTTTCTGGGGCAGGCCAAGCGCGGTTTGGCCCTGATCCGCACCGGGAGGCCGTTGTCGGCCGGCGCCGAACTCTCTACGGACGGTGCCGTGGTGGGAACCGTGATCAGCGCCTGCGGCGACACGGCGCTGGCGATCCTGCCGATCGACCTCCCCCGGCAGGACACCACCGTCGATCCGCATGCCCCCCGGACAGACGAAAGCCCCGCCGGGGGCGGGGCTTTCTGGAAGATCGAGTCGATGCGCGACGGTCTGGCGCGCTGAACCGCCGGGACAACCCCGGCAATCAGATGAACGACCGCGAGCCCAAGCTCTGCTGCTCTTGCGTCACCTGATGGGACTGCTGGCGCTCCAGCGTCTGCGTCTGCTGCTGACGCTGGTCGTTCATCCGGTTGATGTCCTGCAGATTCTGCTCGGCCTGCTGGGTCAATTCGTGCGTCGGCACTGCGTGGGTACGAACGGTCGGACTGTTCGGATCGCCCTGATAGAGAATCGCGTACTTGCCATCGATATCGCTGTTGCGGTCGTTCGCGCGACTGAGGACAACGCCGTCGATGCCGGACTTCGGGTCCAGCGACGAGTTTTCGCGCGCCAGCTCTTCCTTGAAGGACCGCAGCGCCGCCGAGGTGGCGTTGTGATTGAGATTGGGGCCGTCGATGCCGTTCTCGCCATGCATCTTCTCGAACTTGCTCCTGAGCGACATGTACTGGTCGTAGTCGGGATGTCCGGGTTCGTGCGCGTATTGGGGTTGCTGGCTCATCGCGGTCTCCTTGGAAGCTGGCAGCTTGGCGGGCCCCGACGAACGGGATGCCCATGGGACGGTTCGATACTACACCGGGCCGGCGCCTGTGGTCACGGCGCCGACATGCGGGGCGCACTCCCCCGATCGCCCGGGGCAACGCCGATTACCGCCATGCGGGCGGACGGCCTTCCGCTCAGGGCTTCGGTGGATCGGCCCGATCAGCAGCCTGTCCGGGGAAATAGAAATCGATTTCGTCCCTGACCGCGATCAGCGCAGGATCGACCGCGAGCTTGGCGGCCGCCTCGGTGGCGGTCGACTTCACCCATTCGAAAGCACCTTTCCCCAATCCGTCGTAAGCGCCTGCGCCGGCCCAGAGATTGATCGCGCGCGTCGAGCTTTTCTCGAAACTGTAGCTGGTGAGTATCTTGCCGTTGAGCAGCACTTCGTAGCGGATCACCAGATGCTCATTGCTGACGATGGGAATAATGCCCAAGGTGCTGCCCGAGAGCACCCCGCTGAGCAGCCCCGCCGCTTGACCACCGGCTGTCGGCCGACTGGTATGCGTGACCATCAGTGTCAACGGGCTTCCGACCAGCTCATTGTCGAGCGACGAAAACGCCGGAATGGCTTTGAACAGTGCGTAGATTTCGTCACTCCCGACCGAACTCAGGAAATCCATGGGCGGCAGCGGGGGCGGCGAAGGCGCGACCGATGCGTGAAGCGCAGCCGGTGCGACCGGCACGGCCGGCGTATCTTTCGTCGATGCCGGAGCCATCGACGGAACGGGTTCGGCTGCCGAAACGGCGAACGGCAGAATCAGGCACACGGCCAGGATGGATTCGCGAATCATCGGGGACGCCTATTGGTAGCAGTTGAGCTGGACGGTATTCGACAAGGCAGCCTCGTTGGCAACCTGCATGCTGCCCGCTGTCTGCACCTTGATCTCGTCGAATGACACGCTTTGGCGGCGGAGAAATTTGGCGACATGACGCGAATCGAGAGCGAAATTGATGTTCTGCGGAATCAAGCCTCGTTTGACCAGGGACTCCGCGCTCAACGTGGTCACCGCCACGCCAAGCACTTCTCCGTTGTCGGAAACGATGGGGCCGCCACTGTTGCCGGGCTGGCTCGGGGCCGAATACTGGAACATTCCCCATGACCCTTTGATGCCTTTGCTCGCGCTGATGTTCCCACGGGTCACGTTGGGAGAGTCGCCGAGGATTCCGCGCAAGGGATAACCAACGCTGGTGATCGATTCGCCGAGCACGATCTCCTGACCTTGCCGGAATTGCAAAGCCGAGTTGCGGGGCCGGCCGGAATCGAGCACGGCGACATCCAGCAGATCGCTGGCGGCCTTCGCTGTGACCGGGAAGGACGCGTCTCCTTGGCGCGCCTCGATCAACACGCAGTCGCGCGCGACGTGCGCTGCGGTCAGAAGCTGCCCGCCACGATTGATGAAGAACGCAGTGCCGGTGCGATAAGGCTCGCTATGATCGACCAGCAACATGGGGTCGATTTTCGAAGCAGCGCCGCCATCCGGATATTTGACTGGATCCGGCTGCAGGCGGGTCTGCACATCCGTCATCACTTTCTGGATGGCGGTACGTGACGCGTTATGGGCAGCGGCATTGAAGTTGCCCGTCTTGACCGGAACGATCTGATCGATCTTGCCGCCGTGCAGTTTCTTGCCGGCGGCATCGTAGACATCGTACTGGAGCGTCAGATGGACCTTGCCGGCGATCGGCGTCCACTTGGGCGCCAGATCCAGCAGCAACCCGTAACGCTTTTCCGCACCGCCGGGAATCAAGTAAAGATTCGGGAAATACAGGGCACCCACGTCATGGATGGCGTCCGCCAGCGCCTTGCCGGGCTCGACCCAGGTATTGCTGTTGGACAGATAGGCTCTGGACGACAGCATGTAGGGCGGCGCATAGACAGCCATGGCCGTCGCATTCGAGGAGACGGTCTCGCCTGTTTTGGAAGGCGCGGCAGTGGCCGTCGCAGCAGCGACCATGAAAAACAACACAATCGACGACACAAGTAGTCGCATACGGGTTTCCTGATGGAGCATCGAGACCGTTGAACCGCGCCCGTTCGAGGTATTCGAATCGGGTCAGTCCGACAGATGTGCTTTACGCGAGAAAGCGGAACTGGATCACAAAATGGCAAGTGTAGCAATGCGCCGTAGGGCTGTCTGCCGAGTCGGCACCGGATGCCTACATCAACCCGCCAGTGCGTCCGCCGCCGCAACGATGTCCTCATCCGACGGAATCACCAGGAAAGCCGCACCGGCCAGCGGCGTGAAGGTGTCGGCACCGACCACCCGCCGCAGCGGAGTCCGACCGAACCCGCCCTCAACCAGCGCAGTGATCACGCCTTCGCCCACGCCGGCACTGCGGCGGCCCTCGTCCACCACTATGATCCGCTTCGCCCCGGAGGCCTGCGCCTGGATGAAGGCATCGTTGAGCGGCACCAGCCAGCGCAGATCGACCACCCGGGTCTTCCAGCCGTGCTTGGCCTCGATCGCGCGCGCCGCGCGCAGGCTCATCGGCACGCCGTTGCCGAAGCTGAAGATCACCAGATCGTCACCTTCGCCACCTGCTTCTGGAGGATAGACCCGGCCCTCGCCGAGCGTCATCGCCTGATCCGGTGCCGGATAGTCGGTCAGCCACAGGCCGTCGCCGGCTTCGTACAGGTCCTTGGTCATGTACAGCGCGATCGGTTCGAGGAACGCGCAGACGCGGCCGTCGACCTTCGCCAGCGCCATCAGCGTGCGCAGCATCGTCGCGGCGTCGTCGCCGCGCGAGGGGCAGCCGACGACGAGGCCTGGGATGTCGCGCAGCGCAGTGATCGAATTGTCGTTATGGAAGTGACCGCCAAAGCCGCGCTGATAGCCGAGCGAGGCGATCCGCACCACCATCGGGTTGCGGTACTGGCCGTTGCTGAAGAACTGCAGGCTCGCCGCCTCGCCGCGGATCTGGTCGCAGGCGTTGTGGAAATACGCGAGATACTGGATCTCGGGCATCGGCAGCATGCCCATGTTCGCGTATCCCTGGGCGAGACCGAGAATGATCGTCTCGTCGAGCAGGGTATTGAACACGCGCTTGTTGCCGAACGCTTTGTGCAGACCCTTGGTGACCGTGTAGACGCCACCCTTCTGCGCCACGTCCTCGCCGAACAGCAAAGTCTCGGGATACTTGCAGAACAAATCGTGCAGCGCCTGGTTGATCTGGATAGCGAGATGCTTCGCCGGCTGCTTTTCAGGCAGTTTCGCTTCGCCGCCGAACGCGTCGATACGCTTGTCGGCGTAATCGAAGCGCGCCGCCTCGGCTTTGACCGTGTCCGGCGTGTACGGCGCCAGCGGACGCATCACATCGTCCAGCGTGGTCAGGCGCGGACGGCGATCGGCGTCTTCGGCTGCCGCGAAGCATTTTTTTCGCGTCTCTTCGTAGACAGCGAGAATTTCGTCCTTCGACATGAGGCCGGATTCCAGCGCGATCGCTGCGCTGCGCAGCAACGGATCGCTGGCTTCGACGGCGCAGAGTTCATCGATATTGCGCCACTCGATCTCGAAGTCGGTGCCGGCGTGACCCATGATCCGAGTGGTACGCAGATGCAGGAACGTCGGTCGACGGGTGCTGCGGCAGTGTTCGACCGCCGCCTGCACTTGGCCGTAGCCGGCCGCGAGATCGAGGCCATCGGCGTAGAAATAATCGAGGTCCGGACGGCTGCGAAAATTGCGCGCCACCCAACCATCCGGCGTCTTCACCGAAATACCGATGCCGTTGTCCTCGCACACATACAGCACCGGCGCCGGCAGCTTCTGGTACGCGGTCCATGCTGCAGCATTGAACGCAGTCTGCGCGGTGGCGTGATTGCTGGAGGCATCCCCGAACGAACAGATCGCGATGCTGTCGCCGGGAATCGGCAGCGCGTGGCCGATGCGACGGGCGTGATCGATCGCAACAGCGGTACCCAGCGCTTTGGGCAGATGCGAGGCGATGGTCGAGGTCTGCGGCAGCACCCACAGCGGTTTGCTGCCCCACACCTTGTGACGACCACCGCTGGCAGGATCCTCGGCGCTGGCCGCGAACGACAGGGCGGAATCCATGATCGGATCCATCCCGGGAATCTTGCGGAAGCGCTCGGCCATGAAACCGCCGGAACGATAGTGCAGGAACGCCGGATCGGTGTGCCGCGTCAGCCGCGCGACCATCGCATTGCCTTCGTGGCCGCTGCTGCCGATGGTGTAGAACACCTTGTTCTGCACGCGCAGCACGCGCGCCATCAAGTCGAGATGGCGGCTGATCAGCTGCGACTCGAACAGTTCGCGGAAGCCCTGTGCATCGAGCGCACTGCCATCCAGAACGTTTTCGTGCGGCGCCGGCCTGGCCTGCGCGCGGCCGGCCCATTCGCGTACGAAGGTCTGGAAATTGACGTCGCAGATCTCGGCGCGGTTCAGGCCCTTCATGCGGGCGGGGATCGGATTGGGCACTGCAGCGAACATGGCGTCTCCCCTGCCCTCGCGCGCGAAGGCCGGTGCTTGTGATGTGAAAATCAGTCGATCCGCGCGTCGCGCATCGGCACGAAGCCGGGCTGCATCCGCACATGTTTGATCCAGCGCTCTACATGCGGATACGCGCCGAGATCGAAGCCGCCGTCTTCGGCGACATGGGTGTATGCGAAAAGCGCGATATCGGCGATGCTGTAATGCTCGCCGCCGAACCACGGCAGACGATGCAGATGCCGTTCCATCGCCGCCAGCGCCTCATCGCCCGAGGCCTTCAGCGCATCCAGCGATGCGCGGCGCGGATGATCGGACGGCAGAAACATGCGGACGAACCGCGACACCGCGATATAGGGCTCATGGCTGTACTGCTCGAAGAACATCCACTGCAGCGTCTTCGCACGATCCCACGGATCTTCCGGCAGCAATGACGAACCCTGCGCCAGATAATGGAGGATCGCATTCGACTCCGACATCGTGCGACCGTCGTCGAGCTTCAGCACCGGCACCTTGCCGCGATCGTTCATCGCCAGGAACTCCGGCGACAGATTCTCGCCGCTGGTGATGTCGATCTCCTCCCATTCGTATGCGCGACCGAGCTGCGCCATCAGCAGCTGCAGTTTGTAGCAGTTGCCCGAACTGGACATGCCGTACAGCGTGATCATCCTTTCACCTCCGCGCGTCGTGCGCGCCATTCTTCGCGGGTCTGGCCCCAGATGTCGATCGCATGCGCGTCCAGCGGCGGCGGCAGCGCGGCCGGGCCGAGATGGCGCGACCCCAGACGCTTGGCGACGTTCTGCGATGCGATGTTCTCGGGCGAAATGCAGTGGATGACCTCGCTCCAGCCGAGCATGTCGAAGGCCCAATCGATCGCCGCAACGCAGGCTTCCGTGCAATACCCCTTGCCGTGCGCATCCTGATGAAAGGCATAACCGACTTCAGTGCCGGGCCAGCCATCGGGGCGCCATGGACCTGTTTGTCCAAGCCACCGACCGCTGCTTTTTTCGATCACCGAGAACATCGCGAACCCCTGCACTGCCCAAGCGCCGGGCATCTGCAGAAAACGCCGCCACGCGTCGCCGCGCGCGTGCGGACCGCCGATGATCCGCGACGATTCGTGGGCGAAGAATTCGGCGTAACGCTCAAAGTCCTCGATCTGCGGCAGACGCAGGATCAGGCGTTCGGTTTCGAGCACCGGAGACTGCGCCATGAGGATTTCGATCCGTCCTTCGCGCCGATCAGAACGCGTTGATGCCGGTCAGCTCGCGGCCGACCACCAGCTGGTGCACTGTTTCCGTGCCTTCGTAGGTGATCACCGATTCGAGATTCAGCGCGTGACGGATCGGGCAATGCTCGGTGGTGATGCCCGCACCACCGAGGATGTCGCGCGCTTCGCGGGCGATATCGATCGCCATGCGCACGTTGTTCCATTTCGCCAGACTGACCTGGGTCGGCTGCATGTTGCCGGCGTCTTTCAAACGGCCGAGCTGCAGCGAGAGCAACTGCGCCATGGTGATGCGGCGGGCCATGTCGGCGAGTTTGAGCTGCACCGCCTGATTGGCGGTGAGCGGGCGATTGAACAGAATGCGGTCCTTGCCATAGCGCAGCGCTTCGTCGAGGCAGGCGATGGCGGCGCCGATCGGCCCCCAGGTGATGCCGTAGCGGGCCTGGGTGAGGCAGCCGAGCGGACCCTTCAGGCCTTTCACGTTCGGCAGACGGTTGCTGTCGGGCACGCGCACGTTGTCGAAGAACAGCGCGCTGGTGACCGAAGCGCGCAGGCTCATCTTGTGCTTGATCTCCTGCGCGGTGAAACCCGGCATGTCCTTTTCGATCAGGAAACCCTGGATGCCGTCGTCGGTCATCGCCCAGACGATCGCGACGTCGGCGAGGTTGCCGTTGGTGATCCACATCTTCGAACCATTGATGACCCAGTCGCTCCCATCGCGCTTGGCGTGGGTCTTCATGTTCGCCGGATCGGAGCCGCCGTGGGGCTCGGTCAGACCGAAGCAACCGATGGCCTTGCCTGCCGCCATGTCCGGCAGCCAGCGCTGACGCTGTTCTTCGGAACCATAGGCGTAGATCGGATACATGCACAGCGACGACTGCACGCTGACGAAGCTGCGGATGCCCGAATCGCCGCGCTCCAGTTCCTGACAGATCAGGCCGTAGCTGACCGAGTTGAGGCCGGCACAGCCGTATTGTTCCGGCAGCGACGAGCCGAGCAGCCCCAACTCTGCGATCTCGGCGACCAGTTCGCGTGGGAAGCGGCCCTCATCGAAAGCCTTGCCGATGATCGGCAGCACCCGCTCGTCGGTGAAGCGCGCCACCGTGTCCTGCACCGCGCGCTCTTCTTCGCTCAGCAGGGAACGGACGTCGTAGAGATCGTAGGGGTGCAGGGCCATGTCGGAACCGTGGGTCAGGGGTTAGCCCGCTATTGTATCGGGGCGGACTCCGGCCCGGCACCCCGTAGTTCCGCCTGGCACGAAAGACGGGGCCGGATCGCTCCGGCCCCGTCCGATCGAAACCCGCCGAGGGACGGGCCCCGAAACCGCAAACGCTGTCGCTCAGCCGCGCCCGCTTTTGTCTGCCGCAGCGACTTGGGTCACGACCTGGCCATTGATCACCGGCAGGCGCGCGCCCGGTTTGTCGTCCATGCGCACATGCTGCTGCTCGCCACGATAGCGGTAAGTCACGTCGTAACCGGTCACGATCTTTTCGGTGCCGAGCGGAATGCGGCTGCCCGGCTTGCGGTCGGTGCGCATCGTGTCGGTGGTGCCGTCCGGATTGCGGTAGGTCACGTTCCAGGCAACGGTCCTGCTGCTGGTGGTTGCCTCCGAAACCGTGCGGCACTGGCGCTCGGTACGGGTCACGACCTTGCCGCCCACATGCTTGCGGTCGATCCGGTTACCGATATAACCGCCAGCGGCGGCGCCGGCCACTGTGGCGGCCTTGCGGCCATTGCCGTCGCCGACCTGATTGCCGACCAGACCGCCGATCAACGCACCGGCCACGGTTCCGCCGACATTTCCGTCGCGCTCCGGCAGGCGATCCTGCACCGCCACGTCTTCGCAGATCTCGCGCGGTGCGCTGCCGTTGATGGTCTCGCGCACCGGCTCGGTGCCGATCACGGTGGCGTACAACTTTTCGCTTCTGGTCAGCGGCTCGATGGCGACCACTTCGGCGTATTCGATCTTGCCCCCGGCGGGAATGGTCGCATCGTCGTGCGGACGATCCTCGGCAACCATCGCGGAAGATTCCGGCTGGGCGAGATCCATTCCGGAAACTCCTGCGTCGGATGCCGATGGACGGCTGTTGTTGATATAGGCCGCAGTGGCGACGCCACCGACCAGCAATGAAGCGAGCGCAATGGCCAAAGTATTGTTGTTCATATCGAACCTCCGTCGGACGAATCCCCGCTGTCGGCAGGGATTGCAGCACCGGCATGCTGAACCCGGCCCCAGCCCGGCCGTTCGCGCATGACAAAACCCTGAATCGCGACCCGCAAATGCTCCACTGCGTGCTAGCGTTCCCATATTCGTCATCGTTGGAGCCGCGCCATGGCCAACCCCCTCGTCACTCCGATCCTCGGCTTTCTTGGTCGCCTGAGCTTCCCACGCCTGTTCATGTTGGCCGCTGCGCTGTGGGCGCTGGACATGGTGGTGCCCGACTTCATCCCGTTCTTCGATGAATTACTGCTCGGCATCGGCACACTGCTGCTGGCGAGTTTCCGCAAGCGCAAAGACCCGGCCGTACCAAGCGCCAAGCCGCCGATCGAAGGCGAACGCGTCGGCTGACGCGCAGCGCGTCATGCTCGTCGACAGTCATTCGCACCTCGATGCGCACGAATTCGATCCGGATCGGCATCAGGTCATCGCACGCGCACGCGCCGCAGGCGTCACTCGGCAGATCGTGCCGGCGGTGAGTGCTGCCGGTTGGGAGAAACTGCGGGATCTGTGCGCATCCGAAGCCGGGCTGTTTCCGGCCTATGGCCTGCATCCGATGTACCTGATCGAACACCGCCAGGAGCATCTGGTGGCGCTGCGCGAATGGATCGAACGCGAGCGCCCCGTGGCGGTCGGCGAATGCGGGCTGGATTTCTTCGTCGAAGGCCTCGACGCTACGCAGCAATCGCTGTTTTTCGAAGGCCAATTGCGGCTTGCACGCGATTTCGATCTTCCGGTCATCGTGCATGCGCGGCGCGCGGTCGATCAGGTGATGGCGGCGATCCGCCGCTTCGGTCCGCTACGCGGCGTGATCCACAGTTTTTCGGGCAGCGCCGATCAGGCCAGGCGGTTGTACGACCTCGGCTTTCTGATCGGCCTCGGCGGCCCGGTGACCTATGAGCGCGCGAGCCGCCTGCGCACGCTCGCCGCGCAGCTGCCGATCGAATACCTGCTGCTGGAAACCGATGCGCCCGACCAGCCCGACAGCAGACATCGCGGCGAGCGCAACGAGCCCGCGCGGCTGACGACGGTGCGCGACATCATCGCGGCATTGCGCGGCGTGGAACCAGAATTGGTCGCGCGTGCGACGACTGCGAATGCAGAGCGTCTGTTCCAGCTGGGGACGGCATAGGGTGCGCCTTGGCGCACAGGCCCTTCGCGATGGATACAAAGTGGTGCGCCAAGGCGCACCCTATGCGGGCTTCAGCTTCAACAACATCTCCAACGCCTTCCCCGCTGCAGCGAATGCAAAAGCGCCGGTGATGTGCGTTGCGGCCCCGAGGCCCGCACCGCAGTCGAGTTTGAGCGCCACATCGGCGCCGAGTTTCGGGCGCAGGCCGCAAACGGTACCGTCGGCCTGCGGGTACTGCACGTTCTCCAGCGAATAGATCGCCGGCACGCTGAAATACCGCTTCGGCGTTTTCGGAAAATTGAATTCGGCACGCAGTTTCTTGCGGATCAGCGCAAGCATGGCGTCGTGTTCGGTACGCGAGAGATCGCGCACGCGCACGAGCGTCGGATCGAGTCGCCCACCGGCAGCGCCGACGGTGATGATGGGGATCTTGCGCCGGCGACACCAGGCGATGGCTTCGACCTTGGTGCGGAAACTGTCGCAGGCGTCGATCACCAGGTCGTAGCCGCGCCCGAGCAGGTCTTCGAGGTTGGATGGCGTCAGGAAACTCGCCACCGCTTCCACCTTGATCGCCGGATTGATCGCCCGGCAGCGCTCGGCCATGGCTTCCGCCTTGCCGCGGCCGTACTGGCCGGCCAACGCCGGCAATTGGCGATTGGTGTTGGACACGCAGAGGTCGTCGGCATCGATCAGCGTCAGCCGGCCCACGCCGCTGCGGGCCAACGATTCGACCAGCCAGGAGCCGACTCCGCCCAGACCGACCACCGCGACATGGCTGCGCGAAAAGCGCGCCAGCGTACCGGCGCCGTAAAGGCGGTCGATGCCGCCGAACCGTTCGGTCCAGCTTTTGTCGAGGACGCTGTCGTCGAGTGCTGTCGGCTGCATCCGCCCAGTCTAGCGGACCGCCCGCCTCCGGTGCTCCGGGACCATCGCTGGTCCGGCATGCTATGTTTTCGCCAAACCGCACGGAGTTGCCGCATGTCCACCACGCCCGATCAAGCCCGTCCCAAGTCTTCCGCTTTCGGACGCTATTTCTTCGTCTTCCTGCTCGGCGCGGCGCTCGGCGCCATCGGCCTGATGGCTGCGCTGAACGCATGGAACGCGAGAAAAGACCATTTCCCGGAAGGCGTGATGTACGTGCAGGAATGGCATCTGAAGCAACTGGGCGCGAAGGCCGCGGAGAATCACTGCAACGCCACCGACATCATTCCGCACCTGAAAGGGCTGCGCACGCTGTCCGACGATCTGGAGCGCGCGTTCCCGGACCTCAGCGACGACGAACGATTCGTCAAACAAGCCAGCGGCATGCGCGCCACGCTCGACGGCGCGCTGTCCGCGCCGCCGATCAACTGCGAGGGCGTGAATGCGGTCGCCGCCAAGATCGGCGAAAGCTGCAAAGGCTGCCACCAGGATTTCCGCTGAGGACCACGTCCGTCGCCCGGTAACGACCGCAATCGACCACACACGGCCCCGTCGCAAGACGGGGCCGTTCGCGTTTGTGATTCCGGACACATTCCGCGCGGCATGACAACGTACATACGGGCGCGCCTACGACATATGATCGGAGTCGCCCGCATCCGCGGGCAATTACTTGAATCCGGGGCAAAGGAATGAAACTCAACGCAATCAGTACGATCGGCGTCACGACAGTGCTTGCCGCAGCGATCGCCAGCGTCTTCGCAGCAGCTGAAGCCGCACCGAAAATCGAGAACGCAAACCCGCTTCGCGTCGGCATGCTGGCGCTCGGCGATGGCAATGTCGAAGTCACGGTCACCAATACCAGCCGCAAGACCGCGCGCATCCCCAGATGGCAACTGCCGTCCGCAGTGGCCGAGTCCAATCTGTTCGCCATCACCCACGACGGCGAAGAGGTCCGTTACGAAGGCCGCATGATCAAGCGCATCACGCCGACGTCCGCCGATTTCGCGATCCTGCGTCCGGGTCAGAGCCATCGGGTCACGCTGAACCTCGCCGAAGCCTACGACCTGTCGCGGACCGGCGATTACACCGTCACCTTTGCCGCGCCGCTGCAGTTTGCATCGCTGTCGGGCGGCGCGCAGTTAAAGCAGGCCAGCGGTCTGCCGATGGTCGCCCAGAGCGCACCGATGCGGCTGTGGATGGAAGGCGGCGCGGCAACCCCGACCGAACGCCTGAACCGGGCCGCCGCCGAAGCCAGAAAAGCCAATGTGAGCCCGACCGCCGTCGTCAACGGCGTCAACTACGTCGGCTGCACCACGGCCCGCACCTCGTCGGCAGGCACCGCCGTGAATTCGGCGCGCACCTACGCCACCAATGCCAAGGGTTACCTCAACGCGGGCACGACCGGTCCACGCTACACCTCGTGGTTCGGCGCCTACACGTCCAGCCGCTACAACACCGCCAAACAGCATTTCACCAGCATCAGCACCGCGATCAACCAGAACGCCGGCCAGATCACCATCAATTGCGGCTGCACGCAGAGCTATTACGCGTACGTCTACCCGACCCAGCCGTATCAGATCTACGTCTGCAACGCGTTCTGGAGCGCTCCGAACACGGGCACCGACTCCAAGGCCGGCACCCTGATCCACGAAATGAGCCACTTCAACGTGGTCGCAGCCACCGACGACTGGGCTTACGGTCAGGCGGCCGCCAAGAGCCTGGCGACCAGCAACCCGACCCGGGCGCTGGACAATGCCGACAACCACGAGTACTTCTCCGAGAACACCCCGGCGCAGAACTGAGCGACCGGCTGTCAGGCGTTTCGGAACAGCCCGCTTCGGCGGGCTGTTCCTTTTTGTGGCACCGGAGCCCTGCGACCGCAGGGAATCGCCGGGTTTCCTGAACGGGCCGGGCCGTGTACGCCCCCCATCGGCATCGATATGATAGGGCCCTTGATCAGCGAGCCTCCGTTCGCGCAGGGGAACCACGATGACACGCAAACTTCCGCTCACCCTCGGCACTGGCCTCGCCCTGACCGCGATCGCGGCCGGCGCGTTGACCGTCGCCACCGCCGCCCCGCCGGTCAAGACCTTCAATCCTCTGCGTGTCAGCGTGGTTTCGCTCGGTGACGACAAGGTCGAAGTCACGCTCACCAACACCAGCCGCAAGAACGTACGCCTGCCGAAATGGCAATTGCCCTCGGAAGTCCAGCGTTCCAATCTGTTCCGGATCAGCCGCGACGGCCAGGAAGTCGGTTTCGAAGGCGCGATGGTCAAACGCGGCGTTCCCACCGCAGCGGATTTCGCGATCCTGCGTCCTGGACGCAGCTATCGCAGCGTCGTGGCCCTGGGCAGCGCCTACGACCTCTCGAAACCCGGTCACTACACCGTCACCTACGCGGCGCCCCTGCAGTACGCATCGCTGTCGGGCGGCATCCATCTGCGGCAGAACAACGGTTTTCCGATGGTCGCGCAGGGTGCGCCGATCCGGATGACGCTGGACCAGCCGGTCACTCTTCCCAGCGGCGGCCGTCTCCGTCCGGTGCTGCCGTCCAATCCGGAGCTGTCCGACGTCATCGGCGTGAGTTACGCCGCATGCACCGCGACCCAGCAGACTGCACTCGACAAGGCCATCCTCTCGGCGCGGACCTATACCGAACGCGCCAAAGGCTACCTCAACGCAGGCACCACCGGCGCGCGCTATTCCACCTGGTTCGGCGCCTACGTCAGTACGCGCTACGCCACCGCGCAGCAGCACTTCACGACGATCGACGCCGCGATGGATCAGACCGGCGGCCAGGTCACCATCAACTGCGGCTGCACGCAGAATTACTACGCCTACGTCTACAAGAATCAGCCGTACGAAATCTTCGTATGCAATTCGTTCTGGGGAGCGCCGCTGATCGGCACCGACTCCAGGGCCGGCACGCTGATCCACGAGATGAGCCATTTCACCATCGTGGCCGACACCGACGATCACGTCTATGGCCAAGCCGCCGCGAGCAATCTTGCGAACACCAACCCGACGAATGCAGTGGACAACGCCGATAACCACGAGTACTTCGCCGAGAACACGCCTTTCCAGAACTAAGCGCTGCAGCGAGAGCGGCACGACTTCGACGGCTCGCCTTGGCGGGCCGTCGTCGTTCAGGCGCCAACTGCAGCCTTTGAAATCGCGTGTCATCATGCCTGCATACGCGACCCTCCCGCGCATCCGGATCGACCATGGATCAGCAAGTCCTGCTCTACATTCTCGCCGCCGTTCTGATCGTCGTCGGCATCCTCGGTGTGATCCTTCCCGCGCTACCCGGGCTGCCGCTCGTCTTCGGCGGCATGCTGCTCGCTGCGTGGAACGACGGCTTTGAACGGATCGGCGTGTGGACGCTTGTGGTCCTCGGCGTGCTCACGCTGCTGTCGCTGGCGATCGATATCATCGCCACCGCGCTGGGCGCCAAACGCGTCGGCGCGAGCCGGCTGGCGATCGTCGGCGCCATGCTCGGCACGATCGTCGGGTTGTTCTTCGGCTTCGTCGGCGTGTTCATCGCGCCCTTCATCGGCGCGGTGATCGGCGAGCTGCTGCATCGGCGCAAGCTGGAGCAAAGCGACGTCGGCCATGCCGCGAAGGTCGGCCTCGGCACCTGGTTTGGCATCGTTCTGGGCGTGGTATCGAAACTGGCGCTCGGCTTCGCCATGCTCGGCCTGTTCTTCTTCGCCTGGTATTTCTGATCGTATGACGGCATCGACTCGCTTCCTGCAGCGGATATTCGCGATCGCACTGTGCGGCCTGCTGTGGCTGGGCACGGCGTTTCCGGGGCAGGCACAATCCGGCCAAGCCGACGGGACTGTCGCCGCGTCTAGCGCTACCCCCGTCGATGCGGAAGCCACCATCCGCAACCGCTGCGATGCAGGCCATCTCGGCAAATGCGTCGACGCGATGGTCGGCAATGCGAACGATGCGCTCGTGCGCCTCCTGGAGCGCGTACCGCAGCTGATCCTTGCGGTGCTGGTGCTGCTGTTCGCCAGTTGGATCTCTCGCTTCATCGCCAACCGCCTGCATCTGATCAGGATCCGCTCGCAAAACCCGTACATGAGCGGGCTGCTGCGAACGATCGTACGCACCGCCATCATGCTGATCGCGGTGCTGATCGCGCTCGATCTGATCGGCCTGACTTCGGTGGTCGGCGCGGTGCTCGGCTCCGCTGGTGTCGTCGGCCTGGTACTGGGCTTCGCCTTCCGTGAAATCGCCGAAAACTACATCGCCGGCATCCTGCTCAGCGTGCGTCGGCCGTTCGAGCCCGGCGATCACGTGATGATCGAGAACCGCGAAGGCAAAGTGATCTCCGTCAATTCGCGCGCGACGGTGTTGATGACCATGGACGGCAACCATCTGCAGTTGCCCAACAGTCTGGTGTTCAAGTCGGTGGTGCTGAACTACAGCAAGAATCCGAAGCGCCGCTTCGATTTCAGCATGCTGATCGACGGCAACCAGTCGATCCGGGAATCGCAGGCGCTGGCGATGGCCGCGATCGCGCAGATCGAGGGCGTACTGGACGATCCGGCACCTTCGTGGGTCGTCGTCGAATTCGGCGCCGCCGGCATTCAGTTGCGTTTCTTCGGCTGGGTCGATCAGCGCGAGACCGATCTGGGCAAGGTGCGCAGCGAAGCGATCCGCCAGGTCAAATCCGCATTCGCGGATGCAGGCATCGAGGCGCCGCGGACGATCTACCACATCGTGACTTCGCGCCAGCGCGATGCGCTGGAGATCGAGGCGATCAGCGAACCAGAAAACGGCGTTGATACGTCAGTCAATCGCGACATCGACGTGCAGGTCGCGGCGGCGCGCGCGGATGTCGCCGGGCAGAATCTGCTGCAGCCGGAGACGCCCCGGCCATGATCGCCGATCGCAGCCCGGATCAGCAGACATCCGCATTCGCATCGTCACAAGTTGCACCGTCACAGAGGAATCATTCCAACATGCGTCAAACATGCAATTTCGCATTCGGCGTCGCCCTCGCCGGCATCTGCGCTCTGGCGTCGGCCGCGACGCCCGCGAAGGGCCTGGATGCCGCCGCACGCGCGCGACTGGTCGGCGAACATCGGCTCACGCTGCAATGGCTGGGCTGGGACGATCTGACCCGCTCGGGAAAAGTGTCGATCGAAGACCGGGGCGACAGCCTGTCGGTGGCGGGCGAACAAACGGGCCGCGAGGGTAATCTCGGCGATTACCTGAAGATCGAAGGGAAGATCGTCTCTGCAAACAAAGACGGTTTCGTATTCACGGGCGATATCACGACGCGGGTCAACCACATCGCCGATGGCGCGGAATGCAAGCGCAGCGGCACCTTCACATTCAAGACCAAAGGCACGAGAAAGTATTGGCGGATGCAGGAGATGGACAACCCCTGCGACCCGGCGACCGACTACGTGGATATCTATTTCCGCGGCATCTGATCCGACGGGCGTTGGCCTCGCAGACCAGCCTTACTCGATCGCCACGGGAATCTTGCCGATCCTCGCCTGCCACTCGCGCGGGCCGGTCTTGTGCACGGACTCGCCAGTGGAGTCGACAGCGACGGTCACCGGCATGTCTTCGACCGTGAATTCGTAGATCGCTTCCATACCCAGATCGGCGAAACCGACCACACGCGAAGCCTTGATCGCCTTCGACACCAGATATGCGGCGCCACCGACGGCCATCAGATAGACCGATTGGTGTTTCCTGATAGCATCGATGCCGGCCGGGCCGCGCTCGGCCTTTCCGACCATCCCCAGCAGTCCGGTCTGCGCCAATACCTGCTCGGTGAACTTGTCCATCCGCGTGGCGGTAGTCGGGCCGGCGGGGCCGACCACTTCGTCGCGCACCGGATCGACCGGGCCGACGTAATAGATGAAGCGGCCATTGAAATCGACCGGCAGCGGTTCGCCCTTGTCGAGCATCTCGACCATGCGCTTGTGCGCGGCGTCGCGGCCGGTCAGCAGCTTGCCGTTGAGCAGCAGCACGTCGCCCGGCTTCCAGCTGGTCACGTCTTCGCGCGTGACGGTGTCGAGATTCACCCGGCGCCCGTTGCTGGCGTCGTAGGTGAGTTCGGGCCAATCGGCGAGCGACGGCGGGTCCAGCATCACCGGGCCGCTGCCGTCGAGAGTGAAATGCGCGTGACGCGTGGCGGCGCAGTTCGGAATCATCGCTACCGGCAGATTGGCGGCGTGGGTCGGGTAGTCCTTGACCTTGATGTCGAGCACCGTGGTCAGCCCGCCCAGGCCCTGCGCGCCGATGCCCAGCGCGTTGACCT
>CAZGBA010000034.1:0-37933 GCA_964523435.1 uncultured Xanthomonas sp.
GGGTGTTGAAATCGACACCATCGCAACCCGGCAAGCCTTCGAGGCCCGCACAGGTTTCCTTGACGCTGCTGATGTAGCGCGAGGTCCAGTTCAGATCGAGATTGCCGCGATGCCAGCCCAACTGCACATTCGACTGCCATTCCGGGATGGCGCTGTCGCTGACTTCGATGCCGACGGCACGCGAGGACACGTTGCCCGCAGCGTCGACCGCCTTGTAGTCGTTGACGAAGGTCGACTGCAGCGATGCGCTGAGACCGCCGAAGCCCCATTCCGGACTCAACCAGTTGAGCTTGACGTCGACACCATCGGTCTCGACGCGGCCCAGGTTGGAGAGGAAGTTGTTCGGCGGGCTCAGGTCGCCGCTGGAGATGCGGGTGAACGGCGAGCAGGCAGCGCCGGTACCGTTCTGCTGGATGTAACAGGTGTCCAGCAACGCCTGGAGATCGTTGGCCTGGATCGCGCCGTCGATCTTGTGGTTGTAGTAGCTCAGCTCGACATCGAGCTTGCGCGACCACGCGGCACCTTCGGCCCAACCGGGGCTGTAGACCGCACCGAACGTGAAACTGTCGGACTCTTCCGGATCCAGATTCGCGTTACCGCCCGTGAAGGTGGTGATCTGGGTGTTGGCCTGTTCGAAATTGTTGGGCACGCCCGCCGCCACGCATGCCGCTTCCAGACCCGGCGAGATGCCATTGGTGGTATCGACTACGATCTGGTTGGTCGGACCGCAGGGATCGACCAAGGTCGCACCGAACTGGGTCAGACCGTACAGCTCGCCGAGGTTCGGCGCGCGGAAGCCCTGCGAATACGTGCCACGGACCACCAGGTCTTCGATCGGCTGCCAGCGGAAGCCCGCTTTACCGGTGGTCGCGCTTCCGAACGTGGAGTAGTCCGAATAGCGGATCGCGGCCGTCAGATCGAGGGTCGCGAGTACCGGGAAGTTGAATTCGCCGTAGATTTCGCTGACTTTGTACTCGGCCGACACCGCCGAGGCGAACGAGTCCTGCGACTCGCCGGTCTGGCGCAGCGGATCCGGATTGAAGTCGCCCTGATAGCGGCGGTGTTCCACACCGGCGGCGAAACCTGCGGTGCGATCCGCGATGTTGAACAGATCACCGGTGATATTGCCCGAGAAGATGTCCAACACCTGGGTGCTGGCGTCGCGCTGATCGGTCCGGATGTAATCGATCATCGCCTGGGTGAACGGGCGACTCTGACCACCGAACAGATCCAGCGGCACACAACCCGGCGTCGCGGCACACACCGCCGGATTACCCAGCGCGATCTTGATCTTGCCGATGTTGTAGCCGTTGGTGAAACGCTGGCTGGCCGAGTTGCGGCTGTGCACGTAGTTCACATCCCAGCCGTACGTGCGATCACCGGCCTCAATCAGGCCGTCGAGACCCGCGTTGAAATACCAGGTATCGACATTCTGGGTGAACAGGCGCGGACCGACTTCCAGCGGACGGCGGCCGATGAAGATGAAGTTCGAATTGGCATCGAGCGCGAAGCCGAACGGGTTGTACGGGTGATTCGCCGGGATCGAAATGGTGTCGGCGATGCCGCCAGTGCCGGCGCCCGGTCCGACGAAGATCGGTTCCGGTGCGGCCTGATTGGTCGATACGCGGTTGTTGAACAGCCCTTTCACATGCAGGCGGGTGTTTTCGCTCAGATCGATATTGATGCTGGCGAACAGCGACTTGCGCTCGCTCGGGGTCAACAACAGGTTGAACGGCGCAAAATTGAAGCGATCCGAGCTGTCGAAGACATTGTAGGTGCCGCCGTTCGGATTGCCCGGCACGAATACCGGCGTCGTGGTACCCGGGTTGAGGGTGATGTTGTAGGTGGTGGTGCCGCTGGGGTCGGTGAATCTGAAACGGCCCTGCGGAGTACCGGAACTACCGAAATCCAGGCCACCGCCGGGCACCGGGTAGGACGCCTGGTCCCACGTGCCCGAGCTGATGCGATCCTGTTTGTAGAAGCTGCCGCCGAGGATCGCGGTCCAGCCATCACCGCCGGTACCGAAGGTGAAGGACGCGTCCTTGGTCTCGCCACCACGGCTGTATTCGCCGTAGTAGGTGTGGACTTCGGCACCGTCGAAATTCTTGCGGGTGATGATGTTGACCACGCCGGCGATGGCGTCGGAGCCGTAGATCGCCGAGGCGCCGTCTTCCAGCACTTCGATGCGTTCGACGATGGCCAGCGGGATGGTGTTGAGGTCGGCGCTGCCGCTGACGCCGGAGGCCGAGGACTCGTTGACCCAGCGGATGCCGTCGACCAGCACCAGCACGCGCTGCGAGCCGAGGTTGCGCAGATCGACCTGGGCGGAACCGGCGCCGATGCCGCCGCCGTCCGGCGGATAGCCGAAGTTGCCGGAAGAGTTGAACTTGGCGTTGAGCGCCTTGCCGCTGGCGCTGAGCTGTTGCAGCAGCTCACCGACGCTGGCGAGCCCGGTCTCTTCGATTTTGGCGCGGTCCAGCACGTAGACCGGCTGTGCGGTCACGGCGTTGGTCTGTTTGATGCGGGTACCGGTGATGCTGATGGTATCGAGCGTGTTCTCTTCCGGGCTGTCCTGCGCTGCGGCGAGGCCGGGCAGCGCAAGCAACAAGGTCAGATGGACAGCGGCCGTCAGGCGATTACGGCGCAGCTTGTTCATTGGGTTCTCTCCATATTTATTTGTAGGTGAAAGCGCTTGCCACCGCCGTTGGCCCCCTTCCGTGGGCGGTACCGGCACTTTGTAAACAAATTGTGAAGCCGGGGCAAGGTGCCGGTGGTGATCGGGGCTTCCGGCACGCCCCGCAACTGACCTGTTCACCCGGCTTCGCTATAGTCCCCGGCATGCGAATTCCCCACCCCACCGCCCTCGCCGGCCTGCTGGCCGCCCTGTCGCCGGCCGCCTGCACCGCCCAGACCTACGATCCCACGCTTGGCCAAGCCCGGGCCGCGCTGGACGCCGCCGAGCGTGGCCAGCCCGAAACTGCGCCGCTGCCGGCCGATCATCCGCTCGCCGGCTGGGTCGAATACGCCAGCCTGCGCAAAACCATCGACACCCTGCCTGCCGCCGACGGCCAGGCGTTCCTGAACCGCTACCGCAGCCAGACCGTGGCCGAAACCTTCCGCGAACAGTGGCTGGCGGTGCTCGCCAAGCGCGAGGATTGGCCCAGCTACCGCAGCGCCTGGTCGGCATCGATCAAAAGCACCTCCTTGCGCTGCGCCGAACTCAACGCCCGCCAGGCGCTGGGCGCGACCGGCGCCGATTGGACCGCCGACGCCCGGGCGCTCTGGCGCAGCACCGGCAAATCGCTGCCGAAAGAATGCGATGCGCCGATGGCGGTGCTTGCCGCCAATGGCGGGCTTGAACCCGCCCTGCGTTGGGAGCGCATCGAAAAAGCCGCCGCCGAATCGCAGCCCGGCGTCATGCGTGCCGCCGCACGTGGTCTGCCTGCCGAAGAGTTCGCGCTGGCGAACGACTACGCGGCCTTCGCCGAATCCGTCCACGATCGCGCGCTGAGCTGGCCGAAGACGCCGCGCAGCCGCCTGATCGCCTCGTACGGCCTCGCCCGGCTCGCCAAATCGCAGCCGCAGTCGGTGGACTCCACGCTGCCGAAATTCGCGAATGCGCTCGGCCTGAGTGATGAAGAGCGCGGGCGCGCGCTGTATCAGGCCGCACTGCAGACCGTCGCGTCCTATCTGCCGGATTCGGCGCGCCGCTTGAACGCGGTGCCCGATGTCGCCTACGACGCGCGACTGCACGAATGGCGGGTGCGCGAAGCGATGGCACGCTCGGATTGGAGCGCCGCGCTCGCTGCGATCCGCAAGATGGCTCCGGAACAGCGCCGCGATTCGCGCTGGCGCTATTTCGAAGCGCGTCTGCTCGAAATCGGCGGCGACAAAAACAACGCAGCGGCGCTGTATCGCGACGCGGCCAACAAGCCGGAATTCCACGGCTTTCTGGCCGCCGACCGCATCGGTGCGCCGTACGCGCTGTGTCCATGGACGCTGAAAACCGATGCTGCCGCGAAGACCGCTGTCGCGCGCGACCCGGCGATGGTGCGCGCGATGCAGCTGTATCGGCTGGAGCGCGCCAATTGGGCCGAACGCGAGTGGAACGACGCACTCGCGCGGTTCACGCCCGAGCAGCGCAGGATCGCTGTCGGTATCGCGCAGGACAACGGCTGGTTCGATCGCGGCGTCTTCGGCCTGATCAATGTCGGCGGCAAATCGTATCCGGAAGAATCGCGGCTGTACGAACTGCGCTTCCCGCTGCATCACGACAGCGCAATCCGGCGCGAAGCCGCGAAGCACAACATCGACCCGACCTGGGTCGCGGCCGAAATCCGCGCCGAAAGCGTGTTCAATCCCAAGGCGCGTTCCCACGCCGATGCGCGCGGGCTGATGCAGGTGCTGCCCAGCACCGGCGCCGGCATCGCGAAACGCCTGGGCTTGCCGTGGCGCGGCGGCGAGAGTCTGTACGAACCCGAATTCAACATCAGTCTGGGCACCGCTTATCTGCGCGAGCTCGAAGACAAGTACGGCATGACCTACACCGCCATCGCCGCCTACAACGCCGGACCCGCGCCGGTGGCGCGCTGGCAGTCGCAGCGCCCGGAGATGGATGCGGACTTCTGGATCGAAACCGTCAGCTACAAGGAAACCCGCGATTACGTAGCACGTATCCTCGCCTTCAGCGTGATCTACGACTGGCGGCTCAACGGCAACGCGATGCCGATCACCGACCGTCTCGCCGGACGCATCGTCGATACGCGCAAGAAATTCGTCTGTCCACTGCCGCCGGATCTGCCGTCGCCGCCGGCCGCCGCACCTGCCGCTGCACCAGCGCCACCGCGCAGAACGCAGCGATGAAGCGCACGACCGTTGTCCTCGGCGGCAGCGGTTTCGTCGGCCGTGCGCTGGTCGCACGCCTGCTCGCGCGGGGCGATCGAGTCCGGGTGTTGTCGCGCAACGCAGAGGCTGCTGCACGCATTCCCGCAGGCGCGGAGCCGCTGGTCGGCGATGTGTTCGATGCCGAGTTCCTGAGCAATGCCTTCGATGGCGCCGATGCCGTGATCAATCTCGTCGGCATCCTCAACGAGCGCGGCGACGACGGCCGTGGATTCCACAGGGTCTATGTCGAACTTGCCGAAACCATGCTCGCGGCAATGCAGGCGGCTGGTGTGCGCCGGCTGCTGCAGATGAGCGCACTGCGCGCGGGCGACGGCGACAGCCATTACCTCAAGGCGCGCGGCGAAGTGGAAGCGCTGGTCCGCGCGTCCGCGCTCGATTGGACATTGTTCCGCCCCTCGGTGATCGCCGGTCCGGGCGACGGACTGTTCTGCCGCTTCGCGCAGTTGCTGCGCTTCGCACCCGCACTGCCGATCGGCCGCGCCGATGCCCGCTTCCAGCCGGTCTGGATCGGCGATGTCGTCGACGCCTTTCTCCGCGCACTTGATGACGACACCACGGTCGCCGGAAGCTACGATCTGGTCGGACCCGAGGTGATGACGCTGGCGGAGATCGTGCGCCTCACCGCACGGACGAAAGGCTGGACCCGTTTCGTCGTGCCGCTGCCGGATGTCTTCGGCCGCGTGCAGGCGGAAGTCGGCGAACACCTGCCGGGCAAACCGATCAGTCGCGACAACTGGCGTTCGCTGCAGCGCGATTCGACCAGCGACGACAACGGGCTTCCGAAACTCGGCATCACTCCGACCGATGTACGCGGCAAACTGCCCGAAATCCTTGGCGCCGCCGCATAATCCACACTCCGCCGCTACCACATCCAAACGAGGATATCGCCATGGGATTGCTCGACGGCCTGCTGGGCCATGCCGGCGAAAAGCCGGTGGAAAAGCTCGAAGAGGAATTCGCGCCGCTGCTCGCGCCAGGCGAAACCCTGCAGCGCGCGTTCGCGCTGATCCGCGACCTGATCGTGTTCACCGACCGTCGCGTCATCCTGGTCAACAAGCAGGGCGTGACCGCAAAAAAAACCGAGTATCGCAGCATTCCCTACCGCGCGATCACGATGTTCTCGCTCGAGACCGCCGGCCATTTCGATCTCGAAGCCGAACTGCGGATCTGGCTGTCGGGACAGGCGGCGCCGATCGAACTGCATCTCGGCCGCAACTCCGGCGCGCAGCAGATCATCGCGCTGTTGGCGCAGCACGCACCGAAATGATCACGACCCTATCGAAACAACGATTGCAATGAAGACCTATCTCGTCGGCGGCGCGGTCCGCGACAAATTGTTGGGCCTGCCGTGCGGCGACCAGGATTATGTCGTGGTCGGCGAAACCCCGGACTCGATGCTCGCGGCAGGCTTCAAGACCGTCGGCAAGGACTTCCCGGTGTTCCTGCACCCGCAGACCGGCGAGGAATACGCGCTGGCGCGCACCGAACGCAAATCCGGTCGCGGCCATCGCGGTTTCGTGGTCCATGCCGAACCGACGGTGACGCTGGAAGACGACCTGATCCGTCGCGATTTCACCATCAATGCGATCGC
Organism: uncultured Xanthomonas sp.; assembly: GCA_964523435.1. Lineage (GTDB taxonomy): Bacteria > Pseudomonadota > Gammaproteobacteria > Xanthomonadales > Xanthomonadaceae > Lysobacter_I. Next base: position 6,497 of record CAZGBA010000034.1, read on the forward strand.
CGAAGCGACCGACGGCACGCTCGTCGACCCCTACGGCGGCAAGCGCGATCTCGACGCGCGCATCCTGCGCCATGTCGGCGAGGCCTTCGTCGAAGATCCGCTGCGGGTGCTGCGCGCGGCGCGGTTCATGGCCCGCTTCGCATCGCACGGGTTCACGGTGGCGCCGGAAACGATGGCGCTGATGCGCGAAATGGTCGCGGCGGGCGAACTGGCCGATCTCGTCCCCGAGCGCGTCTGGCAGGAACTGTCGCGTGCATTGGCTTGCTCGCGTCCGTCCGCCTTCCTGCGCACGCTGCACGACTGCGGCGCGTTGGCGGTGGTGCTGCCCGAAGTAGAGGCGCTCTACGGCATCCCGCAGCGTGCCGAGTACCACCCGGAGATCGATACCGGCCTGCATACCGAAATGGTCTGCGACATGGCCGCGAACATCGCACCGGGCGACGATCTGGTCGGTTTCGCCGCGCTCACCCACGATCTCGGCAAGGCGCTGACGCCCAGCGATGAGCTACCGAAGCACATCCTGCACGAACAGCGCGGCCTCGACCCGGTGCGCGATCTGTGCGCGCGGCTGAAAGTACCGGTTGCGCATCGCGATCTGGCGCTGTCCGCCTGCCGCGAACATCTCAACGTGCATCGCTTGTTTGAACTGCGCAGCGCCAGCATCCACGATCTGATCGCGCGCAACGACGGCTTCCGCCTGCCGCAGCGGATCGTACTGCTCGCGAATGTCTGCGAAGCCGACAAACGGGGGCGCGGCGGCATGTCGGAATCCGACTATCCGCAGGCCGCCGAACTGTTGAAACTGCATGCGGCGGCGCAGTCGGTGCGCGGCGCGGATGTCATGCGCGAAGGCCTGCAAGGCCCTGCGCTGGGCGAAGCGCTGCGGGTGGCGCGGATCGATGCGATCCGGCGAGCTCGAACACCGCAACGGTAAGCAACGACGCTGAAGCAAGTACTTCCATCGCCTGTCGCGGCTTCCGCCGCTCCCACACGAAGGATTATTCCGTTCGGCGATTATCGATTCGCAGCAACAGATCGCGCCATGGCGTCAGCTGCGTAGCGAATCCCGCGATCACGCCCAGCGTATTCGCCAGCGCGTCCATCCCGTCCATCATCCGGTCGGTGGTCAATGCGCCCTGCGCGTACTCCAGGCCGATGCCCATCAACACCAGCGCGATGCCGACGCTCAGCAACGAGCGCCAGCGCGGATACAGTTGCACTGCGCCTGCGGACAGCACCGCGTAGGAGAAAAAGTGTTCCAGCTTGTCGTTCATCGTCGGCAGCGTTTGCAGCGACGAGCCCGGCAACAGCGAAAACACCACGACAGTCGCGACCGCGACGCACCACAGCCCCGACCACAGCAGCGGGTAACGGAAAGGCTTCAGCGAACGGCCGATGCGGCGTCGAGACATCGCGTGCGCTCAGAGACGATAGCTGAGATCGCCGGCGACGAATGCGTGCGCCAGACTCGACTTGCGCGCAAAGCCGATCGCCTGGAAGCGCTCGCCCATCTCGCCCGGCAAGGTCAGCTTCTTGACCTGTTGACGCAGCGCATGCCGCGCGATGTCGTCGGCGGCGTGGCCTTCGTGCTCCGCCAGACGCTGTTCCAGACCGTTGCCGATCAGGAAACCGGCCTGCGAACAGTAACCCGCGAATTCAAAGCCGGCGCTGGTGCCCGCTTCGGCGAGCGCGGTGAAATCGACGGACACCGTGACATCCTGCAGCCCGACCCGGGCGAAGACATTGTCGACCAGACGATGACGATGGAACGCGCGCAGCGTGCCGTCTTCGCGGCGCGGGTCGTAATACTCGCGCCGCGGATAGCCGTAGTCGACGAACAGCACCGCGCCCGTATCGAGCCCGCCGATCACCGCCTGCAGCCAGTACGGCAGTTGCGGCAGCACCTCGGAGCGATAACCGTTCTTGAATTTGCCTTCGCACTGGCGTTCGACATGGCGCACCGCCGCGCTCAACAGCGCATCGGCCGGACGATCCATGCGCACGAAACCGCCCTGCGCGTCCAATGCGACGTGCTCTTCGTAGATCTCGCCTTCGATCACGGCGAATCGCGACGTCGGCAACGCGTCGATCACTTCGTTCGCGAACAGCACGCCGTTCCAACGCGTATTGATCGGCGACTGCAGCCACTCGACCCGTGCGAAGACCTCGGGCGAGAACCGGGCACGCAGACGCGCCTGCTGGCGTTCGCGGAGGTCGGCGCTGGGCTCGAGAATGGCGTAACGCGCGGGCATGGACTGCAGCGCGAGCAGTCGCTCGATCGCCGCCTCGGCGAAGGCACCGCTGCCGCCGCCGATCTCCAGGAACACCGCATCCTCCCCGAGTGGACGCAGCACCGGCGCCAAGGCGTCCGCCACGCATTCGGCGAACAATGGCCCCAACTCGGGCGAAGTCACGAAATCGCCGGCGGGGCCGAGTTTGGTGGCGCCTGCGCTGTAGTAGCCGAGCCCCGGCGCGTACAGCGCCAACTCCATGAACCGCCAGAAAGGAAGCGCACCGCCGTTGCTCGCGATCTGATCGTGGATCAACCCCGTGAGCCGCTCGCTGTGCGCCAAGACATCGGGATCAAGATCGTCATCGGTCAGCATGCGGCAACTCCATTGCGGTGGCCGCACAGGATAACGAATCCCGAACCCTGCCGGGCTTCGATCTCCGGGAGTTTGCGGACTTTCAGCCGCCGCTCTCTTCCTCGCGCATCTTCTTGCGCGCGAACCACCAGATGTAAAGGCCCATGACGATCATGAAGGCGATACCACCGAGGGTCATCCAACCGACGGGCTTGGTGAACAGTTCAACGACGATGGGATGCATGACGCGACTCCACGATGGACTGCGGCGAGCATGCGCCGGCGCATGAGCACGCCCCTTGACTATGGTCAAATGGCCCGCAATCGCTTCCCGGTATTCCCGACATGCCCCAGCCCCGCCCCGTCGCCCTCATCACCGGCGCCGCCCGTCGCCTCGGTGCCGCCATCGCGCGTCACCTGCACGCCGCCGGCTACGACGTGTCCCTGCACTACCGGCATTCGGCCGAAGACATGCGCGCACTGATCGCCGACCTGAACGCCATCCGCGCGAACAGTGCCGTCGCGTGGGCAGCGGATCTGGCCGAATACGACCGCCTGCCCGAGCTGGTCGCCAACACGGTGGGCCACTTCGGCCGGCTCGACGCGCTGGTGAACAACGCGTCCGCGTTCTCACCGACACCGCTGGGCACCATCACGCCTGCGGACTGGGACGCGCAGTTCCTGATCAACACCCGTGCGCCGATCCTTCTCGCCCAAGCCGCTGCGCCGCATCTGAAGGCTGCGCGCGGCGCCATCGTCAACCTCACCGACATCTACGCCGAGCGTCCGTTGCGCGACCACCTGGTTTACGGGATGAGCAAGGCCGCGCTGCTCGCAGGAACGCGCGCGCTGGCGCTGGAACTGGCGCCCGAGGTCCGCGTGAACGCGATCGCGCCCGGCGCGATCCTGTGGCCGGAAGACGGCAAAGCCGAGGCATCGAAGACCGCGCTGCTCGCACGAACGCCTTTGGGACGGATTGGCACACCGGAAGAGATCGCCGATGCGGTGCGCTGGCTGCTACAGGGCGCGGGCTACACCAGCGGACAGGTGATCCGGGTCGACGGCGGGCGGATGCTCGACGGCTGAGCCGTCCGGCATTGCGCCGGACGGCCCGCACGACTCACTTCTTCGCGAATGCCGACTCCAGCGCCATTCCGCAGAATTCAGCCGGCGCCTCGTGCGACACCGCATAGCGGTACAGCGCGGCCGAATAGATGCCACTCAGCGCCGCCTGGGTCACGCCCAACACCAGCACGCCGATCAGGAACACGGCCGCGACACCGATCCCCAGCGCCATCGACACCTGCCATGCAAGGAAGGTCGCGAGGATGCCGAGCAGTACGACGAACGTCGTGATCAGGCTGAACGCGGCGCCGATGCCGACATTGCCGATCGCGTTCTCGCCCCAGGTCTTCTTCAGCAGCACGACGCTTTCCTTCAGGGCATCGATCGGGCCGATCTCGCGATTGACCAGCACCGGCACCACCAGGAACGTCGCCAGCGTCCACGCCATGCCCAGGCCACTGCCGATCATCCGCACGATGATGTTGTTGTCGCGGTTCTTGAGCGACTGCAACAGCACACCGACCGTCGCCGCGATCGCTGCATAGCCGAGGATCGCAGGCAATCGCGCTTTCGCCGCGCGGATACCGTCGGAGAAGGTCGGATCGCCGCCTTCGAGCCGGATCGTCGCCGCCGCGACCAGCGCGCTGTTGAAGAACACGATCACGCTGTACTGGCAGAAATAGAAAACGAAGCCGATCACCGCGCCGAACACGTTGAAACCATCGGCGAACAATTTCAGCGCGAACACCGGCAATGCGAACGTCGCCAGCACCAGCAGCGTGGCCAACGACGACAGGATCGGGAACAGCATCAGTTCCTTGTCGGCGCGCAGCACCGACGCACTCGCCTTGACCAGACCCCAACTGCGCGAAAATTTCTCGAACATCGCCTGCGTCCTCCCGGGACACGGTGTATGGAGGCGCCATCGTGGGGCGAACGGTCATGATCGACAAGCGCTGGAAGTCACCTCTCACCGATGACGGAAGTCACTCGCCGACGTTCGGATCGAATGCGGGCACGAACGGCACGTCGCGCTCGGGCGAATCGGCCCACAGCGCCGCCAGCGTCCGCCCGCTGCGCGGATCGACGAAGTCCGGCGCGATCTCGGCCAAAGGTTTCAACACGAATGCATGCTTCAGTTCGTCGCGCGGCAACTGCAAATGCCCTGCTCCCTCAAGCACCAGATCGTCGTAGAACACGATATCGATATCCAGCGGCCGGTCGCCGAAGCGTGGCCCGCTGCGGTCGCGTCCGTGCGCATCTTCCAGCGCGTGCAGCCAGTCGTTGAGCGCGAACGGATCGAGGTCGGTCTCGATCACCGCCGCTGCGTTGAGGAAATCTGGGCCGTCGAAACCGACCGCCGGAAACCGGTAGACCACCGATGCGATGACTTCGCCGAAACGCGCGCGCAGTGCAGCGAACGCCAAGCGCAGATTCGCTTCCGGCTGCTGGTTGCTGCCCAGACTGAGATAAGCCCTGCCCATCAGAAGCGAAGGCTCAAGGTCTGCTGCGCTCGATCATCACGCCCACCGCGCGCGCGCCGCGCACCGCGCCGGGCTTGCTGAGTTTCAGGCGCACGTGCGAGACCGCGAATTCGTCGAGGATGATCTCCGCGCAGCGCTCCGCCAACGTTTCCACCAACCCGAACGACGAAGCCGAAACATATTCGACCAGCCGCTTGCTCACCGCCTTGTAATTCAGCGTATCGGCGATGTCGTCGCTGGCCGCCGGCTTGCGGTTGTCGAACGCCATTTCGATGTCGAACAACAGCGACTGGCGGATGCGGCGCTCCCAGTCGTAGATGCCGATCAGCGTCTCGATTTCGAGCGCCTCGATGAAGACTTTGTCCATGGCGTGAAGATGATGCAGTAGATAATCGTCAATCGTAACCGAAGCCCTGTAGGAGCGGCGCAAGCCGCGAATGACCGCAGGAAGATGGCCCCTATTCGTCGCGGCTTGCGCCGCCCCTGCAGAACAGCACCGCTCGAACCATCGATCATGCCAACGGCGTGAGCGTCGCCATATCCCAGCGCGGCGCGACATGCACTGCGGCATCGCTCCGCTGCCCGGCTTCGAGCCGCAGCGCCCCCGCGAAGGCGATCATCGCGCCGTTGTCGGTGCACAGTTCGGGGCGCGGAAAGCAGACGCGACCACCGAGCTTCGCAGCCATCGCCTGCAGGCGCGCGCGCAAACGCTTGTTCGCGCCCACGCCGCCGGCCACCACCAGCACCTCGCAGCCTGCGGCCTGCAATGCGCGTTCGCACTTGATCGCCAAAGTGTCGACCACCGCATCCTCGAAACCACGCGCGATGTCGGCGCGGGTCGTATCGCTCTGGTCGCTGTCGCGCCAGGCCAGCAGCACCTGGGTCTTGAGCCCGCTGAAACTGAAATCCAGACCGGGGCGGTCGGTCATCGGCCGCGAGAACTTGAACCTGCCGGGCGTGCCATGCTCAGCGAGCGCCGCCAGCTGCGGCCCGCCCGGGTATGGCAGCCCCATCAGCTTGGCGGTCTTGTCGAAGGCCTCGCCGGCAGCGTCGTCCAGAGTGTCGCCCAGGAGCCGGTAGCTGCCGATCGCGTCGACCGCAACCAGTTGGCTGTGGCCGCCGGAGACCAGCAGCGCGACGAACGGCGCCTGCGGGGGGTCGTTTTCCATCAGCGGGGCCAGCAGATGGCCTTCCATGTGGTGGACGCCGATCGCCGGCAGGGACAGCGCCCAGGCCAGCGAGCGCCCCACCCCGGCACCGACCAGCAGAGCCCCGACCAGCCCGGGACCGGCGGTGTAGGCGACGCCATCAAGATCCTTGAGCCCCAGATCGGCCTCCGCCAGCGTCTGGCGGATCAGCGGCAGCAGCTTGCGCACGTGGTCACGACTGGCCAGCTCGGGCACTACCCCGCCGTACTCGGCGTGCAGCGCTATCTGGCTGTACACCGCGTGCGCCCGCAGCCCTGCCGCCCCCGGAAGCGAGGTGTCGTACACGGCCACGCCGGTTTCGTCGCAGCTGGTTTCGATGCCGAGGACTTTCACAGAGGGGCGGAGGCGGTCGCAAACGGGGCCATAGCTTACCGCGCCGGGCTTCCGGGCCTGTCCCGAACTTGCGCCGCCGGGGGCAACGCCTTTATCATGCGCGGCTCGCCCGGACGGACCGGGTGGTGCAGATGTCACCGCACGCGTTCCTTCGCAAGAGCCCGGCCACTGGCCGGTTTCCCAAAAAGCCCGAGATTCCTATGCCCAGCGTCAAAGTCCGCGAGAACGAGCCCTTCGAGTTTGCCCTGCGTCGTTTCAAGCGCACCTGCGAGAAAGCCGGCGTCCTCGCCGAAGTCCGCAAGCGCGAGTTCTACGAAAAGCCGACCCAGGAGCGCAAGCGCAAAGCGGCCGCTGCGGTGAAGCGTCAGGCGCGCCGCACCTCGCGCGACGCGACCAAGCGTCAGCGCATGTACTGAGCCCCCACCGGGGCGCAAGTACACCCGATTCCTGCGCAACCTCACCGGTTGCGGCCCCAGCGAATCCAGAAGCCGGCCGCGTCCCACGCTGCCGGCTTTTTGTCTTTTCCGATCTTATCGATCTTTCCGGCCCGTGCTGTGCGGGCCCTGCATCACGGAGCATCGCCATGAGCCTCAAGCAACGCCTCACCGAAGACATGAAAACCGCCATGAAGGCCGGCGAAAAAGAGCGTCTGGGCACCATTCGCCTGATCAACGCCGATATCAAGCGCAAGGAAGTCGATGAGCGTATCGAGCTGGACGATGCCCAGGTGCTGGCGATCCTCGAAAAGATGATGAAGCAGCGCAAGGACTCGGTCAGCCAGTACGAAGGCGCCGGCCGCGAGGATCTGGCCGCTGTCGAGCGCGCCGAAATGGCGGTCATCGAGCAGTACCTGCCGGCCAAACTCGGCGAAGCCGAAGTGCTGGCCGCGATCGACGCGGTCATCGCCGAGACTGGCGCTGTCGGCCCTGCCGACATGGGCAAGGTCATGGGCGCGATCAAAACGAAGCTCGCCGGCCAGGCCGACATGGGCGAAGTCTCGAAGCTGATCAAGCAGCGTCTGGCCCGCTGAGCGCTCCTCGGTGACCGCTGCACAGCCCGTCATCATCATCCGCCCGGCCGTCGCGGCCGACGTCGGGAGGATCCTCGCCTTCATCCGTGAGCTGGCCGAGTACGAACAGCTGTCGCATGAAGTCGTCGCCGACGAGACCGGTCTCACCGCCCAGTTGTTCGGCGACCATCCCCGCGCTGAAGTGCTGATCACCGACGTCGACGGCACCGCCGCCGGCTTCGCGCTGTTTTTCCACAACTTTTCGACCTTCGTCGGCAAGCCCGGGCTGTATCTCGAAGACCTGTTCGTCAGCCCCACCTACCGAGGCCACGGTCTCGGCAAACGATTGATGCTCCGGCTGGCGCAGATCGCTGTCGAGCGCGACTGCGGCCGCTTCGAATGGTCGGTGCTGGACTGGAACCAGCCCGCCATCGACTTCTACCGCAGCCTCGGCGCGGTCGGCATGGACGAATGGACGATCCAACGGGTCAGCGGCGAAGCGCTGCATGCGCTGGCGGCACGAGCACCGGACTGAACGCATCAGCCCGCTTACCCGCACCGTTGCTATACTCGGACCGAATTCAGTCCGCAGCGAGACCGTCATGAGCGACCCCATCATCAGTCTCAGCGATTTCAAATCCGACGCCAGCCAATGGCTCAAGCGTCTGCAGGATGAATCCGACGCCGTGGTGCTGACCCAGAACGGTCGCGCCAGCGCAGTCGTGCAGAGTTACGAAACATTCCAGCGCCAGCAGCAGGCCCTGTTGATGCTGAAACTCCTGGCACAGGGCGAGGCCGACATCGCCGCCGGGCGACTGATCCCGCAGGAAGAGGTCTTCGCCGAACTGCGCGAGCGTTTCGCACCCGACGCATGAGCGATCACGAGGTCTACTGGACGCCGACAGCGCTGCAGGATATCGCATTGATCCTGTCCCACACCGCCGCCGAGAATCCCGTCGCCGCTGCAGCGGTCATCGACAGACTGGAAGCGCGCGCCGATTCCCTGGGCACGCTCACGCCGCGCAGCCGCACGGTGCCGGAGCTGCGGGAGATCGGCGTACACCAATACCGCGAGTTGATCGAACCGCCGTGGCGTCTCATCTACACGGTTGAAGCCGAACGCATCGCAGTGGTGGCGGTAATCGATGCGCGCCGCGATCTCGCAACGCTCCTGCTCGAACGACTGATCCGCAGCTGACATGGCCCGCATCCCCGACGCCTTCATCGACGACCTGCTCGCCCGCACCGATATTGTCGAGCTGGTCGGGTCGCGCGTGCCGCTGAAGCGCCAGGGCAAGGAATACTCGTCGCGTTGCCCGTTCCACGACGAGCGCTCGGCATCGTTCACGGTCTCGCCGACCAAACAGTTCTACCACTGCTTCGGCTGCGGCGCGCATGGCACCGCGATCAGCTTCCTGATGAATTACGACCGCCTCGAATTCCTCGATGCGGTGGACGAACTCGCCAAGCGCGTCGGTATGGAAGTGCCGCGCGACACCCAGCAGCGCAACGCCACGCCGGACAGCGTCGACCAGTACGCGGCGCTGGACGCAGCGGCGAAGTTTTTCCAGAAACAGCTCGCGATCAGCGACAAGGCGCGCGGGTATTTCGACCATCGCGGCGTGGACGATGTGATCCGCACGCAGTTCGGTCTGGGCTATGCGCCCGATGGTTTCTCGGCGCTGCGCGATGCGCTAGGCACCGACCCGCGACGGATGGCGCTGCTGGAACGTGTCGGCCTGTTCTCGAAGAACGACAAGGGCCACGTCTACGACAAATTCCGCGACCGGGTGATGTTCCCGATCCACGACCGTCGCGGACGCACCATCGCGTTCGGCGGACGCGTGCTGGATCCCGAAGATTCGCCGAAATATCTCAACTCGCCGGAAACCCCGCTGTTCCACAAGGGGCGCGAACTGTACGGGCTGTGGCAGGTGCGTCAGGCAAACAGCAGGATCGAACGGCTGATCGTGGTCGAAGGCTACATGGACGTGATCGCGCTGTTCCAGCACGGCATCACCCAGGCGGTGGCGACGCTGGGCACCGCGACCACGCCCGAGCATGCGGAGCTGCTGTTCCGCAACGCACCCGATGTCTACTTCTGTTTCGACGGCGACGCCGCTGGCCGCCGCGCCGCGAGCAAGGCGATGGAATCGGTGCTGCCGCGGATGAAGGACGGACGGCAGGCGTTCTTCCTGTTCCTGCCCGACGGCGAAGATCCGGACACGCTGGTGCGCCACGAAGGCAGCGCCGGTTTCGATCTGCGCCTGCGCGACGCGACACCGCTTTCCAAGTTCTATCTCGACGAACGTGTAAAGGGCGTCAGTCTCACGAGCTACACAGGCAAGGCAGCGCTGGCCGACCGCTGCAAGACTGACGTTGCGAATATGCCTGATGGTGGTTTCCGCGATGCCCTCAGTGCACGGCTGAAGGAACTTACTGGAGTCGATCTGCGCAGCGACCAGACTTCAAAAGTACGGGAAACCCGTGCGCCGACGCAGAAACGCAGCCTGGTGCGCAGCGCCATCGCGCTGCTGCTGCAACAGCCATCGCTGGCGCTCGCGCTACCCTCCACCGACAGCTTCAGCGCCTTGCGCCAACCCGGCGTCTCGCTGCTGGCGGAGCTGATGATGCTGGTGCATGCGCGTCCCGATATCACCACCGGCGCCGTGCTCGAACACTTCGCCGAACGCGAAGAAATCAACGCGCTGCAGAAACTGGCCTTGCAGGATATGCCCGGCGAAGCCGCTCTGTGGCAAAACGAATTCTCCGACGCGATGGCGCAGCTCGAAAAGCAGACCCTGCATCAGCGCATCGACGAGCTGCAGGCGAAGCAGCGTGAGATCGGACTGGATGACGATGACAAGGCCGAACTGCGTGCGTTGCTGCTGACGAAGTTGCGACCGAACCGGTAAATCCCGCTGGACACCGAAACCGCACCACCTTTTTTCGCACGGTGGCGGGCCGCTATTGCCCGCCGCCCGGGCAATCGAACGTGATCCTCCGAACCCGGATTTTTCGCTTCTGTTGCTCTGAGGCCAGCATTTCGCCGTCGGCGATGTGCGGCAACCGCAACCCGTCGCACGACCCAAAGGAAACACCATGCTGAAACGACTCCTCTGCTCCGCCCTGCTGGTCTGCTCGTTCGGCACCCACGCCAACGATTGGCAGAAAGAATTCTTTTCGTCCATGTCCAACGAATTGCCGGCATCCCGTGGCGTTGCCGTGGACGACCTCGGCTTCGTCCATCTGCAGGCGTTCAACAAACAACCCTGGAGCACCGGCTACGACTTTGCGCACCTGTATACGTTCAACGCACAGGGCCAAGTGCCTTGGATCTGGGGATTGACGTCGATCGATCGCAAGTCCGATTGTGGGGTCTATGCGAAGTCCGGCCAGCGCCTCGACTGTTTCAGGACCTCAGGCTACAACGGCGACAACACGCGGCTTGAAATGCGATCTCGTTACAATTCCTATCTCGTCTGGCAGACAACACTGCCCAGCGAAGTCGAACTGCTCGACGCCAGCATCCCTACCCAGGACGAGGCCTTGCTCGTCGGCAAACTGACCGGGCCATGGGGCGATGAACTGGGCGTCTTCCGCATTGCCGGGTATGGAGCGATCGATGTGCTGTCGGTCGCACCCACATGCCCCAACGCCGGCCAGAGCATGACCCTGTCCCGGTTGCGCATGCCGAAGCAGAATGGCGAAAGCATCCGTCACATCAAGGCATGCTGGAACAGCTTCGGCACGACCGAACTGATTCTGGAGGACTTCGACCCGCATAGCGGCCAGTGGACAACGCTATCGACCTGGGACATTGCTTATGGCGAGCAACTGCTGCGCGCGGACATCAACGCCGATGGCAAAGCTTTCGCGCTGATCGAGCATAAAGACGGGGTGCGCGAATTGCTGCGTACGCCCATCTACGCCGATCAATGGGAAGCGTTGCCGTTCCCGATCGAAGGGAAAATCGCCGCCTTCCTCGTCGGCCCACAGGGTCTGGTGGTCGCCAGCCTGCCCCCTGAACCGGAAGGTGGCTCTCTGCAGTCGGACACGTTGGCCTATGCCTCGGTGCAGACCGGTGGCGTTCCGATGACAGTGGGCTGGTTCGATCTGAACGCATACTGGCCGATGATGCAGTGGTTTCCGCAATTGAGCGATGTCGCTCCGCAAAGCTTCGCACTGTCCAGCCAAAGCGCCCTGATCGTCGTCGCCGCCAGTCTTTCGCAGCCGTCCTCGCAACAGCTCTGGCTCGCGAGTCGCTATGGGCACGTGAGCAGCATCGCTTCGCTGCCGCTCGCCGCGAACGAAATCGCCGTCGACAAGACGTATCTTGTCGGCGGCCCGAACGATGTCGCGACCGTCGCGCGCACGATCCGACGGGACGGCATGCAGATCGGAGTCCGGGTCGATCAGTACGACTTGCCATTTACGCCGTGAGCGTACTGCGGCTTGATCCGCAAGCGACCCGAATGACAACATGCCACCGGAGCGCCGCAATCGCGGCGTTCCGCTTTTGTGGCCACGCAAATGAAAGAACGATCCATCATCTTCAATATGGGCTCGATGCAGCCTCGCCTGCGGTATTCGTCCAGATGTCGTCGGGCAGAGAGCGATCACGGTGACACACCCGATCGTGATCGGGATAGGTGATCCTGTCCACGGGCGCCCGAGTGCCGACCACCAGACAACGCGTTGGCGATGCACTGCGATTCCACAGACAGTGTCCGATCGGTGCGCCTGCACGGAAGGTCGCGGCATCGCCGGGATTCAAGAGCGTTTCGGTATCGCCTTCGATCAGCGTCGGATGACCGTCCAGAACATAGATCATTTCGTCCTCTGCACTGTGCCAATGCTTGATCGATGAGCGTGTTCCCGGCTGCAGCACTTCCACGAAAGCGCCGAACTGGGTCAAGCCGCCCGCCTCCGAAATCCAGAGCGTCAGATTGGGCGCGATCGATCCATAGGCGAGAGACTCCTCCTTGACGAAGCCTTCGGGTGTGAGCGCTGTCATGTGTGAACTCCCTTCATGAGTGACTAAGCACCTGCAGTCCGACCCCATACCTCGTCCATCACCCGCGCAAAGTTCCCGCCAAGAATCTTCGCGATCCGCGCATCCGAATGCCCGCGCTTCGACAACATCGCTGCGAGCACGTCGAAGCGGTCCGCGCGATTGAGATCGGGAATGAATGTGTAGAGATCCGGCGGACGGCCGCGGTCGAATACGCCGTCCTCGACCGCGCCGGCAACCCATTCGCGATTGTCCTTTTCGTATTTTTCCACCGATTCGCTTCTCTTCAAATTCTGCATACTTTCAACTTCAATTTTTTTCCTTCTTTTCTTGTTTCTTACCTGAGATAGGAGACACATCACTGACTTTTAATTCACCTGTATATTTCGCTGAAAATACTTCAGGAAGTTCTTGATTGATACGCTCGATCAGATAATTTGGCCCAACCTCTTTTTTATCAAAATCAACCCGCCCAGCAACAACCATATCCCCATATACCCTCAATACGACGTAGTCAGCATGCTCTGAAAGTGTCAAAAAACGGACCTGTTTTGCAGCCTGTCCATTACCCACAAGATAACAAAATCCAAAAGTCACAAAAGGAAAGATAAATAGAAGCAATCCCTTTCTCCCCATCCATTCATGGACATACTTTGAAATGTCGAATGGGTTTTCGTCATGAATTATTTCTATCTCTCTGAGCCTTTCTTTGATCGGCCCTTGGCCAATAGATAAAATTAAAGGAACCCCAAAAGAAAAGAAATTTATAACCACAAGAATACAAGCAAACAAAAGAAATCCATTCAACCCAAAGCCATAAGCTTTTAGAAAAGCAAACCCCACAGCAAAATAGAGAAAATTAACGAGCAAAATATAACTATATGGACTTCGTTTTTCACCACTTTTATTTGCCCTGCTCCAAATCGGCATTAAGAATCCAATTAACTGCAGGTATGAAAATACAAATGACCCAATCGCACCTGCCGCGACCAGAACCGTAGTAGTATTTAAACTTATCAGATATGTCGGAATTCCAAAATGTGCGCAATAGCCAAACTCATAGAAGTATGTTGCTAGATAGATAAATGCTGTTGCTAGGGAAATAAAGATTGCGTCTGTCAATAAATTCTTAACCGTACCATTTCCCTGTTTTTCATCAGAAATATTCACACTAATCTCCGTTTCTCATTCAAGCCCTAACAGTGATTGAAAGCAATATTAATCACCAGACCTCCTTCATCACCCGCAAAAAATTCTCGCCCAGGATTTTCTCGACCCGCACATCCGAATGCCCGCGCTTCGACAACATCGCTGCGAGCACGTCGAAGCGGTCCGCGCGATTGAGATCGGGAATGAAGGTGTAGAGATCCGGCGGACGGCCACGCTCGAACACGCCATCCTCGACCGCGCCGGCAACCCATTCGCGATTGTCTTTTTCGTATTCCGGCGTGCGCTCGATCGGCGCGATGCCCGCATCGGTACCGATACCGACGTGATCTTCGCCGCAGACGTTCACGGCGTGCTCGATGTGGCGGATCACATCGATCGCCATCGGCTGCGTGTCGGTGCGCAGATACGGCCAGAAAATGATTCCGGCGACGCCGCCTTTCTCCGCCAGCGCGCGCAGGGTCGCATCGTCGGTATTGCGCGGCAGGTCGGCGAGCGCACGGCAACCGGTGTGACTGATCAGCATCGGTGCGCGTGAGGCAGCGATGCCTTCAGCCATCGTGCGTGCCGAACCGTGGGCAAGATCGACCACGATCTTTTCCGCATTCAAGCGTTCCACCACCTGCCGGCCGAAGTTGCTGAGTCCGGCGTTGCCCGGCTCCATGCAGCCGTCGCCGACGAGATTGCGCCGGTTGTGGGTGAGCTGGATCACGCGCACGCCGCGCGCGCGGAACAGCGCGATGCGGTCGAGGTCTTCGCCCAGCGATTCGGTGCCCTGGAAGCCGTAGATCAGCCCGAGCTTGCCTTCGCGATGTGCGCGCTGCAGATCGTCGCCGCTGCGTACCGCAAGCAGGTGATCCGGATGGCGCGCGATGATCCGGTCCCATGTGTCGATGGTCGCTTTCGTTTTCTCGAACGCGGCGTCGTCCAGCCAGAACCGTCCCGAGGGCGCGAGGGTCAGGACGATGCCGCTGAGACCGGAGGCGCGGATCGCGTCGAGCTCCTGGCGAATCGCCGCATCGTCGTTCTCGAACCAGAACAGGCCGGTGCCGCCGGCGCCGTCGATCGCGACCGTGCGCGGGTACGGCTGCCATGCTGCGGCCCGTGCCGTGGCGAATCGGCCGGCGGCCAGCGCAAGGGCAGCGACTCCCAATGTCTTCAGCGCATCTCGGCGGGTGGCCATGGCGTTCTCCGCAGGTGACGCGCGAAGTCTACCGCTGGAGGGCATGACTTTCGGCTACGTCGCGCATCGATTGCAACGGCTATGCTCGGGAACTGACTTCATCCGGGGACATGCCATGTTGCGCCGCCACACGCTCGCCGCCGCCCTGCTCGGCTTCGTCTGCACCCTGCCCGCGCTCGCACAGACCGCGCCCGATGCGAATGTTGTGCGCGAGGAAGCGGGCAACCGCATCAGCGAAAACATTCCCGCGATTCCGGCCGAGCTGATCGAGCGCCTCAACCGTTACCAGAACACCCGTGGTGCCGGTGTCGCCGGCTGGACGAAGAACGGCTGCCTGCTGATCAGCACCCGCTTCGCCGAAACCAACCAGGCGCATCGCGTCTGCCAGCCGCTGGGCATGCGCGAACAGCTGACGTTCTATCCCGAACCGCTGGGCGGAATGTCGCCGTCGCCGGCCGAATCCACGCTCAACGGTTTTGTATTCTCGAAGGACAAGGGCGGCGACGAGTTCTCGCAGCTGTACTGGTTCGATCATGCGACGCGCGAGGTGACGCTGCTGACCGATGGCAAGCGCACGCAGAATTCCGGCGGTCTGTTTTCGCGCGATGGAAAACAGCTGGCCTATCGCAGCACCGCACGCAACGGGACCGACACCGATATCTGGGTCCGCGACATCGCCACCGGCACCGCCAAACCGGTAGTCACGGCAGGCGGCAGCTGGAGCGCGATGGATTTCTCGCCCGACGGCAAGGCCCTGCTGGTGATGAAACGCGTGTCGGCCGCCGAGGCCTACCCGGGTGAAGTGGATCTGGCGACAGGCAAACTGACCCTGTTCCCGGTCGATGGCGGCAAAGCCGCGTTCGGCGATTTTGCTTACGCGCCAGACGGCAAGTCCGCGTATTTCGTCTCCGACGAGCCCGCGAACGGCATCGCGCAGGAATTCCAGACGCTGCGCCATCACGATCCGGCCACCAACAAGGTGACGGTGCTGAGCGCGAAGATCCCATGGGATGTGGCCGGCTTCAATCTTTCCGACGACGGCAAACATCTGGCGTATGTGACCAACGAGGACGGCATCAGCCGTCTGCGCGTGCTGTCGCTGCCATCGCACCGCGAGATCGCACTGCCGACGCTGCCGATCGGCGTGTTCGGTTCCGGCGCGTTCTCGCCCGACGGTACGCGCATCGCGCTGTCGCTCAACAGTGCGACATCGCCCAGCGATGTGTACGTGATCGACCTGGCGAAAACCACGCTCACGCGCTGGACGCAGAGCGAGGTCGGCGGCCTGGACGCATCGAAATTCGTCGCGCCGACACTGGTGCGCTATCCGACCTTCGACAGCATCGGCGGCAAGCGCCGCACGATTCCCGCGTTCTACTATCGACCGGCGAACGTGCCGGCCGACCGCAAATTGCCGGTGATCATCAACATCCATGGCGGACCGGAAAGCCAATCACAGCCGACGTTCAATCCGACCGCGCAATTCATGGCGAGCGAACTGGGCGTGGCGATGCTGGTGCCGAACGTGCGCGGCTCTTCCGGCTATGGCAAGACCTATCTGTCGCTGGACAACGGCCACCTTCGCGAAGACTCGGTGAAAGACATCGGTGCACTGCTGGATTGGGTCGCGCAGCAGCCGGAGCTGGACAGCTCACGCATCGGCGTGATGGGTGGCAGCTACGGCGGCTACATGGTGCTGGCCTCGCTGATGCACTACAGCGACCGCATCCGCGCCGGAATCGACGTGGTCGGCATTTCGAACTTCGGTACGTTTCTCAAGAACACCGAAAGCTATCGTCGCGATCTGCGCCGCGTGGAATACGGCGACGAACGCGATCCGAAGATGATGGAGACCTTCGAGCGCATTTCGCCGTTGAACCACGCCAACCGGATCACTTCGAAACTCTTCGTCGCCCAGGGTAGGAACGACCCGCGCGTGCCGTACACCGAAGCCGAGCAGATCGTCAAAGCCGTCCGTGGCAACGGTCAGCCGGTGTGGTATCTGCTGTATGCCGATGAAGGCCACGGCTTCCGCAAGAAGAGCAACAACGATTATTTCGGCGCGGCGAGCGTGCTGTTCTGGCAGCAGAATCTGCTGGATAGCAGAAAATAGCGGCCGGACCTCGCAAAGATTTCATAGACGAACAGGCCGCCTGAAGGCGGCCTGTTCGTTTGCTGCTTAACGAAAAACGGTGTCACTCGGGACTGGTGGCGCTGTGCTCTACGCCACCGGTACCGGACATGGTGCGGATCAGTTCGCGCGGATGCCGATCGTGTAGCCGGAGATGGACGCCGGGGAAGACAAGTTGTGATCCTTCGAGGAGACTGTGCATGTCGTCGCACTGGCCGGTTTGATCTGCCAAAGCAAATTGCCGTTGCCGGTCCAGTTGACGAACGCGCCGCAGCCGCTCAGCGCATAGCCCGCCCCGAGCGTGGCCGTGTAGGACGGATGCGCGACCACGGCCGACGTACCGCCGTTGACGATGCTGCCGATCCTGCCGACGCCAGCGATCGAACTGTTCAGGCCGATCGCGTATGCCAGCGCCGTTGCCGGTGAGGACTGGATGTGATCCTTCGAGCGCACCCGCCAGCCGTTAGGGCCCGATGGCGCCGATGCCGTCGCGAGATTACCTTGCCCGCTCCAGTTCACCTTGATACCCCCACCGACCAGGGCGTAGCCTGCCGGCACGGTTGCAGTGACGTCGGTCCACGCGGCGAAGCTGCTGGTCGCGCTGACGACGATCAGGTTGCTGCGCACCTGTGCCGGCGTGAGCCCGACGATCTTCAGACCGATGGCCCAGGCTCGCACGCGCGTCGGATCGAGTGCGATGTGGTCCTTCGTGGAGACCAGCCATGATGTCAAGCCTGCATTCGGGTACGAAGCAGTCAGCAGATTGCCGGCCGGATTTTCCTTGCCCTCGCCGCCGCCGCCGATCACCACGTAGTCGCTGGGTACGGTGACCGCGAAATCGGTGTTGTGGCCGGACGTTGTGGTGGAATAGCGTTCGAAGACCGCAATGGTGATCTTGCCGCTGGCGTCCGTGTTCTCGAACAGCTTGACCACGCCGCCGCAACTGGCGCCGACCGCAGCGAACGCGGACGAGACATCGGCGACAGAATATCCGTAGTCGCTCGCCGCAGTCTGGACACCGCAAACACCCTGATCGAAATTGGTGCTCGCGGTCCAGTACAGATCGTTCGCGCGCGCGAACACCTGGAACGCCTTCTGCGTGTTCCAACCGGCGGTAGTCGCCAACAAGTGGAATGCCTTGTTGTAGATACCCGACGAATAGTGGACATCAAGACCCGCGTAGTAGTTCGAGGTATGCGCGATTGAGACGCCGTCCTGCGGCGGATTTGCCATGTAGCGCAACGCACCGCTGCCCTTGAATATCTGCGCACCGACCAGAAAATCGTTGTTGCCGCGCATGTAGTATTCGGCAGCTTCCCCGGCGATGTCGGAGAACGCTTCGTTGATGCCGCCCGATTGGCCCGAGTAGGTCAGGTTGGAGTTCTGCGAGGTGTAGCCGTGCGAGACTTCGTGCGAGGCCACATCCAGGCTGACCAGCGGATAGAACGTACTGGCGCCGTCGCCGAAGGTCATCGCCGAGCCGTCCCAGAATGCATTTTCGTAGCTGTTGCTGTAGTGCACGCGCATGGTCAGCTGGAACGTCAGCGGGGCTTGGCCCATGTACGCCTGGTACATGTTGTAGATCACGCTGCCGAAATAGTGGGCGTCGTTCAGCGGCGAGAACGCGCCGTTGATGACCTTCACCGTATTGCGCGGACAGGTGTACGAGAACGGGGTGGTGCCGGTGGTGCCGTGGTTGAGGTTCACGGTCCTCACGTTGGTGTTGCTCATGGTGCAAGTGGCGCCGGATTGGCTCACATCCATGTAGCCGAAGTTGGTGCCGTACTCGTACTGGCCGGTCTTGGTGTTGCCGCCCGGACCGGTGCCGATCAGCGCATGTTGCAGATTCTCGAACTGCTTCAGGACGCGGCCGGTGTCGGCGTCGACGATCACGGTCGGACGCATCGGCGCGCCACCGCGGACGGTATCGGCGAAGTAGGTCACCACGTACGCCTTTCGGGCACGGCCGTCGTCGTCGATGTGGATCATCAATTCCGATTTCTCGGCGTTGGTGCGCATGAAACCGACGCGGTTGCCGAGGCCCGCACTCTTGGCGATCGATAGGGCGCCATTGCTGCTGAGCCGCGGTTTGCCGCTCGGAATTTCACGTGCCAGCCGATCGACCTTTCGGCCGAACAGCGTGCGCAGATTGCCGCTCTCGTCTTCGTTGACCACGACATGCTCACCAAAAATCGGCAGCCCACGGAAAGTCTGCTGGTAGCGGTGGTTGCGCACGCCCAGGCTGGTTTTGCGATCGAGCAGGAACAGGCGCGAATCAGCGTCCAGGCCGAGCGCCTGTTCGTGGCGGGTGTGAGTCATGACCAGCGAACCCGCCGCTATCTTGGCTGCATTTTTTTGTTGGATGCTGGCGATGTCCTGCAGATGCAGGTCGTCCAGGGTCGCCGCAGAAGCTCCGGTAGCGAACAGTGCCAGCGAGGTTGCTGTGGCCAGTAGTTTGAAACGATGTTGACGATTCATGCTTGTGCTCTCCATAGTCTTGTTGAGTGAAAACCGCATTGCGCGGCTTGCTTCCTTTCTGCGACGCTCCCCCGGCAAGGCGTCGCAAGCGCAGCGGACGATCCGTCCGGATGCGGTGCTGGCGATCGGCAATCTTTGCCAATCGCGAAACGACTCTAGGCAGTCAACGCAGAATGCGTCAACCGCTTTTTTATGAATTCACGGGGCCGGCATACGCGCCTGCCTGTGTGCCGACATCGCGACATCGCATGCCCACCTCACCTGCCGAGAGTGGAAAGCGCCGCCAGATGCGGACAAGATCACACTTCATCGCCCGTGCGCATCCGCAACGCACATGAGATGCGTTCCCGATACACGAAAATAACGAATGCCACCTGGCGCGAGCGGTTTGCCGGCAGGCTCAGCCCTGCAACGGCCACAGCGCGCGGATCGCCGCGATGCCCTGCGCGCCGTAGCTGCGCGCCAGTCCGATGTGATCGCGCGTCATTCCGCCCAGTGCATAGATGGGGAGCGCGACGCGCTCGCGCATTCCGACGAAAGCTTCCCATCCGATCCCGGGTTCGCCGGGGTGCGATGGGGTCGGCATCACCGGCCCGAGCACGGCGGCATCGCAACCAAGGGCCTGCGCTGCGATGAGTTCTATCCGCGAGTGACAGGACGCGATCACCGTTTGAGGACGTGGTCGTGGACGTTCCGACACCGCGCTCAGTTGTTCTGCGCGCAGATGCACCCCCACGCCAAGCGCTTCAGCAAGCGCGATGTCGCCATTGATCAGCACTTCGGCATCGGCGTCGCGCGCGTGGCGCACCGCTTGTTCGACCAGCCGACGCCAGCGATCCGGCGCAGCCGTAGCCGTCGCATGCCCGCGCAATTGCACGCGGCGAATGCCTGCATCCAGTGATTTGCGCAGGTTCGACAGCCAGCGCGCAGCGTCGTCCCCGGGCTCGGGGGTGATTAGATAGTGTTCCGGATCGCGCAGCGCGGCGACCACCGGACGATCGGCATCGGGCATCGCGTAACTCGCGAGCTTGTGCGGCGGCACCCAGACCAGCGCCTGTCCGTCGAGACCCTTGACCGTACCGGTCCACGACGCGATGCGGCGCACATCGAGTCGCAGGCGTTTGTGCGGATACTGCTGCGGCACGGCGATCACCGCCTCGCCCACATGCGCCTCGATGCCGAGTTCTTCGCGCAGTTCGCGGACCAGCGCCTGTTCGGGGGTTTCGCCCGGATCGACCTTGCCGCCGGGAAATTCCCATAAACCCGCAAGGTCGCGACCTTCGGTGCGCCGCGCCAACAGGATGCGGCCGCGCGCATCGCTGATGACACCAGCAACGACATGGACGGATTTCCCGCTTCGACTTCGGTCGCTGTCGCTCATCGCGAAGAACGATCCCTGCTCTGGAATGACTTGCGGATGTTTTGCCGCAGCGGCCAGGTACAGCCGGCGCGATGCGGTTTTCTTACGTCAGTTGGCCGTGGCAGTGCTTGTATTTCTTGCCAGACCCACACGGGCACGGATCGTTGCGCCCGACCTTCGGCACTTCGGACGGATTCTGGTAGTCGGGATCGGCCGCTTCTTCGTCTGCGCTGTAACCGCCCATGTCCGGATGCTGGAACTGCATCTGGCGCGCGACCGCTTCGGCGCGCGCGCGCTCTGCGGCTTCGGCCTGGGCGATTTCTTCCTCGCTGCGGATGCGCACGCGGGCCAGCAGCGAGATCACTTCGCGCTTGACCTTCTCCAGCAGCTCGCTGAAGAGCTCGAACGCTTCCTTCTTGTATTCCTGCTTCGGCTGCTTCTGCGCGTAGCCGCGCAGATGGATGCCCTGCCGCAGATAGTCCATGCGCCCGAGGTGCTCCTTCCAGCTCTGGTCGAGCACGGTCAGCATCAGATGCTTTTCGAGCATGCGCATGGTTTCGCCACCGATCGCCGCTTCCTTGTCTTCGAACAGTTTGGCGACCTCGGCCTGCACGAGGGCGGCGATACCCTCGGCATCGATCTCGGTCTTCTCCTGTACGGCCTTCGCGATCGACTGGGTCAGATTGAATTCCGCCGCCAGCTCGGCGTCCAGGCCCTGCAGGTCCCACTGCTCGTCGATGGAATTCGGCGGCACGAAGCGATCGACCAGATCGGCGACCACGTCGGCGCGGATATCGTCGATGTTCTGCTGGATGCTCTCGGCTTCCAGCAATTCGTCGCGCTGGCGATAGATGACCTTGCGCTGATCGTTGTTGACGTCGTCGAAATCGAGCAGGTTCTTGCGGATGTCGAAGTTGTGCGCCTCGACCTTGCGCTGCGCCTTCTCGATCTGGCGGCTGACCAGGCGGTCCTCGATGACGTCGTCTTCCTTCATGCCCATCATGCGCATCGCCTTCTGCACCCAGTCGGAGGCGAAGATGCGCATCAGGTTGTCTTCCAGCGACAGGTAGAAGCGCGAGGAGCCCGGGTCGCCCTGGCGGCCGGAACGGCCACGCAGCTGGTTGTCGATGCGACGCGACTCATGGCGCTCGGTGCCCACGATGTGCAGGCCGCCGGCGGCCTTGACCTGCTCGTGGCGCTTCTGCCAGTCGACCTTGATGGTGGCCTTTTCCACCGCGCTGGCCTCGTCGCCCAGTTCGGCCAGCTCGGCCTCCAGCGAACCCCCGAGCACGATGTCGGTGCCGCGGCCGGCCATGTTGGTGGCGATGGTCACCGCGCCGGGGCGGCCTGCGTTGGCCACGATCTGGGCTTCGCGCTCGTGCTGCTTGGCGTTGAGCACCTCGTGGTGCACGCCGGCCTTGCCCAGGTAGTCCGAGAGCATCTCGGAGGTCTCGATCGAGGTGGTGCCCACCAGCACCGGCTGGCCGCGCTTGAAGCAGTCCTCGATGTCGGCCAGCACCGCGCGGAACTTGCCCTCGCGGTTGAGGAACACCTGGTCGGGATGGTCCTTGCGCTGCACCGGCTTGTGGGTCGGGATCACGATCACTTCCAGGCCGTAGATGCTCTGGAACTCGTACGCCTCGGTGTCGGCCGTGCCGGTCATGCCGGACAGCTTCTTGTACATGCGGAACAGGTTCTGGAAGGTGACCGAGGCCAGCGTCTGGTTCTCGCGCTGCACCGCCACGCCTTCCTTCGCCTCGACCGCCTGGTGCAGGCCGTCGGACCAGCGCCGGCCCGGCAGGGTGCGGCCGGTGAATTCGTCGACGATCACCACCTCGCCGTCGCGGACGATGTAGTCCACGTCGCGCTGGTAGATGCCGTGCGCGCGCAGGCCGGCGTTGAGGTGGTGGACGACGTGGATGTTGTGCGGCGCGTACAGGCTGTCCTCGTCCTCGAGGATGCCGGCCTTGCGCAGCAGTTCCTCGGCGTGTTCCTGCCCGGCCTCGGACAGGTGCACCTGCTTCTGCTTCTCGTCGACCCAGTAGTCGCCCTCGCCTTCCTCTTCCTTCTGCCGGACGAGCGCAGGCACGATGCGGTTGACCTTGATGTACAGCTCCGGCGATTCGTCGGCCGGGCCGGAGATGATCAGCGGCGTGCGCGCCTCGTCGATCAGGATCGAGTCGACCTCGTCGACGATCGCGTAGTGCAGGCCGCGCTGGTGGCGGTCTTCCTTCGACAGCGCCATGTTGTCGCGCAGATAGTCGAAGCCGAATTCGTTGTTGGTGCCGTAGGTGATGTCCGAGCCATAAGCGGCGGATTTGTCGCCGTGGTTCATGCCCGGATAGACCACGCCGACCGACAGGCCCAACCAGTTGTAGAGCTTGCCCATCCACGCCGAGTCGCGCCGGGCGAGGTAGTCGTTCACGGTGACGACATGCACGCCCTTGCCTTCTAGCGCATTGAGATACACCGGCAAGGTCGCGACCAGGGTCTTGCCTTCGCCGGTGCGCATTTCGGCGATCTTGCCCAGATGCAGCACCATTCCGCCGATCAGCTGCACGTCGTAGTGACGCATGCCCAGCACGCGTTTCGAGGCTTCGCGACAGACCGCGAAGGCTTCGGGCAGCACCTTGTCGAGGGTTTCGCCGTTGGCGATGCGTTCCTTGAGCTCGGGTGTCTTCGCCTGGAGTTCGGCGTCGGAGAGCGCCTGCATCTGCGGTTCGAGGGCATTGATCTTCTTGACGATGCCGCCGAGTTGCTTGACGAAACGATCGTTGCGGCTACCGAAGATACTGGTCAACAGGCGATTGAGCATGGGAGGAAAATGATCGAAAGAGGAAGGGTCAGCGGCTGCCGGGCAACGGCTGTCCGCAACAAAAAGGGGCGCAGCGCGCCCCTCCGCAACACTCGATTGTACTTGGAGCCGGTGCCCCGGGGTATCAAGCCCCGGATACCAACGAACGCTCGGCCGGGCCTCAGCCCTTGCCGGCGGGTTTGGTCGCAGCCTGGCCGAGGAACTGGTTCGGATTGACCACGACCCCGTTGTCCCAGACCTCGAAATGCACGTGGGCGCCAGTGGAGCGACCGGTGGAACCGGCCTTGGCGATCTCCTGCCCGCCGCGAACCAGATCGCCGACCTGGCCGATCAGGCGCGAGTTGTGCGCATATCGGGTGACATAGCCGTTGCCGTGATCGACCTCGATCACATTGCCGTAGCCGGAACGCACGCCTGAATAGGTCACGACGCCATCACCGACCGCCAGCACCGGATCGCCGGTGTTCGCTTCAAAATCGATGCCTTTGTGCTGCTGGCTGCCGCCGCCGAACGGATCGGCGCGATAGCCGAAGCCGGAGGTGACATAGCTGTTGGCGATCGGGTTGCGGGTCGGCATCGCGTTCTTGTCCAACTCGCGATTGAACAGCAGCGCCTCAAGAACAGACAGTTGGCTGCCCGAATGCTTCAACTGGGCACCGAGGTCGGCCAAGCCTTCGCGCAGACCGCGAGCCGGCATATCGCGCACCGGGCCGACGCCGCCGACGCCCACCGGCTTGTCAAAATCGAATTCACCGTCGCCGAGCTGGGCGACGCGGGTCAAGCGTTCGCCGAGCGCATTGAGACGATTGGCTTCGGCCTGCAGTTCGCCGAGTCGCGCGGCGAGTGCATTGACTTCGCGCTGCGCTTCGCGGCGCGTCGTTTCCAGGCCCGTGCGCTGGATCTCGACGTCGGCCTTGAGGCGATTGTATTCGGCGCTGCGCAACAGCCCCTGCCCGGTGGTGCCGAGCAGCGCGCCAACCGTGAGCAGGACGACCGCGCTGTAGGACGGCTTCTCGCGCATCACCTGGGCGCCGAGCTCGGCGGCACGCACCGCATGCGGGCGAAGCTTGGCGACAACATGGATCGCCGTGGTCTGAACCGCGCGCGCGGCAGTCGCCATATGGCGGTGCGCAATGTCGATAAAGCTGTGTAAAGTCATTGGCTGTATGTCTCGTTCGCGATCCAATCCTCCCCCCGCCCGCCCGTCCACCGGGCCACTGGCTGCCATCGACGCCTTGCTCGGCGGCGAGGCCAGCGACCCTGTTCGCCGGGCGCTCTGGCTGGAAGCATTGGATCTGCAGCTTCGTCCCTGCCTTCCTCCCGGGCTCGCAGCGCATGCGCGCCTGGCGAACATCGATCGCGGAAGACTCGTTTACCTCGTGGACTCACCGGTGTGGCACGCCCGAATGCGGCTTGCTGCCACCGATATCCTCGACATGGCCCGCTCCTTCGGGCTGGAAGCGACCGATCTGGTGGTGAAGACCGCGAGCGGGCCGCAGGCGATGCGGCCACATGACCCTGGAACTTCGACTGCCGTTTCAGCTTCTCCCCTGTCTGCGGCCGCACGCGAGGCTTTCGCGACCGCATTCGCATCCCGTGACGACGTACCGCCCGGGAAGGACGCTTCTTCCTGATGCCACCCCTCCGTAGGGCCCCATGAACGGTCTGACGGATGGGCACGGGGGAATGCTACCGGCGGGCGTCACCGGACAGGTTAAGAAGACGGGGCTTTTTCGTTAAGGTTTTGTAAAACGCACGATTCCAGTTCACGGATCGGGCAATCCACCCGCTCTGTTCAGGAATACGGCCCATTCGGCGGGGTGAAGCGGCGAGGACTCAGGCCAGCTGGGGAATCCCGAAAACGACCGGCACCGGCTCGTCGCGCTTGAAGCTCACTTCGTCCCAGGCCGTCTGATCGGCGAGCAGCGCGCGGACCAGCTTGTTGTTGAGCGCGTGGCCCGATTTGAAGCCCTCGTAGGCCCCGAGGATCGGGCGTCCCGCGAGATACAGATCGCCCACCGCGTCGAGGATCTTGTGGCGGACGAATTCGTCGGCATAGCGCAGGCCATCGTCGTTCAGCACGCGGAACTCGTCGAGCACGATAGCATTGTCCATCGAGCCGCCGAGACCGAGATTGCGCTCGCGCATGAATTCCAGATCGCGCATGAAACCGAAGGTGCGGGCGCGACTGACTTCCTTGATGTAGTTCTCGGTCGAGAACTCGACGACCGCGCGCGAACGCGAGGTCGGAATCGCCGGGTGATCGAATTCCACGGTGAAACCGAGGCGAAAACCGCTGTAGGGCTCGAATCGCGCGACTTTATCGCCGTCGCGCACTTCCACGGTTTTCAGGATCCGCATGAAACGCTTGGGCGCATTCTGTTCGACAATCCCTGCGGACTGCAGCAGGAACACGAACGGCCCGGAGGAGCCGTCCATGATCGGCACTTCGGGCGCAGAGAGTTCGATATAGAGATTGTCGACACCCAGACCGGCGAGCGCGGACATCAGGTGTTCGACGGTCATCGCCTTGCCGCCGTCGTGCGACAGGCCGGTGCAGAGCATGGTTTCGGTGACGTAATCGGCGCGCGCCGGGATTTCGACGACAGGGTCCAGATCGACGCGACGGAACACGATGCCGGTATCGACCGGGGCCGGACGCAGGGTCAGATAGACCTTTTCGCCGCTGTGCAGTCCAACGCCCGTGGCGCGGATCATGTTCTGCAGGGTGCGTTGCTGGGCCATGGTCGGATTCTGGGGACACCGGAAAATGCACGAATCCAAGGGGTTCGGACAGTGCGAGCGGCGAGATTAGCACGCGGCATGCTGAACCTGAACGGAAGCGACGCAGTGTTCCCGCACTGCAACATCGGAGCGCCGGCAGCGGCACGGTCAAAAGCCCGCCGGCCCTGCGGGCGCGGCGGGAAAAGCAGATCGCCGACGCGCGGAGGACAGCCGCGCGCACGGGTAGGTTCGCCCCACGACCCCGACCGGACAGCCGGGGCGGAGGGGATGGCGCCGATCAATCCGCCTGGCGGCGCAGAAAGGCGGGGATATCGAGATAACTGCTGTCGCTGCCGAAATCGGCGGCGGCCGGCGCCGAGGTTTCGGTGTGCTGTCCGCGACCACGCAGGTTGGCGGCGATGCCCGCGCCCGGCGAGAAGCTTTCGGTCTCATCGATCATCATTCCGGTGGTGCCGTCGCGGCGCCCCTGGGTGTTGATCAACTGCACCTGCGGACGACGCACCGGGGCGAACGCTTCGTCGCGCTCGTTGCCGCGCACGGCCTGACGCGCCACCGAGCGGTTGAGGCCGGTCGCGACCACGGTCACCCGCACCTCGTCCTGCATGTCGGGGTCGAGTACGGTGCCGATGACCACGGTCGCGTCTTCCGAAGCGAAGTTCTCGATGGTGCGACCGACTTCATCGAACTCGGCCATCGTGAAGTCCGGACCGGCGGTGATGTTGACCAGGATGCCGTTGGCACCGTTGAGGTTGACGTCGTCCAGCAGCGGGTTCTGGATGGCGGCCTCGGCGGCGGCCTGCGCACGGTCGTCGCCGCGGGCCGAGCCGGTGCCCATCATCGCCAGACCCATCTCGCTCATCACGGTGCGCACGTCGGCGAAGTCGACGTTGATCAGGCCCGGACGCACGATCAGATCGGCGATGCCCTGCACCGCGCCCTGCAGCACGTCGTTGGCGGCGCGGAACGCCTGGATCATGGTGGCGTTGCGGCCGAGCACGGTGATCAGCTTCTCGTTGGGGATCGTGATCAGCGAATCGCAGTGCTGCGACAGTTCCTCGATGCCCTTGAGCGCGACCTGCATGCGGCGACGGCCTTCGAACGGGAACGGCTTGGTGACGACGGCGACGGTGAGAATGCCCATCTCCTTCGCCAACTGCGCGACGACCGGCGCAGCGCCAGTGCCAGTGCCGCCACCCATGCCGGCGGTGATGAACACCATGTCGGCGCCCTGCAGCGCATCCATGATGCGTTCGCGGTCTTCCAGCGCCGCCTGACGGCCGACCTCCGGATTCGCGCCCGCACCCAGACCTTTGGTGACGTTGCTGCCGAGCTGCAGCTGCAGCTTGGCACCGCAGTTCTTGATCGCCTGCGAATCGGTGTTGGCGGTGATGAACTCAACGCCTTCGATGCTGCCGTTGACCATGTGCGCGACCGCATTACCGCCGCCGCCGCCTACGCCGACCACCTTGATGACCGCGTTGGGCGCCATCTTTTCCACCAGTTCGAAATATGCCATGTCCGTGTCCTCGTCTAGTTATAGGTATTGCTGTTGTTGTCTGATCGGGTGTCGCTTTGAAAATGTTCTTCGTGTCGCTGCATTCCGGAGCGCGCTTCGAATGCGGGTATCGCTAGAACTCGCCCTTGAACCAGTTCTTGAGTTTGTTGAACGCACCCATCGCGCGCCCCGCCGGAATCACCGGGCGGCGTGGATGCTCGATCTGGCTGCCCATCAGCAGCAGGCCGACGCCGGTGGCATGCACCGGATTGCCCACCACTTCGCCCAGCCCGCTGACATGCTGCGGAATGCCCACGCGTACCGGCATCTGCAGCATTTCCTCGGCAAGTTCGATCACGCCTTCCATCTTCGACGCGCCGCCGGTCAGCACCATGCCGGCGCGCACCAGTTCCTCGAAGCCGGAGCGGCGCAGTTCGGCCTGCACCATTTCGAAGATTTCCTCGTAACGGCCCTGCACCGCTTGCGCCAGCGCATGACGCGGCAGACGCCGCGGCGGCCGATCGCCGACGCTGGGCACTTGGATGCTTTCTTCCGCCGTCGCCAGCTGCGCCAATGCGCAGGCGTAACGGACCTTGATCTGTTCGGCCTCGGGCGTGGGCGTGCGCAGCATGTGCGCGATGTCGTTGGTGACGTGGTCGCCGGCGATCGGCAACGACGCGGTGTGGCAGATCGCACCGTGCACGAACACCGCGATATCGGTGGTGCCCGCGCCGATATCGACCAGCACCACGCCGAGTTCGCGCTCGTCGCTGGTCAGCACCGCGGTGCTGGATGCCAGCGCGGAGAAGATCAGATCGTCCACCTGCAGTCCGCAGCGCTGTACGCACTTGCTGATATTGGCGGCCGCCGACTGCGCGCAGACCACGAGATGCGCATGCACTTCGAGACGCACGCCGGTCATGCCGACCGGGTTCCGGATGCCTTCCTGCGAATCGTCCAGCACGTAATCGCGCGGAATCGCGTGCAGGATCTTCTGGTCAGCCGGAATAGCAACCGCCTTCGCCGCTTCGAGCACGCGATCGAGATCGGCATAGCTGACCTCGCCGTCGCGGATCGGCACGATGCCCGGCGAGTTGCGGCACTGCACGTGGTTGCCGGAGATCGACGCATAGACCGAGCGGATCTCGCAGCCTGCCATCAGCTCGGCTTCCTCGATCGCGCGCTGGATCGATTGCACGGTCGATTCGATATCCACGACCACGCCGCGCTTGAGCCCGCGCGATTCGTGCGTGCCGATGCCGATCACTTCGATCGGACTGCCGGCGGCGTACTCGCCGACCAACGCAACGATCTTGGAGGTGCCGATGTCGAGGCCGACGATCAGCGATTTGTCGCCCTTGCGATTCATGTGTTGTCCTGCACTTGCGTCGGCTCGGCGGGCCCGGGGGAAGACCCCTGCCAGCGCAACGCGAAACCATTGGTGTAGCGGAGATCAGCGCGATCCAATTGCCTCCCCTGCTGCGCCAACTGCGGCAACAGACGGGCGAAACGCGCGAGCCGCAGCTTTGCGTCGTCGCGGCCGATCAGCAGTTCGGCGCCGTTCGACAGCGTCATCGACCAGCTGCCGCGCGGATCGATCCGCAGCGCGCGCACGTCGAGACCGCCTGCCGCGAACATCGCCCGCGATTCGTTGTACAGCTCGACAAGATCGGCGCTGCGCGATTCCGGGCCGTCGAAGTGCGGCAGACCTTTCGGCACCGCGACGCCTTTGCTGGGAAAAATGCGGCCGCGCTCGGACAGCAGGTGATCCTCGCCCCACCATGCGAACGGGCGATGCTCGACCACTCGGACCACCAGCACGTCCGGCCATTGCTTGCGTACTTCGGCCTGTTCGATCCACGGCAGTCTGGACACCGCGATTTGAGCGTCGTCGAGACGCACCGCGAAGAAGCCGCGCTGCGCATAGGGCAGCACCGTGTCGCGCACCGTCGTCGCATCCACGCGCTCGTGGTTGCCCACGATCCGCACGCTGCGCAGCGGCCAACGCTCGGCGCCCGCCCAGCCCTGGATCACCGCCACCACCGGCAGCGTCACCAGCACGATCGCGAGCAGCCACGCGACGAGTCGAAGGAAGGCATTCATCGTTCGCCCACCTCCGCATTGCCGACATTTGCGAACGATGTTTCCAGGACTGACGTTTCCAAGATCAGCCAGCACAGCGTTTCGAAATCGATGCCGATCTGGCGTGCCGCTTTCGGCACCAGCGAATGACTGGTCATGCCCGGCGCCGTATTGATCTCGATGAGCTGGAAACCGCTGCGGCGATCACGCATCACATCGACGCGTCCCCAACCGCTGCAACCCGCAGCATGGAAAGCGCGCAGGGCAAGATCGCGGACGGTCGCCTCATCGTCGCCTTCCAGTCCGGGACAGAGGTACTGGGTGTCTTCGGCGATGTACTTGGCGTGATAGTCGTACCACTCGCCGGCAGGCACGATGCGGATCGACGGCAGCGCGGTGTCGCCGAAAATGCCGACCGTGAATTCGTCGCCCACCACCATCTGCTCCATCAGCAGCTCGCCCGCATAGCCGGCCGCGAACGACTCCGCCTGCGCGAGATCGGCTTCGGCCAGGATGCGGAACACGCCGACGCTGGAGCCTTCGCACGACGGCTTCACGAACACCGGCAATCCCAGCGCGCGCGCGGCGGCGCGCATGTCGTCGCCCGGCCGCAGACGCGCGAACTTCGGTGTCGGCAGGCCTTCGCTGGCCCACACCTGCTTGGTGCGGATCTTGTCCATGCTCAGCGCGGAACCGAGCACGCCCGAGCCGGTGTAAGGCACGCCGATCGCTTCGAGCGCGCCCTGCAGCACGCCGTCTTCGCCGCCGCCCCTGTTGCCGTGAAGAATGTTGAACACGCGATCGAAACGCTTCGCCGACAGCGCTTCGAGCAATGCCGGAATCCCGTCGACCGCGTGCGCATCGACGCCGCGCGCGCGCAGCGCAGCCAGCACATTGCGACCCGAGTCGAGCGACACCTCGCGCTCGGCGCTGGTGCCGCCCATCAACACGGCGACACGACCGAACGCAGCGGGATCGTTGATTTTCGTGGCTGCGACGTGGGCTTGGGGGATGGCGGTGCTCACGGCCTGGAATCCTCGGAATGCTTGTTCGCGAATCCATGCGTGGAGATCTGTTGTACGGCGGCACCGATATCACCCGCGCCCATCATCAACAGCAGATCGCCGTCGTGAAGCACGTCGGGCAGCACGCTGGCGAGATCGGCGGCGCTGCCCACCACGACCGGATCGATGCGGCCGCGCGCGCGGATGCTGCGCGCCAGCGATTTGGCGTCGGCACCTGCGATCGGCGCTTCGCCGGCCGGATAGACTTCGGTCAGCACC
>CAZGBA010000035.1:0-37329 GCA_964523435.1 uncultured Xanthomonas sp.
TGACCCCATACTCCCTTAGCAGGGGAGCCCCTTCGGCCTCTCGGGCAACTCTCCGTCGACGCGATGTAGCGCGTGATGAAAAGGATACCGGCTCAGTCGCCCTGCGGCAAACCCGAATTCGGATTGTGACCTTCACCGCGTTGAATCCGCTGGTAGATTTCTTCGCGATGCACGGCGACATCTTTCGGTGCCGTGATTCCGATCCGCACCTGGTTGCCCTTCACTCCGAGGACCGTCACGGTGACCTCGTCACCGATCATCAGAGTTTCGCCAACCCGGCGAGTCAAGATAAGCATTGCATGTCTCCAATGGCCGACGTCCCCCTCGTCGGCACCCTGTCGTTGTTCCGCGACTCGATCAATCGGGGGTGGAACCTGTGTCGCGAACGCAATGGATAAGAATAACCGGAGTCGCATGTAAACGGGAAGCGCCGAAGGTCATGCCCCGGGCCGCAATCGCCCGCTCACCCATTCCTGAATGCCCTCCAGTGCGATGCGCAAGTTGGGGCCATCTTCGCCGCCCCCCTGTGCCATATCGGGCCGGCCACCGCCTTTGCCCCCGATCTGACCGGCTACGTGCGCCAGCAGTTCCCCGGCCTTGATCGACCCCAGAGCTGCGCCGCTCACACCCGCAATGAGGGCCACTTTACCATCCGCAGCCCCGGCCAACAGTACGACCGCATCACGGAGCTGCTGCTTGAGGTTGTCGACGGCGTCGCGCAGCGCCTTCGCATCCAGGCCTTCGACGCGCGCGGCCAGCACGCGGATTCCGCCGATGTCGACCGCCGAGGCCGCCAGATCGACCACCGCAGCGTTGGCGGCCTTGGCTTTCAGGCCTTCCAGCTCCCGTTCCAGCTTTTTCTGGCGATCGAGCAGCGCGCGCAGTTTGTCGCCGATCTCGGCCGGATTGCCGCCCAGCAGGTCAGCTGCCTCATCGAGCCGGCGCTCCTCCGCAGCGATGTAATCCAATGCGCCCTGCCCGGTCACGGCCTCGATCCGGCGCACGCCGGCCTGGATGCCGCCCTCGGAGACGATCTTGAATACGCCGATGTCGCCGGTGCGCCCCACGTGGGTACCGCCGCACAGCTCGGTGGAGGTGTCGCCCATGCGCAGGACACGGACGTTTTCGCCGTATTTCTCGCCGAACAGCGCCATCGCGCCGAAATCCAGCGCCTCCTGCATGCCCATGTGACGCACTTCGGTTTCGCTGTTCGCGCGGATCTCGACGTTGACCAGACGCTCGATCTCGGCCAGTTCCGCAGCGGTCATCGCCTGGAAATGCGCGAAATCGAAACGCAGACGGTCGGGCGCGACCAGCGAGCCCTTCTGGGTCACGTGAGTACCCAGCACGCTGCGCAGCGCCGCGTGCAGCAGATGGGTGGCGCTGTGGTTGAGGATGATGGCGTTGCGACGGGCGGCATCGACCGAAGCGTTCAGGCGGTCACCGCGCTTCAGGCTGCCGGCGCTCAACGTACCGACATGGCCGAAGAATTGGCCGGCGAGCTTTTGTGTGTCTGCAACCGAGAAATCAGAGCCCTCTCCCAGTAAACGGCCCTTATCGCCAACCTGGCCGCCGGATTCGGCGTAGAACGGGGTGCGGTCGAGGATCACGATGGCATTGTCGCCCGCGTGGATCTGCTCAGTTGGTTTGTCATCCTTCATGATCGCGACCACTTCCAGCCCGTCGGCACCAAGACTGTCATAGCCGAGAAAACCCGTGGGCTGCAGTTGCGAGATCAGCTCAGCCGGCATAGCAACGCCGCCACCGAACTTGCCCGCCGCGCGGGCACGTTCGCGCTGTTCTTCCATCAGTCGTTCGTAATCGACCATCACGGTCGGCGGCAGTTCTCCGCCTTTTTCGCGCAGGATGTCGGCGATCAGATCCGGCGGACAGCCGTAGGTGTCATGCAACTGGAACAGTTGTTCGCCATCGATGCTGCCGTTGCTCTGCGCGAGATACGCTTCAAGACGGACCATGCCCGCATCAAGCGTCTGTGCGAATGCTGCTTCTTCAGCCTTGAGCGCGCGTTCGATCAGCGCGCGCTTCTCGATCAGCTCTGGATACGCTTCACCCATCACGTCGATCAGCGGCAGCACCATGCGCCAGAAATTGCCTTCGGCGCTGAGCGCGCCCAACTTCCACAAATGACGGATCGCACGCCGGATGATCCGCCGCAGCACGTAACCGCGACCTTCATTGCTCGGCAACACGCCATCAACGATCAGAAAACAGCACGCCCGAGTGTGATCGGCGATCACGCGCAGCGATTTGTGTTCGAGATCGGCGGTATTGGTGATCGCGGCAACGGCCTTGATCAGATGCTGGAACAGGTCGATCTCGTAGTTGCTGTG
This sequence comes from uncultured Xanthomonas sp., assembly GCA_964523435.1. GTDB lineage: Bacteria > Pseudomonadota > Gammaproteobacteria > Xanthomonadales > Xanthomonadaceae > Lysobacter_I. The sequence goes on from CAZGBA010000035.1 coordinate 2,352, forward strand.
CACGTGCTGCAACACGGCGGCGATGCGCTCCAGACCCATGCCGGTGTCCACGCACGGCGCCGGCAGCGGCAGCAGAGTGCCGTCAGGCTGACGGTCGAACTGCATGAACACATTGTTCCAAATCTCGATGTAACGGTCGCCGTCTTCGTCGGGCGATCCGGGCGGGCCACCGGCGATGTGCGCGCCGTGATCGTAGAAGATCTCGGTGCAGGGACCGCAGGGGCCGGTGTCGGCCATTTGCCAGAAATTGTCCGAAGCGTACGGCGCGCCCTTGTTGTCTCCGATGCGGATGATCCGGTCGGCCGGCAGCCCGATCTCGTTGTGCCAGATGTCGAAGGCTTCGTCGTCGGTGTGATAGATCGTGACCAGCAGCTTCTCTTTCGGCAGGCCCCACACGCCGGTCAGCAGTTCCCACGCGTAGGCGATGGCGTCGCGCTTGAAGTAGTCGCCGAAGCTGAAATTGCCGAGCATTTCGAAGAAGGTGTGGTGGCGCGCGGTGTAGCCGACCTGATCGAGATCGTTGTGCTTGCCGCCGGCGCGCACGCAGCGCTGGCTGGACGCGGCGCGGGTGTAGCTGCGCTTTTCGGCGCCGAGGAACACGTCCTTGAACTGGACCATGCCGGCATTGGTGAACAGCAGGGTCGGGTCGTTGCCCGGCACCAGCGGGCTGGACGGCACCACGGTGTGGCCCTTCGAGCGGAAGAATTCGAGGAAGTCTTGACGGATCTTTGACGTGGGGCGAGCGGCAGTGGTTTTCATGGCATCGGCGGTGTGACGGGCGCAGTCCGCGCGCCGCAAGCACGGCAATCTGCCGGCGCGGAATCGAGCGAACAACCCAAGATTGGCTAGATTAACAGGCGAAGGGCTACCGAGGCCGGGCGATGGCCCAAGAAACCAATACTTCCGTCATCCCGAGCGCAGCGAGGGACCTGTTTTCGACGAGCGAAACATGAACAACGAAAAGCAGGTCCCTCGCTGCGCTCGGGATGACAATCGGGGAGTCAATCATCATCGTCCAGCCGCACCGCCGCGCGGACCTGATCCCCGCTGAAACCGCGACGGAGCAGGAAATCGGCGGCCTTGCGCTGGATCGCACGGTCGTCGAGGCGCCCGGGAAACCGGCGCCGGGCCAGATCGCGGGCGTTTTCGGTCCAGTCGCCCTCGTAGGCGTCCATTGCGGCGGCGACGATCTCGCGATCAAGGCCGTGGGTGCCCAACTCGGCGCGGATCCGCAGTGGGCCAAAGCCGTTGCTGGCGCGACTGCGGACCAGCAGTTCAGCGAAGCGGGCGTCGTCCTGCCAGCCTTCGGCGGTCATCCGCGCCACGGCAGCCTTGGCGTCGTCGACCTCTACACCGCGTGCGGTCAGCTTGCGCGTCAGCTCCTTGCGTGAATGCTCGCGACGGACCAGCAGTCCCAGCGCGCGCTGCGCGGGCGTGAGTTCCGGACGACGTCGCTTGCCGGACGTGGCCGCCGGGGCAGCGGACGCATCGTTATCGTCAGGCGGCGGCTCGATCTCGTGCATGACCCGATTTTAAGCGACGGATGTCAGAACGGCAGCCAGTTGCCATCGCGCAACACGAACAGGCGATCGGTCAACGCATAGGTCGCTCCGGCGCGCATCTTCGATGCCAGTTGCCTGAGCTGCGCGACCGCATCGGCGTTGGCGGAATCGGCGAACAGCAGCAGGTCGCGCGCGGGCACGGCGGCGACCGGATCGCCGCGCAGCTTTCCGCGCTCGCGTTCCCACAGATCCGCGAACAGCAGCAGCGAGGCTTCGTAGTTGCCGTCGGCGGTGATCATGTTGACCAGATCGCCACGATGGACTTCTATGCCCGGCAGCAAACCACGCAGGTTGCGCACGGCAAGCACACGCAAGTCTTCGCGCGACACATCCAGCCGTTCCAATTCGTCCGGGTTGAGATAGGCGATATTGCTGGGTGTATCGATGGCATAGACTACGACCAGATCGTCGTTGAGATCTTCGTAAACCTTGTCTTGCCCTTCCTTGCCATGCATCTGCAGCATCGACTGGCGGATCTCCTCAAGCCAGCCGCGGTCCTTGACGATCGGGATGATCGCATCGCGACTGCGTTCCAGGCCTGCAGCCGCTTCGACGAAAGAACGCACGAACCGGTCGACCAGATCGCTGCGATTGCGCGCGGATTCGCCCTGATACATCTGATAGGCGTTGTTGAGAAAAGCGCGATTGCCGCCTTCTTCGGTCATGTTGATCGCAAGCTCCAATTCGCCCACGACCTTCACATCCAGCTGCGGGGCGGACGCACGCACGCGGCGCGCGACATCTTCCGTGAATGCGGCGGGATCCATCACCGGTTCGGCAGCGCGACCACCGAACAGCGAGCGTACCGCAGCGAAAAAACCTGTCATCGACGACTCTCCCGAATCAGTAAAAATCGCGATCAGTCTGCAGCGGCGCTCAGCGCATCCGCAAGTCGTTCGACCGCGACCACCTCCATGCCTTTGTAGGACCCGGCCTTCGGTGCGTTGGCTTTGGACACGATGGCGCGTTTGAACCCGTGGGTCGCGGCTTCTTTCAGCCGCTCTTCGCCGTTCGGTACCGGGCGGATTTCGCCCGACAGCCCGACCTCGCCGAACGCGATGGTCTTGTCCGCCAGCGGCCGGTCACGCAGCGACGACAGCACCGCCAGCAGCACCGGCAGATCGGCTGCGGTTTCCTGCACGCGGATGCCACCGACCACATTCACGAATACGTCCTGGTCGCCGATCATGATCCCGCCATGGCGATGCAGCACCGCCAACAGCATCGCAAGGCGATTCTGTTCGAGACCGACCGCGACCCGGCGCGGATTCGACAGCGGCGAGGAATCGACCAGCGCCTGCACTTCCACCATCAGCGGGCGTGTGCCCTCGCGGGTGACCATCACGCAGCTGCCCGGCTGCGGCGTGCTGCCGCCGGAGAGGAAGATCGCCGAAGGATTCGGCACTTCGCGCAGACCCTTGTCGCCCATCGCGAACACGCCCAGCTCATTGACCGCGCCGAAGCGGTTCTTGAATGCACGCAGCACCCGAAAGCGGCTGCCGCTGTCGCCCTCGAAATACAGCACCGCGTCGACCATGTGTTCGAGTACGCGCGGGCCGGCGATGCCGCCTTCTTTGGTGACGTGGCCGACGAGGAAGATCGCGGTGCCGGTTTCCTTCGCATAGCGCACGAGTCGTGCGGCGCTCTCGCGTACTTGACTGACCGAGCCCGGGGCAGCGGTCAAGGATTCCGTCCAGAGCGTCTGCACCGAATCGGCGACCAACAGCTTCGGCCGCATCTGCGAGGCCTGTTCGAGAATGCGCTCGACCCCGGTTTCAGCGAGTGCACTCAGGCCATCGAGCGGCAAGCCCAGACGCGAAGCGCGACCCGCAACCTGCGCGAGCGATTCCTCGCCGGTGACATACAGCGCCGGCAACCGCCCGGCCATGCTCGCCAGCGCCTGCAGCAGCAGCGTCGATTTGCCGATGCCGGGGTCGCCACCGATCAGGATCACCGCACCCTCGACCAGTCCGCCACCCAGGACACGGTCGAACTCACCGATGCCGGTGCTGGTGCGCGCATCCTCGTGATGCAGCACGTCCTTCAGCGGCGTGACCTTGGGCGGATCCACCTTGCCTGCCCAACTGCTGCGGCGCGAGGCCGGCGAAGCCGCCGATGCTGCGGATTCCAGAAAGATCTGGGTCAGCGTATTCCACGCCCCGCACTCGCCGCATTGCCCCTGCCATTTGCTGGATTCGGCGCCGCATTCGCTGCAGACGAAGGCGACTTTGGTTTTCGCGGGAGTTTTGCTCATCGTTATCCGTGCGCACAGCGGGCCAGCGCCTACTTTACCCGTCCCGGTCCCGGGGCGTGAGACGGCACAGGCGGCCCATGCCGCATCGCGAAAATATGATCTCGTTCGTTCGGCTTGTACGAGCGACGAACGTCATCACGATCGCACGATCCTGCGTTATGAATTCGCTAAAAAAAGCGGTGCGCATATCGCACCGCATGAGAATCGGCGACCCGCATCACATGTGCGGGATGGTTCACGATTCTCTCATTGACAGCCTTGCCGCGCACAAGCAGTATCGGTCGCGGTCCATTGTTTCGATGTGCGAAATCCGACGACGCCCTGCCATCGACCGGCCCATACAGTCGTTCCGCACTGCAACAGGAATGCGGCCGCTCGTTTTCGAGCGCCTCGATCGAAGGACCGCCCAAGTGCAACAAGCACACCGACCGCCTCGACGTCAGGACAGCACACGCCCGAGGTACGCCGGATTCACACGTACGTTCTTAATGGAGGAAGACATGCGAAACATTTCATCTGAGGGTCAATCGCGCCTTGCGCTCCGCGCAACGCTCGCGTTCGTAGCGCTCGCTGCCTGCTTCGCGCAAGCGCCGGTCATGGCGCAAGAGCAAGGCAAGAACTGGATGCGCGAATACGTCAAATTGCGGGGCACGGAAAGGGCGATGGCCGCAATGCCGGACCTGACGGCAGCCGAAATCGAAGAGATGCTGCAGCCGCAGATCGTGGGCGGCACCGTCGCCGGCGCGGCCGACAATCCGTTCCAGGTCGCGCTGCTGACCAAGAGCGTCGCCAACAACTTCGACGCCCAGTTCTGCGGCGGCACGCTGTACAAAGCCAACTACGTCGTCACCGCCGCGCATTGCAGCGACTTCGTCACCGCCGGCCAAGTGCAGGTATTGACCGGCACCCGCAATCTCGATGGCACCGGCGTACGACGCAATGTGCTGAGCATCTCGATCCATCCAAGCTGGAATTCGGGCACCTTCAACAACGACGTCGCAGTCTGGAAGCTCTCCACATCCGCGACCGGCATTCCGCTGGCATCACTGGCGACGGTCGACCCTGCCGTGGGCACCAGCTTGTTGGCCACCGGCTGGGGCGCGTTGACGGAAGGCGGCAGCTTCCCGATCAATCTCAGGAAAGTCTCGCTTCCACTGGTCAGTCGCACCAACTGCAACGACGCCAATTCCTACAACGGCCAGATCACGACCAGCATGCTGTGCGCCGGTCGCGACAGCGGCGGTATCGACACCTGTCAGGGCGATTCTGGTGGCCCGTTGGCCCGTGGTTCGGTGCTCACCGGCATCGTCAGCTGGGGCACCGGCTGCGCGCGTCCGAACAAGTTCGGCATCTACACCCGCGTCTCGCAGGCCACGATCCGCAACTTCATCACCGGCATCGCAGGACTGTAAAGATCGTGTGATCAGGAAGATCCGGGCAAGCCCATATCTTCCGGCGCTGAAAGCAAAAGCCCCGCAATTGCGGGGCTTTTGTTCGTAAACCGACGGGAAACCGGCGTGTCGGCTGTTTCGCTTGCCTAGTGTGCTGCTCTTGGCATGGTGCCGGAAATAGGAATCGAACCTACGACCTCATCATTACGAATGACGCGCTCTACCAACTGAGCTATTCCGGCGTTGCGGTGCAATTCTAGTTTTCGGGGCGGTTGCGGTCAATCGACCAGTTGCACCCGCAGTTCCTTGGGCAGCGCGAAGACCATGTCCTCGGGCTTGCCGTCCAGCTCCCGCACCGCCCCGGCGCCCAGTTCCCGCAGACGGGCAATGACTCCCTGTACCAGCACATCCGGAGCGGAGGCGCCGGCGGTGACGCCGATGTGCCGGCGCCCCTCGACCCACCGCGGGTCGATCTCCCCGGCGCCATCGATCAGATAGGCCTCGACACCCTCGCGCTCCGCCAATTCGCGCAGACGGTTGGAGTTCGAGCTGTTGGGCGAACCGACCACCAGCACCAGATCGCAGCGTTCGGCAAGCTCACGCACGGCGTCCTGGCGGTTCTGGGTGGCGTAGCAGATGTCGTCGTTGCGCGGCCCCTGCATGTCCGGGTACTTGGCGCGAAGCGCATCGATGATCCCACGGGTGTCGTCCACCGACAGCGTGGTCTGGGTGGTGTAGGCGAAGTTCTGCGGCTGCGCGATCTGCAGGCGCTCGACATCGTCCAGATCTTCGATGAGATAGATCCTGCCAGTGCCCGCTTCGGCCAACCATTGGCCCATGGTGCCCTCGACCTCCGGATGACCTGCATGACCGATCAGCACCACGTCGCGGCCGGCACGGCAGTGGCGGGCCACTTCCAGATGCACCTTGGTCACCAGCGGGCAGGTCGCGTCGAAAATCTTCAGGCCGCGGCGCGTGGCCTCGGCACGCACGGCCTGGGAAACGCCATGGGCGCTGAAGATGACCGTGGCGTTGTCCGGCACTTCGTCCAGTTCTTCGACGAACACCGCGCCCCGCTGCCGCAGATCGTCCACGACGAACCGGTTGTGGACGACTTCGTGACGGACATAGATCGGCGCGCCCAGAGTCTCGATCGCACGCTTGACGATCTCGATCGCGCGGTCGACGCCAGCGCAGAAACCACGGGGATTGGCGAGGATGATCTCCATGCGGAAATTATGCACCCTTCGATGCTTTGCGCCGACCATCGAGCAGACCGAACAGCAAAAGTGCGATGGCGCCACCGACGATGGCGGAATCGGCGATATTGAACGATGGGTAGTAGTAGGCCTCTTTCCAGTGCCACTGGATGAAATCCACGACATGGCCGTGCACGAGACGATCGATCAGATTGCCCAGCGCGCCGCCGATCACCAGCGAGAACGGCAGTGCTTCGCGCCAGTGCCCGCGCGCAGTGCGCGACAGCCAGAATGCGAGCACGCCGCTGATGATCACCGCAAGTCCCGCGAATGCATACTTCTGCCAGCCACCGGCATCGGCGAGGAAGCTGAACGCCGCGCCGGTGTTGTAGCTGCGGAACCAGTTCCAATAGCCCTCGATCACGGTCACCGCCTGATACTCGGGCAGCGTGGTCAGCACCCAATGTTTGGACCACTGGTCGAGACCGATCACCACTGCGGACAGCAGCAGCCAGACAAGGGCGTTGGGTTTAGGAGCTTGGGTCATCGCTTGCTGAGCCTTGCTGTTCCCTTCTCCCGCCGGGAGAAGGTGGCGCGAAGCGCCGGATGAGGGAGCATCAGAACCACTTCCTTTCTTCACCCGGACCTTCGACGTTGCTCACGCAGCGGCCGCAGATCTCGGGGTGATCGGCATGCGAGCCGACGTCGGCACGGTGATGCCAGCAGCGGATGCATTTGTTATTTATCGACAACATCACACGGCACCAGACATCGCCTTCAAGCCCAATAGGCATTAGTGCCTTAACCGCCAGTCCTGGATTCTTCTTTACTTCTTCGGCCAAGAAAGCAACACCCACACCTGTACCAGACCCCTTAACATCCTGTGGCATCTGGCTAATAGGCATGACAATAGCTTCAGAAGTAAGAAGATAAAAACGAAGTTCTTTGGAAAAAGAACTAAAACTTGTCAAGGTTGCATCGTCCGCATATATCTCGACTACGGCCTGAAGCGAAGAGCCTGCCCCAGAGCTCATTCGATGCGCTTCGATCAGAAGATTTGTAGCCTCTCTTATAACTCCAAGTTGCTCGAACACCTTAAGACTGATTGGATAATCAAATGGAATCGGCGCCAAGCCCTCGTACCACGTCGCGAACAGCACGTTCTCTTCACGCTCGCCCGGCAGGTGATGCCACATCTCGTCGGCAGTGAAGCTGAGGATCGGCGCGATCCAGCGCACGAAGGCTTCGCTGATGCGATACATCGCGCTCTGCGCGCTGCGCCGCCCGAGCGAATCCTCGCGCATCGTGTACAGACGGTCCTTGGTCACGTCGAGATACAGCGACCCGAGGTCGACGCTGCAGAAGTTGATCAGCGCCTGCACGATCTCGGCGAAGTTGTAGCGGCGATAGGCATTCGCGATCTGATGCTGCAGCGCATCGGCGCGATGCACGATCCAACGATCGAGCGCCAGCATGTCCTCGTGCGCGAGCAGATGTACCGCCGGGTCGAAGCCGTGCAGATTGCCGAGCAGAAAACGCGCGGTGTTGCGCAGGCGGCGGTAAACGTCGGCGTTGCGCTTGAGGATTTCCTGCGACAGCGTCATTTCGTTGGTGTAATCGGCGGACGCGATCCACAGGCGCAGTATGTCGGCGCCCAGGGCCTTCATGATGTCCTGCGGATCGATCCCGTTGCCGAGCGATTTCGACATCTTGCGGCCGTGCTGATCGACCGTGAATCCATGCGTCAGGCACTGCCGGTACGGCGCGGCCTTGTCGATCGCGACGCCGGTCAGCAACGCGCTCTGGAACCAGCCGCGATGCTGGTCGGAGCCTTCCAGATACAGGTCGGCCGGCTTGCGCAGGCCATCCTGCGGACGCTGCGCGAGCACGCAGTCGTGGGTGACGCCGGAGTCGAACCACACATCGAGAATATCGGTGACCTTGTCGTAATCGCCCGCCAATTCGCCGAGCAGATCGGGGGCGTCCAGCGCATACCATGCATCGACGCCTTCGCGTTCGACGCGTTCGGCGACCTGACGCATCAGCGCCGGAGAATTCGGATGCGGCTCGCCGGTTTCGCGATGCACGAACAGCGCGATCGGCACACCCCAGGTGCGCTGACGCGAGATCGTCCAGTCCGGACGACCATCGATCATGCCGGCAATCCGCGCCTCGCCCCAACCGGGGAACCACTCGACCTGCTTGATCGCGTCCAACGCGTCGTCGCGCAGATTCGCCTGGGTCATCGACACGAACCACTGCGGCGTGGCGCGGAACGCCACCGGCTTGTGATGCCGCCAGCAGTGCGGGTAGCTGTGGCGGATATCGTGGTGCGCCAACAGCGCACCGATACCGCGCAGCGCTTCGACGATGACCTCGTTGGCTTTCCAGATGTGCATGCCCGCCAGCACGATCTCGCCCAACGGCGGCGTTGACGGCAGATACACGCCGCGACCATCGACCGGGTTGAGCTGCGCAGCCGTGTATTGCTCGATCAAGCCGTATTTCAGGCCGACCGCAAAGTCTTCCTGGCCGTGACCGGGCGCAGTGTGGACAGCGCCGGTGCCGTCTTCGGCGGACACGTGGTCGCCAAGAACAAGGGGAATCTCGCGGTCAGAATAAAATGGGTGTCTTAATTTAATGCCTTCGAGCGCAGAACCCAGAACTGGTGTGCAACTGTCACTATTTGTAGTACCAAGTGAGTCCTCAGGAAGCCCTGCGAAATTTGTGTAACGGTCAATCACTTCTTGGTTCAATTTTGGAGACGTTGGCAATACGAGCCAAACTGTTTTTTCATTTCTAGGTGGACCTTCAACAAGCTCGTATTCGATGTCCGGACCGAGACTCACAGCGAGCGATGCCGGCAATGTCCACGGCGTCGTGGTCCAGATCGGGACAGCAACAATATCCCCGGGATCAATTTCCGCGTCGAATTTCTTCGCCAACTCGACAGGATCAATCGCGTCATAAGCCACATCCACTGCGGGCGACTGTTTGTCTTCGTATTCGATCTCGGCCTCGGCCAGCGCCGAGCCGCAGTCGAAGCACCAGTACACGGGCTTCACGCCGCGCAGCAGATGACCGTTCTCGATGACTTTCGCCAGCGCGCGCATTTCGTTGGCTTCGAACGCGAAATCGAGCGTGCGATAGGGGTTCTCCCAGTCGCCGAGCACACCCAGTCGCTTGAAGTCGCGACGCTGGATGTCGATCTGTTCGTTGGCGTATTCGCGGCACTTCGCGCGGAACTCCGCAGCGTCCAGCTTCACGCCGACCTTGCCGTGCTTTTTCTCGACCGCCAGTTCGATCGGCAGGCCGTGGCAATCCCAGCCGGGGACGTACGGCGCATCGAAGCCGGCCATCGTCTTCGATTTGACGATGATGTCCTTGAGAATCTTGTTGACCGCATGGCCCAGATGGATCGCACCGTTCGCGTAGGGTGGGCCGTCGTGCAGCACGAACGTCGGCCGGCCTTTGGCCTTCTCGCGCAGCTGCATGTACAACCGCTCGCGCTCCCACCGCGCCAGCGTATCCGGCTCGCGCTTCGGTAGATCGCCGCGCATCGGGAATTCCGTCGCCGGCAGATGGATCGTGGATTTGTATCGCTGGTTGTCTGCAGTGCTGTCTTGATCGCTCACGCGGTGGCCCGTTCGGTCGTTTTCATCAGAATATGCCGCGCCTGCGCTGCGTCGCGGTCCATCTGCACGACCAGGGTCGGCAGATCGGGGAATTTCTCCTCGTCGCGCAGGCGCGCGACGAATTCGATTTCGATCAGTTTGCCGTAAAGGTCGCCATCGAAATCGAACAGATGCGCCTCCAGCAGCGGTTCCTTGCCGTCCACGGTGGGACGGGTACCGAAGCTGGACACCGACGGCCACGGTAGCGCACCCACGCCATGCACCCAAGTCGCGTAGATGCCGCGCAGCGCAGGCGTCTTGTTGGCGAAGCGGAGGTTCGCGGTCGGATAACCGAGCGTGCGGCCGAGTTGTTTGCCGTGGACCACTCGACCGGCGATCGAATACGGCTTGCCGAGCAGCCGCGTCGCCGTGGCGAAATCGCCGCTCTGCAGCGCCGCGCGAATCCGGGTGCTGGACACCGCTGCGCCGTCGACTTCAACCGGCGCGATGGTGTGGGCCGAGAATCCGAGTTCGCCGCCCATCTTGCTCAGCAGATCGAGATTGCCGGCACGGGCGCGACCGAAGCGGAAATCTGGCCCAACCCAGACTTCGCGCGCGCCCAGTCTTGCGACCAGCAGGCGCTGAACGAAATCCTCGGGCGACAGGCTGGCCAGCGACGCGTTGAAACGCAGCAGTCCGACAAGATCGATACCCAGCGAGGACAACGCGCCCAGTTTCATCCGCGGCAACTGCAGGCGCGGCGGCGGAGCATCGCCGGCGAAGAATTCACGCGGCAAGGGCTCGAAACTCAGTGCGACCGCAGGCACACCCGACGCACGGGCGCGCGCGACCGCATGGCAGACCAGCGCACGATGGCCGATATGCAGGCCGTCGAAGGCGCCGATACAGACCACGCTGCCGTTCGGGCACAGCGGCCCGCCGTCGAGGTCACGGAACAATTCAGTCATCCGGGTCCGTACTGTCCGGCCGGAGGCGCGAACAGCCAAAGTTCAATGAATTCCAAAGTATAGCGAGACGCGACAGATTCTGGCCTCTAATGGCGCAGGTCGCGCGGCCGCAATCCCATCGCGATCAAGGCGACACCGTAAGCCAGCGCCCCCGCAGCGACGACCGCCAACAGCCAGCCGACGCGATGCCAGGGGCTGACGATCGCGGTCCAGTCGCCGACCATCTGCGAGATACCCAGCACCACAGCCGTCATCGCGACGCAACCGCTCACGATCCTGAATAGATGTTTGCCCCAGCCCGGCTGCGGCCGCAGCAGACCATCGCGACGGAGGTATCGCCACAGCAACCAGGCGTTGAAAATTCCCGCCAGACCGGTCGCCAGCGCGATCCCACCATGCGCGCCATCGATCTTGTTCACCCACAGCGGCAACGTGAAGGCCACCGTCATCACGACATTGGCGATGACCGTATAAATCGCCGCGCGCATCGGCGTTTTGGTGTCCTGGCGGGCATAGAACGCAGGCGACAGCACCTTGCTGAGCATGAACGCAGGGATGCCGATGCTCATCGCGCTGAGGCTGATCGCCGCCATCCGGGTGTCGTGCGGTGTGAATTTGCCGCCCTGATAGACCACCGACGTCAGCGGCTCGGCCAGCAGCAGCAGCCCCAACGCAGCCGGCACACCGACCAGCAGCGCCAGACGCAGCCCCCAATCGAGCGCGGCCGAATAGCCCTCGGCATCGGTCGCGGCGTGACGACGGGAGAGATGCGGCAGGATCACCGTACCGATCGCCACCCCGAACAGCCCCAGCGGGAACTCGACCAGCCGGTCAGACAGATACAGCCAAGTCTGGCTGCCGGTAACCAGCAGCGAGGCGAAGATCGTGCCCACCAGCAGATTGAGCTGGGCCACCGAGGACGAAAACAGGGTCGGCACCATCAGTTTGGCGACCCGCCGTACGTCGGGGTGGCCGAAACCGGGCTTGAAGCTTGGCCTGATGCCCAGCCGACCCAGCGCCGGCCACAGCACCAGCAATTGCAGGATGCCGGCAACCAGCACACCCCAAGCCAAGGCCTTGGCAGGCTGGGCGAAACGCGGCGCCAACCACAGCATCGCCGCAATCATCACCAGGTTGTGCAGCACTGGGGTGACGGCCGGCAGCGCGAACTTGCCGAAACTGTTCAGCACCGAAGCCACGAGCGCCATCATTGAAATGAACAGCAGATACGGAAACGTGATCCGCAGCATCTGCACGATCAGTGCGAATTTCTCCGGTTCGTCCATAGAGCCGGGCGCGAACAGACCCGCGATCAATGGCGCCGCCAGCATGCCGATGCCAGATACGACGAACACCACCGAGAACAGTGCACCGGCCATCCGGTCGACGAATTCCTTCAGCGCTGCCTGGTCACCGCGTTCACGGATCTCGTTCAGCACCGGCACGAACGCCATCTGCATCGAGCCTTCGGCGAAGATCCGGCGCAGGTAATTCGGGATCCGGTAGGCGATGACGAAGGCGTCCATCGCCGCCGAACTACCGAAGATCCGGGACTGCAGCGCATCGCGGGCAAAGCCGGCGATCCGCGACAGCAGGGTCATGGCGCTGAAGATCGAAGTCGACTTCAGCAGCCCGCTTCGTGGCGCTTGTGTGGGGCCGGAAGCGCTCATGACGGCCTCTCTTGCCCAAGCCAGTTGACCCAACCCACTGAATCGCCCATAATTTTCTGTCTAGCTGTCCGCATAGCGGCGGCCTGCCCTCTCAATGAATGCGATCGGGCAGTGTAAAGAACCGCTCGGTTCCAAACCTCCCGACCCAACCGATAACCCCAGGATTCCATCGTGGCCAACATCAAGTCCGCCAAGAAGCGCGCCAAGCAGACCGTCGTGCGCAACGCGCGCAACACCGCTCAGCGCTCCATGCTCCGCACCGCCGTCAAGAAAGTGCTGAAGGCGCTCGACGCCAACGACGCGGCCGGCGCCGAAGCCGCTTTCGCCGTCGCCCAGCCGATTCTCGACCGCTTCAGCGCACGCGGCCTGATCCACAAGAACAAGGCTGCGCGCCACAAGAGCCGCCTGACGGCACGCATCAAGGCCATCAAGGCCGCCTGATCCAGGCAATGCATCCACATCAAAAAACCCGGCTTCGGCCGGGTTTTTTATTGCACACGCAGCGCGAACCGGCGCACGCGACGCAACGCTGGCTTCAGTCCGCATCGGTCTTGCTCGCCGCTTCAGCCTCGGCTTCGAGCTGCTCCTCTCGCAGGCGATCGAAAAAGCTCTGTATTTCGAGCATGATCGGCCAGGTACCTTCGCGCGACAGTGCCGACACCAGAAACCATGGCTGAGTCCAGCCGAGTTCCGCGACGACCTGTTCGGCCAACGCACGCGCTTCGTCCTCGAACATCAGATCGGCTTTGTTCAACACCAGCCAACGCGGTTTTTCGAGCATCGCAGGGTCGTATTTCTGCAACTCGTGTTCGATCGCGCGCACCTGCTCGGCCGGCGTCGCCTCCACGCCTCCTTCCATCGGTACCATATCGACCAGATGCAGCAGCAGACGCGTGCGCTGGACATGGCGCAGGAACAGGCTGCCCAGACCAGCACCGTCGGCAGCGCCTTCGATCAGGCCCGGGATATCGGCGATCACGAAACTGCGGTACTGCTCGACGCTGACCACGCCCAGATTCGGATACAGCGTCGTGAACGGATAATCCGCGACCTTCGGCGTCGCTGCCGATACCGCTCGAATGAAAGTGCTCTTGCCGGCATTCGGAAAACCGAGCAGGCCGACATCGGCCAGCAGCTTCAATTCCAGCTTGAGCCTGCGCTCTTCGCCCGGCAGACCCGGCAGCGCTTTGCGCGGCGAGCGGTTCACCGAGCTCTTGAAGTGCATGTTGCCGAGACCGCCCTTGCCACCCTGCGCAACCAGCAGGCGCTGGCCGTGGCGGGTCAGGTCGCCGATGGTCTCGTCGGTCTCGACATTGATGATGACGGTACCGACCGGCACGGTGATGGTCAGATCGTCGCCGCCTTTGCCGTAGCGCTGGCTACCCATGCCGTTCTCGCCGCGCTGGGCACGGAACGCGCGCTGATGGCGGAAATCGACCAACGTATTGAGGTTTTCGTCGGCTTCGATCCAGATGCTGCCGCCGCTGCCGCCATCGCCGCCATCCGGGCCACCCAGCGGAATGAATTTTTCGCGTCGGAAACCCACGCAGCCGTCTCCGCCGTTGCCGGCAGTGACGTTGATTTCGGCTTCGTCGACGAGTTTCATGGCATTCCGCTGATGATTGAAGCGATTCTGACAATGATCTGTGAAGTCGGAGAGAAGCGACCGTCCAGGCTCAGAAACGAAAAGCCCCGCCGAAGCGGGGCTCTCGCGGATATGCAGCGCAAATCAGACAACGCTGACCGTGCGACGCTTTTTCAGACCCTTGACCGAGAACTCGACCTTGCCGTCGACCAGCGCGAACAGGGTGTGATCGCGGCCTAGGCCGACGCCCGAGCCCGGGTGAAACTGGGTACCGCGCTGACGGACGATGATGTTGCCGGCATCGACGGACTGGCCGCCGAACAGCTTCACGCCGAGGTATTTCGGGTTGGAGTCGCGGCCGTTGCGCGAGGAACCTACGCCCTTTTTATGTGCCATGGCGGCTTCTCCTTACTTGTTGCCACCGGCGATGCCGGTGATCTGGATTTCGGTGTAGTGCTGCCGATGTCCCATCTGCTTGCGATGGTGCTTGCGGCGGCGGAATTTGACGATGCGGATCTTGTCGGCGCGGCCGTGGCCAAGCACCGTCGCGGTCACGCTGGCGCCCTTGAGCGCATCGCCGAGGGTCACACCCTCGCCGTCGCCCAGCATCAGGACATTGTCGAATTTGATCTCGCTGCCGGCTTCGGCTTCGAGCAGCTCAACGCGGAGCGTCTCGCCTTGCATCACGCGGTATTGCTTGCCGCCTGTGACCAGAACTGCGTACATGAACGGGATTCCTCTGTAGTTATTGGATGGCACGTGACGCACTAACAACCGCCCATGCAGGCGGAAAGAGGCGGGATTTTAATGACTTGCGCCGCCCATCGCAAGCATCGGCCCGGAACTCAAGCGACCGGCCGCTCCTTTTCCGGGCAGAAACGGCCGGTGCCGGGACGGAAAATCGTTTGTAAAGCATTAAACACGTTCCGCTGCTGTCTTCATCCATCTGGGGGCACTTGTCACAAGCGGGACGTGAGGATAGCCTCGGTTCAGGTTTGCAGGTGGGGTACGACAGCTCAGGGGTGTAGCTGCTGTCGATCCACTGCTGTCCACCAGCGATGGTAGGGCCTGCGCCTATTTCAATGCAGTCGCGTACAGGGAGATTGAATTTCGATGCATCCAGTTTTTTCGAAGCCCGCAGGGTGTTTTCCTGCACCGGGTTCAGTAGCAGGCATTGCGGCGCACAAACGACTGACAGGCCGCGCAGATCGCGCAACCCCATGACAACCTCCCTAACGCCCGGCACCACGCCCGCAGCCACGCGATGAATTCTCTTTTCGTGTCGTCGGCGTCTGCCGTCGACCGCAACATTCTGTCCCGCAGTCGGAAGTCATCACCACAGGGGGACGGTTCAACCGCCGTCGGTACATCGTCGGCTTATCCAGTAGGTCCGCTTCAACGACGTCTGCCCGAATTGTGCAGACACCACGCATGAAGGAGCTGTGCAACATGATTCGACCCCAAAAACACAATGCCCTGAAACTCACCGCGCTTGCCATCGCGGCAGCCGCTATCGTCGCCCCCGTGGCCTGGTCGGGCAGCCGCGTGCCGATCGTCAACAAGGCGTCGGTAGCCACCCGCGCGGCGGCTCAGGAAGAGCTGTCCGACCGCTTCATCGTCACCTATCGCAGCAATACGCGCGCCGCCACGTCGACCCGTCAGGCGACGTTCGCCAATGCATCGACCGCACTCGGCTACAACGTTCGCGGCGCCCGCGTCCTGTCCACCGGCGCGCAACTCATCCGCACCGCCACCAAGCTCGACGCCGCTGCTTCCAAGCAGCTGATGATCGAGATCATGAAAGACCCGAACGTGCTGGCTGTCGAGCATGACGTCCGGGTGAAGCGTCTGTTCGTGCCGAACGATACGCTGTACGCACAGCAGTGGCACTACAAGAACGGCGCTGGCGGCATCAACGCCGAGCCGGCATGGGACATCACCAAGGGCGCCGGCACCGTGGTCGCCGTGCTCGACACCGGTATCACCCCGCACACCGAGTTCGCGGGCCAACTGGTTCCGGGTTACGACTTCATCGCCGATATCTCGACCGCTGCCGACGGCGACGGCCGCGACGCCGATCCGAACGATCCGGGCGACTACGACTACTACTACGACAGCAGCTGGCACGGCACCCATGTCGCCGGCACCATCGCCGCCAAGACCGACAACGGCGCCGGTACGGCTGGCGTAGCGCCCGATGCCAAGATCCTGCCGGTGCGCGTGCTCGGCGTAGGCGGCGGTTACACCTCCGACATCCTCGACGCGATCACCTGGTCTTCGGGTGGCACTGTCGCTGGCGTGCCCGCCAATGCCAATCCGGCCGAAGTGATCAATCTCAGCCTCGGCGGCGGCGGCGCTTGCAGCACGGCATGGCAGACGGCCATCGACGCGGCAGTCGCGCGCGGTACGACGATCGTCGTTGCTGCCGGCAACTCCGGTGGCGATGCCCAGAACCTGACGCCCGCGAGCTGCAACAACGTGATCGCGGTTTCGGCAGTCGGCCCGACCGGCACCAAGGCTTCGTATTCGAGCTACGGCCCCGTTGTCGATGTCGCCGCACCTGGTGGCAGCGGCTTCAACCCCGCAGCAGACAATATTCTGTCGACCTACAACCTCGGTTTCACCACCCAGGGCGCTGAAGGCTACGCTTGGAATGCCGGCACCTCGATGGCAGCTCCGCACGTTGCCGGTATCGTTGCGCTGATCCAGTCGGCCTCCGCAACGCCGAAGACCCCGGCGCAGGTGAAGAAGATCCTCGAGAACACCGCCTATGCCAATGGTGGATTCCCGGGTGGTTGCAGCTACGCCGTGCCCTGCGGTACCGGTATCGTCGATGCCCACGCCGCTGTGCTCGTCGCCAACGGCACCAACCCGCTTCCGGCCGATCCGCCGGCTGCGCCGCCGCCGCCGCCGGCCATCGAGCTGCAGAATGGCGTCGCCGTCACCGGCATCGGCGTCGCTGCAGGTGAATGGATCCGCTATCAGCTGGAAGTGCCGAATGGCGCCACCCATCTGCTGCTGGCCACCTACGGCGGCACGGGCGATGGCGACATGTACGTCCGTCGTGGCTCCGAGCCGACCACCAGTCTGTACGACTGCCGCCCGTTCGCCTTCGGCAACAACGAAACCTGCTTCTTCCCGGCGCCGCAGAGCGGCACCTGGTACGTGTACATCCGCGGCTACAGCACCTCAGCTGGTATCTCGCTCTACCCCAGCTTCGTCGACGCGAACTACCCGTACAAGCAGGCCGCCACGGTCGAACAGCTGACCAATCACCGCACCAAGGTGACCCTGACCTGGCAGCACGGCAAGAAACAGGTGGACATCTACCGCAACGGCCTGATCTACAACAGCCGTCGCAACGCCTTCACGTTCACCGACAACTTCCGGATCATCGGCACCGGCACCATGACGTACAAGATCTGCAACCAGGGCACCGCCGAGTGCTCGAACGACGTCTCGGTCACCTACACGTCGGCCAAGTAAGCGCTACAGGCAATACCTGCGACACCGCAACACCCTCCCCCTGCCTCGTGCAGGGGGAGGTTTCCGGCAAACAGCCGGGCACTCCCCTCATTCCCTTTTCCTCGCGAGACTCCGATGGCAGATTCGTTCTTTTCCCGTTCCGGTCATATCCGCAGCCTGCTGCTGATCCTGCTCGCGACGGTCGCCATCGCTGCCTGCAACCGCGCACCAGCGCCGGCCCCCAAAGCGCCGATCATCGAACGCGAACCCTTCGATGCGATGCTAAGCGTGGTCGACAACAGCAGCCGGATCCGTTTCGACGGCACCGTCGACAGCGCCGCGACGAAAACCAAGATCGAACAGGCGTTGCTCGCGGCCTACGGCCCCAACCGTGCTGGCGGCGACATCCTGATGGACAACGTGGCACGCCCGGCACCGTGGCTGCCGGGGTTTGCCGAATTCATGAAAGCCTTCTCGACGGTCACCAGCGCCGCCGTGAGCTTCGAGGGCGATACCGTCGTGCTCAGCGGCAATCCCAGCATCGATCAGCGTCGCGCGCTCCGCGCAGCGGCCGAACAGGCATTCCCCGGCGCGCGTTTGCAGGGTCTGTTTGAACTGCCGGCGGACCCCGTCGCAAAGCCGGCGAAGCTCTCGCCCGAGGCCCTGGCCAAGAGCCTGAACCAGATGCCCGTGCAATTCAAACCCGGCAGCGGGGAGGTCAGCAACGACAGTCTTGCCCTGGTTGTTCAGGCCGCCGATGCCATCCGCAGCGCGCCTGCGGGAACACGGCTACTGATTGTCGGCCCAGTGATCGCCACCGCCGACGCCGGCAACGACATGTTCCTGTCCAAGCAGCGTGCAGAAGCACTGAAGGTGCAGCTGATCCTGAACGGCATCAGCCCAGCGGTCATCGACACCCGCGGTTGGGGACAGAACACCGACGGCACGCCGGTGGAAGGCGCCGTAGCGCCGCCGGAAGGCGCAGCGATGAGGTTTGAACTGGTGAGGTGATCGGGGTCTGCAACGCTTCGGCCGTAAAGGCGGAGCCGCATCCTCCGTGGATTTGCTCTGGCCGGGGCGGCTGGTTACGCTTGCGGATTGCTCACGCGTCGCCCGGCACCACTTCCGGAAGCGCATCGGCATCCCCTTAAGCCAGGACCTCTCCCCGCACCATGGCCATGGACACCATCCGCATCCGCGGAGCGCGTACCCACAATCTGAAGAACATTGATCTCGATCTGCCGCGCGACAAGCTGATCGTCATCACTGGCCTGTCCGGCTCGGGCAAATCATCGCTGGCGTTCGACACCATCTATGCCGAAGGCCAGCGACGCTACGTCGAATCGCTTTCGGCCTATGCGCGCCAGTTCCTGAGCGTGATGGAGAAGCCCGATGTCGATCACATCGAAGGTTTGAGCCCCGCGATCTCGATCGAACAGAAATCGACCTCGCACAATCCGCGTTCGACCGTCGGCACCATCACCGAAATCTACGACTACCTGCGCCTGCTGTACGCGCGCGTCGGCACCCCGCGCTGCCCGGACCATCACTTTCCGCTCGAAGCACAGACCGTCAGCCAAATGGTCGATCAGGTGCTCGCGCTCGGCAACGACGGCAAGACCCGCGAGCAGCGCTACATGCTGCTGGCGCCGGTGATCCGCGAACGCAAGGGCGAGCACGCGCAGGTGTTCGAGCAGCTGCGCGCGCAGGGGTATGTGCGCGTGCGCGTGGACGGCACGCTGTATGAGATCGATGCGGTACCGCCGCTGACGTTGCGCCAGAAGCACAGCATCGAAGCTGTCGTCGATCGCTTCAAGCCACGCGACGACCTGAAGCAGCGACTCGCCGAATCCTTCGAGACCGCGCTGAAGCTGGGCGACGGCATGGCGATGGTGCAATCGCTCGACGACGCCAACGCTTCACCTCTGCTGTTCTCGTCGAAATACAGTTGCCCGGTCTGCGATTACTCGCTGCCGGAGCTGGAGCCGCGACTGTTCTCGTTCAACTCGCCGGTCGGCGCCTGCCCGAGCTGCGACGGGCTGGGCGTGAGCCAGTTCTTCGATCCGGCCCGCGTCGTCGTGCATCCGGAACTGTCGCTGGCCGCTGGCGCCGTGCGCGGCTGGGACCGCCGCAACGTCTATTATTTCCAGCTGCTGCAATCGCTGGCCAAGCACTACGGCTTCAGCGTCGATACGCACTGGAACGAACTCGAAGCCGATACCCAGCATGCGGTGCTGCACGGCAGCGGCAACGAAGTGATCGCTTTCACGTACCTCACCGATACCGGCGGCCGCACCCAGCGCAGGCACAAATTCGAGGGCATCATTCCGAATCTCGAACGTCGCTATCGCGAGACGGAATCGATCGCGGTGCGGGAAGAGCTGACGAAATACATCAGCGAACGTCCCTGCCCCGACTGCGGCGGTGCGCGCCTGAATCGCGCCTCCCGCAACGTGTTCATCGGCGACCGCGCCCTGCCGTCGATCGTGATCCTGCCGATCGACGAGACCCTGGATTTCTTCAGCGCGCTCACGCTGCCGGGCTGGCGCGGCGAGATCGCGATCAAGATCGTCAAGGAAATCCGCGAGCGCCTGAACTTCCTGGTCGATGTCGGTCTCGACTATCTGACTCTCGAACGCAAGGCCGATACGCTCTCGGGCGGCGAGGCGCAGCGCATCCGTCTGGCATCGCAGATCGGCGCCGGTCTGGTCGGCGTGATGTACGTGCTGGACGAACCTTCGATCGGCCTGCACCAGCGCGACAACGAGCGCCTGCTCGGTACGCTCACGCGCCTGCGCGATCTGGGCAATACCGTGATCGTGGTCGAGCACGACGAGGACGCGATCCGGCTTGCCGATCACGTCGTCGATATCGGTCCGGGCGCGGGCGTGCATGGCGGCGAAGTCGTCGCAGAAGGCTCGTTCGAGGATCTGCTGAAGGCGCCGCGCTCACTCACCGGTCAATACCTCAGCGGCAAGCGGCGCATCCAGATTCCCACGCACCGCCACAAGCCCAATCCGAAGATGAAGCTCACCCTGCGCGGCGCGTCGGGCAACAACCTGAAGAACGTCGATCTGACCCTGCACGCCGGGCTGTTCACTGCGGTCACCGGCGTGTCCGGATCGGGCAAGTCGACGCTGATCAACGACACGCTGTACGCGCTGGCCGCGAACGAGATCAACGGCGCTTCGCACAAGCCGGCGCCCTATCGCGAAGTGAAGGGGCTGGATCTGTTCGACAAAGTGGTCGACATCGACCAGTCGCCGATCGGACGCACGCCGCGCAGCAATCCGGCGACGTATACAGGCCTGTTCACGCCGCTGCGCGAACTGTTCGCGCAGGTGCCGGAAGCGCGCGCGCGCGGCTATTCGCCCGGGCGTTTCAGCTTCAACGTGCGCGGTGGCCGCTGCGAAGCCTGTCAGGGCGATGGCCTGATCAAGGTCGAAATGCACTTCCTGCCCGATGTGTACGTGCCCTGCGATGTCTGCGACGGCAAACGCTACAACCGCGAGACGCTGGAAATCCTCTACAAGGGTTGCAGCATCCGCGATGTGCTGGAAATGACCGTCGAGGACGCACTGAAGTTGTTCGAGCCGGTGCCGTCGATCGCGCGCAAGCTCGAAACGCTGATGGATGTGGGTCTGAGTTACATCCGCCTCGGCCAACCGGCGACCACGCTTTCAGGCGGCGAAGCGCAGCGCGTGAAGCTGTCGAAAGAACTCTCCAGAAGGGATACCGGACGCACGCTGTACATCCTCGACGAGCCGACCACCGGTCTGCACTTCCACGACATCGAACACCTGCTCACGGTGCTGCACAAACTGCGCGACGAGGGCAATACCATCGTCGTGATCGAACACAACCTCGACGTGATCAAGACCGCCGACTGGGTGATCGACCTCGGTCCCGAGGGCGGTCACCGCGGCGGCGAGATCATCGCAGAAGGTACGCCGGAGGAACTGGTCGCTGTCGAGGCATCGCACACCGGACACTTCCTCGCGCATGTGCTCGATCCTGCGCAGGCGGCACGCAAGACCACCGCATCGAAAGCTTCGATGATTTCGAAGGACGAGCGCGCGCTGCCGCCCAGGAAGGAAAAAAAGCCGGTCAAAAAAGCGGCCAAAGCTGCCGGCAAACCCGCAATTGCCAAGACCAGAACCCGGAAGAAACCGGCATGAGTCAGCGCTCCGATACCGACGTCGATCCGAACATGGAGTCGTCTCCGATCCTGTTCCGCATGCCGCTGGATCTGCGCTGGCGCGATCTGGATGCGTTCAATCACGTCAACAACGCCAATTTCATGACCTATGTGGAAGAGGCCCGCATCCGCTGGTTTGAAAGCACGGGCAGCGACTGGCTCTCCAACGGCCGGATTCCGTTGCTGGCTTCGGTGCAGATGAACTACCGGCTGCCGATCCCCTACCCGGCGCATGTGTACGTGGAATTGCTGACCGAACGCATCGGCAATTCCAGCCTGACGCTCAACCACCGCATCGTTTCCGAAGATGGCCGCCTCTACGCCGATGGTCACTCGGTACTGGTCTGGATCGAGCTGACCAGCGGTCGCCCGGTGCCGCTACCGGACGCGGTGCGCGCGGCGGCGGAGATGGGGTGACGATGGCGGCGATCAGTTGCGGAATTCGTACAGCAC
This sequence comes from uncultured Xanthomonas sp., assembly GCA_964523435.1. Taxonomy (GTDB): domain Bacteria; phylum Pseudomonadota; class Gammaproteobacteria; order Xanthomonadales; family Xanthomonadaceae; genus Lysobacter_I. Next base: position 24,711 of record CAZGBA010000035.1, read on the forward strand.
GTCTTCCCGGATCGCCGCGAGAATGGGCTCGTTCAACTGCCCTCCGCGGAACACCTCGCGCGCTTTGATTTCGACAGCGTCTCCACTGTGGAAATGCAGCAGCAACCCGAGCGAAGACGTCGCACCTGACGCCAATGCATCCCGAATCAGGTTGCACCAATCGATCAATGGGGTCTGACGGTCGGCCCGGCTCCGTTCACGGCGGCTCGCGTCGTCGCGCTGCGTGATCGCCCGCGCAATCTTCGCTTCGCTCCAACCTTTTCGGCGGAGACGGGCGGCCATGCTTTCCGGATCTTTCGCACGCACAGCCGCACGATGCGCTTCGCCCAACGGGGTACCGCAGTCGCAGTGACCTGGTGTGGTGCTGAAGCAGCGGTCGCTGGGCCCCAGTGGTGCGATCGGGGCGCCGGCACGGGGCGACAATACACGTCCATGTGCTCGAAACACGGATTCGAGCGCAACGGTATCGGCATGCGCCGGCAATATTGCAGTGATGAAATGGCACACGGTTCAATCGCCCGGATCGAACCAGCCTATCCTGCCGCTGAGCAGCTCGACCCGTTCCCGATCCATCGAGATGCGGCAGGCACTGCGTACGGCGGCGTCATCGTCGGCTGCGGCTGTCGTCTGGAACTCGCACTGCGCGTCCCGGTAGCGACGATAGGCGGCGCGATCGGCATCGAAGGCTGCCATCGCACGCTGTACATGCGTTGCGGGCTGCTCCCAGAGCGCAATCCGCGAACGCATGCGGCCTTCGATCCGTTCAAGTTCGCGATCGGTCGCGACCGACTGTGTCGTGAGGCAGGCGCGAACATCGATTCCGGATCGTTGCCCGGTGCAATCGGCCGCGATATCCACGGCCGCGACTGCAGCCGCGTGCGAAGCGAACAGCAACAATGCACTCCATGCGAGCGCGCGCATCTCAAAGCTCCGGCTTGCGCACCTCGAACTCGCCGAGCAACGTGCCGCCGCCGGCCAGTTCGAACTCGACCACGATCCTGCTGCCCGCCTTGAGCGCCGTACGCGGGCGCATCAGCATCAAATGCATACCGCCCGGGCGGAGGACAGCGGCACCATCGGGAGCGACGCGCAGCGACGGCAGCGGACGCATTTTGCTGACCCCATCGACGACCCGGGTTTCGTGAAGTTCGACGCTTCCGAACGAAGGGCTGCGCGCGGACAGGATCGTCGCGGGCGTCGCGCAGTGATTCACGATACGGCCGAAACCGGCCATCATCGGCATCGTTTTCATCGACATGCCACTGGGCGGCATCCGGACCCAACCCTCGCGCACCTGCGGACGGCAGTCGCGCGCGGCGACCGGCATCGACAGGACCAGGGCAAAAAGGGCAGCAGCAGTGAGACGGTAGGCAAATGCGTTCATGCGCCTATGATAAAGCCTCCCCACCGAATGTCTGGACGCGATGACCGCAATGACCGACACAACCGCAGCCCTGCCCGCCCTGGTACAGATCGATGACTTCGGTGCGATCCGCTGTCTGCGATTGGCGCGCCCGCCGGTCAACGCCCTTGATCCGACTCTGTGTCGCGCACTGATCGCTGCGCTGGAGGGCGCTTATCACGACGGCGTGCGGGGTGTGGTTCTGGCCGGCAGTCCGAAGATCTTCTCCGCCGGCCTCGATGTGCCCTACCTGCTGTCGCTGGGCGACGACCGCCGCGCGGTGCTGGAGTGCTGGCAGGCATTTTTCGGCGTCGCACGGCTGCTCGCGGAATCGCGCATCCCGGTGGTCGCCGCGCTCACCGGCCACTCGCCGGCCGGCGGTTGTGTGCTGGCATTGTGCTGCGACTACCGGATCATGGCGCGCAGCGCCGATCCGGCGCGTCCCTTCGCGCTGGGACTGAACGAAACCCAGGTGGGCCTGGTGGTGCCGGAAGGCATCCAGCGTCTGATGCGTCGCGTGGTGGGCGAGTATCGTGCGGAGCGCCTGCTGATCGCCGGTGAGATGGTTCCGGCCGAACGCGCGCTGGAGATCGGCCTGGTCGACGAACTGGCCGATGCCGACCATGTCGTACCGCGTGCGCTGGCGTGGCTGGAAGCGCTGCTGAAGCTGCCGCAGCAGCCCATGTTGCAGACCCGCGCCATCGCCCGGACCGCCGTGGTGGAAGCGCTGTCGCCGGACACCATCGATCTGGAACGTTTCGTGCAGCAGTGGTGGGAGCCGGAAACGCAGACGGCGCTCAATGCGCTCGTCGCGAGACTGAAGAAATAACCCACGCCCTGCGTGCGGCTTCAGCGTACCCGCACGCCGTTCGCGTCGATCACCACTTCGCCATCCTCTTTGACGAACGGCCTGTCGCAGAACGGCAGGATGTCGAGAGCGACTTCCGACGGCCTGCACAAACGAACGCCCATCGGCGTGATCACGAATGGACGGTTGATCAGGATCGGATGCGCGAGCATCGCATCGAGTAGCGCATCGTCGGACAGCGATCGATCATCGAGACCCAGTTCGAGATAAGGCGTGCCTTTCTCGCGGATCGCTTCGCGCACCGTCAAACCGGCGGCGGCGATGGTTTCGGTCAATGCCTGCTTCGAGGGTGGCGTCGTCACGTACTCGATCACTCGCGGTTCGATACCGACATGCCGGATCAATGCGAGCGTGTTCCGCGACGTGCCGCAGACCGGGTTGTGCCAGATTTCGACCGGCATCAGCGCGGCAGGCATGCTGTCGAGCAAGCGATCGTCGGGCAGGCTGTCATCAGGCCGGCTGTCATCAGGCAGGCTGTCATCAGGCAACTTGTCGTCATCATCCATGTCCATCGCTCCTGGATCCTCTGATTCAATCGCCGCTCGCGACCGGCCGCGTTGGATCTTCGATCCAGCCGCTCCACGAACCGGTGAACAACCGTGCACCAGGCAGGCCGGCATGCGTCATCGCCAACAAATGGTGGCACGCGGTCACGCCGGAACCGCACATCGCGATCAGCTGCTGCGGATCGCGGCCAGCAAGCAACGCGGTGAATTCCTGTGCAAGCTCCGTGGCCGATTTGAAGCGGCCTTCGCTCAGATTCGACGCATAGGGGCGATTGCGCGCGCCCGGCACATGACCGGCGACACGATCGATCGGTTCGACTTCGCCGCGAAATCGTTCTGCGGCGCGCGCATCGACGAGCAGATCGCCCGCCGCAAGCTGCTGCGGAATCACTGCCGCTTCGAGCAGGCGATCCCGGTCGAAGTCGCTGCGGTACTCCGTCGGCGATACCGCAGGGATTGCGCGATCGGTGGGCAAGCCGAGCGCCGACCAGCGCGCCCATCCACCGTCGAGCACCGCGACATCGCGATGCCCCGACACCTGCAGCAACCACCAGAGTCTCGCCGCGAACGCGCCGTCGCCGGCGTCGTAGGCCACAACCTGCGTCGTGGGCATCACGCCACAGCGACCGAGCCAGTCGCAGAATGCATCGACATCGGGCCAGGGGTGTCGACCGGCGCCCGCGCGATGCGGTCCGGACAGATCGCGATCGAGATGCGCGTAGTGCGCCCCGGGAAGATGCGACTCGCGCCAGGCGGCTTCGCCTGCTGCAGTGTCGATGAGCGCGAATCGACAATCGAAAATTCGCAAATCGTCGGAACCGAGGCGCGCAGCGAGCGACCCGGCATCGACCAGCGTCGTCCAGCGGTGCCGGCTCGTCTCGTTCATGGCATCCCTGCCTGCGCCAGCCGTTCGCGCAGATTGAACAGAATGGAGGCAGTCACGCCCCAGATCCGCTGATGCGGTGCCTGCGGCGGTCGACGGAATTGCAGGACATGCCGCGCGCGGCCGCGATAATCGATCGCGACCTGCTCCAGATTTTCCGGATGCATCAGGAAATCGAGATCGACTTCGAATACCTCAGCCACTTCGCCAGGATCCGGCGTGGCCACGAAATCCGGATCGATCCGCGCAACCACCGGCAGCACCCGGAAACCGGTGATCGTGATCAGCGGATCCAGAAAACCCAGCGGCGTCGCGCTGCCGTGCTCCAGACCGATCTCCTCGTGCGCTTCGCGCAGCGCGGCCGCGATGACATCGCGGTCGTCGGCTTCGATCCTGCCGCCCGGAAAACTGACCTGACCGGCGTGATGCCGCAGGCTGTCGGTGCGCCGGGTCAACAACACCCGCAATCCGTTGTCGCGTGGGACCAGGCCCACCAGCACTGCGGCATCCACTGCCGGAGCATCGCCGAGCAGATCGGCCAGTTCCTCGAAATTCCAGGGAGCAGCAGATGGCATCGCGCCGAGCGGATGCAATGCATGGGACAGCGTGGGCAGTCTCTCCATCATGCGGATGCGTCCTGCAGCGGCGGACCTTCGATCAGACGCGCCTCGCGGGCGGGCAACACGACTGTCATCAGATGCGACCGCTCCGTTTCCGACATCGCCAACCACGCTGCGATCTCATCGCCAGTGCGGAAACAGCCGTCGCAATAACCGGCAGGATCGAGCATGCAGACGCCGATACAAGGAGTGAGAACGGGCTGGACAATGGTCATACGTGTAGGGCTGAAAGCATCACGCCGGCAGTACGCCGGCGTGAGGATGGATCGTCGGTACGGAAACGCTCTGGCGGAGGAATCCGGAAGCGGATCCCCGCAAAATCAATTGCGTGGCTGGGCCGGCGCCGGTGCAGCAACGACCGGACCGACCGTGACCAGCTTGATGTTGAACAGCACCACCTGGTTGGCCATTTCGCCTGCGCGATCGACCGTGGTGCCATGCGCGGCGCTGCCGGGCAGAACCACTTCCCAACGTGCGCCGGTGGGCATCATCTGCAGCGCTTCGCGCAAGCCCGGCAGCGGAATCTCGCTCAGCCGCACGGTCACCGGGCCGGCCGGCTGGCCTTCGCTCGGGACGCTGGTGTCGGCGACCACGCTGCCATCGGGCAACGTGCTCTTGAACTCGACAGTGACCTGATTGGCTTGGGTCGGCTTGGCGCCGTTACCGGATTCGATCACACGGTACTGCACGCCGCTGGGGAGCACCTTGACGCCCGACTTGCCTTTGTTCTGCGCCAGGAATGCGTCGCCCTTGGTCTTGTTCTCGACGGCGCGCTTTTCCAGTTCGGCCTTGGCCTTGGCGACCATGCGACCCTGCAGGGCCTGCATCGCGGCGCCGAGTTGTTCTGGCGCGACCGCCGGATCCTTGCGGCTGGTGGCATCCTGGAACGCCTTCATCACGGTGGCCATGTCGACCTGTTCGCCGCTGCCGATGACGCGTGCGATGTCGAGGCCGGCGCGATAACCGAGGGCGTAGCTGACTTTGCCCTTCTCGGACGTGGTGTCCTGGGCCGAGGCCGCACCCGCGGTCAAAGCCAGTGCCGCAAGGGTGGCGGCGGCGAGCAGACGCAACTTCATTCAGTAACTCTCCAAGAGTGGATTTGCCGGGAGACTCCGGCATGGAATGGGGCGGCAGGGCCGCCCCGGTGTGGACTCTACAAACGACAGGCTAGGATACTGTCCGCAGCACTTAACCGCCACTGAGGCCACGCATCCGACCCGGCCAGACGACCGCAAGTTCCCGCGCATCTTCAGGGCGACACCCTTTTCCCCGATCGATATCGACATGACCGACGACCCCGCGAGCCCAACCATCCCGACCAACCCGCTTCTGCGGGTCGAAGACCGCCCTGTCGAGGGCCACGGCGTGATCCGCCGTATCGCCATCGACCGTCCCGAGCGACTGAACGCGCTGAACGCCGCCACCCTCGACGCCCTGCACGAGGCCTTCGACGCTGCTGCCGCGGATCCTGCGGTGCGCGTGGTCGTGCTGACCGGAAGCGGACCGAAGGCGTTCGTGGCCGGAGCGGACATCGCCGAAATGAGCGGCCTGAGCGCAGCCGAAGGCCGCGATTTCTCCCTGCGCGGCACGCGCATGATGCGGCGGATGGAGAAAATGCCGAAGCCTGTGATCGCGATGATCAACGGCTTCGCCCTCGGCGGCGGCCTGGAACTGGCGATGGCCTGTCACCTGCGCATCGCCGCCGACACCGCCAAGGTCGGCCAGCCCGAGATCAACCTGGGCCTGATTCCGGGCTTCGGCGGCACCCAGCGGCTGCTGCGTCTTGCCGGCCGCGCCGCGACGCTGGAACTCTGTCTGCTCGGCGCGCCGATCGACGCCGCGCGCGCGCTGGCGCTGGGCATCGTCAACCGCGTGGTCCCGGCCGTGGACCTCGAAGCCGACACCATGAAAGTTGCGGAACAGCTGGCGACGTCGGCGCCGCTCGCCCTGCGCGGCATGCTCGACTGCGTGAACATCGGCGGTGAATGCGGCATCGAGGAAGGCCTCGAATACGAAAGCGCGCAGTTCGGCCTGATCTTTTCGACCGACGACATGCGCGAAGGCACGAAGGCGTTCCTCGAACGGCGCAAGCCGGGTTTCAGCGGTCGATGACGCCCTGTCCCGCCTGCCCGGATGTCGCACTGCATGCGCTCGCTGCGGCATTGGCAATGGACGACATCGACCATGCGCTGACGCTTGGTCTGCTCGAATCGAGACCGGAAGAAATCGCGGATCCCTGCGCCGGGTGCCGGACATGCATGCATCTCGTGATCGCTGCGCGCGATGATCGGCTGCGCGCGCTCGCAGCGCGCGAGCGTTATCGCGCGCGTCAGCTGCGGCTCGCGGAACGCACGGAAACCCGCGCACGCAAGCGTGCGGCTGCGACCACGCAGCCATCTGTAGTGGCGCCATCGTTGCCTCCCGCTGCCGCCGAAGCCCTGGCGCGGGCCAAGGCGCGCGTCGCTGCGAAATCGCAGCCGGAATAACCGGATGACGACAAAGAAAACAGCCGCCCGTGCACCGCGCGGCAGCATGCCTGCCGCCGACATCCGGACGATGTTCGAGCGCCTGCAGGAACTGAACCCGCATCCCACCACGGAACTCGAATATTCATCGCCGTTCGAGCTGCTGGTCGCGGTGATCCTGTCGGCGCAGGCGACCGACGTGAGCGTGAACAAGGCGATGCGCCGACTGTTTCCGGTCGCGAACACGCCGCAAACGATCGCCGCACTCGGAATCGAAGGTCTGAAGCCTTACATCGCCACCATCGGCCTGTTCAACACGAAAGCCGCCAACGTGATCGCGATGTGCCGGCAATTGCTCGATACGCACGACGGCGAAGTGCCGCGCATGCGCGTCGCGCTTGAAGCGCTGCCCGGCGTCGGCCGCAAGACCGCGAACGTGATCATGAACACCGCCTTCGGCGAACCCACGATGGCGGTCGATACGCATATCTTCCGGGTCGCCAACCGCACCGGATTGGCGCCGGGCAAGACCGTACTGGCAGTGGAACAGGCGCTGCTCAAGCGTGTCCCGCACGAATTCCTTCAGGACGCGCATCACTGGCTCATTCTGCACGGTCGCTATACCTGCAAGGCGCGGAAGCCGGAATGCTGGCGCTGCCCGATTCGCGATGTCTGCAGGTTCAAGGACAAGGCCGACGATATCGGCGATCGCTGAATCGCATCGCAAAAAAAAGAGCCCCGGCGAACCGGGGCTGAAGATGGGCCAGTGGGAGGTTTCGGTTGGATCAGAACGCGAACTGGGTACGCAGGGCGTACTGGCCGGTTTCGTCGCCGTTGACCTGATTGTCGCCCTGCGTGTAGTTGAACATGAAGCGCAGGTTCGGGTTGACGTAGTAGTTCACGCCGAACAGCCAGCTGGTGGCTTCACGGTTGGCGATGTCCTTGTTCTCGATGGTGTCGTAGCGCGCGGTGAGTTCCCACAGGCCCTTGTCGCTGACTTTCGGCGAACCGAAGAAGCCGTTCGCCGACTTGTAGGCCTTGTGGCCGCCGTTGAGGATCCAGCTACCCTGCACGTACCACGTGTTCACATCCTGATCGCTGCCGGACGGCTGTTCGAAAGTCGACTGCACGTATTCGCTCTGGAAGAACGCCGGGCCGAACGAACCTGCGGCTTCCACGCCGTATGCAGTGATCTTGTCGCCCGCCACACCGTTGACGGTGGCGATGGTCTGCGACGGGCCACGACGGCCGGCGTAGGACACTGACGCGGTGGTGGTGGCCGAACCCGCGTTGAGATCCTCAACGCTGAACCAGCCGCCGAAATGCAGCGTGCTGGTCTCGCTGTTGATCGGCGCATAGGTGAAGCGACCTGCGGCGCCGACGCCTTCGTTGCGCACGCCAGCGGCGCTGCGGAGATTGAATACCGACAGACCGGCGGTGTAGTTGGTACCGGCCTTGAGGTAGCCGACGCCCTGCTGGAATTGGCGCGCGTTGAACAGGCCGGTGGCCGAGGAGAACGGGCGCTCCATCATCAGTATCTCGTTGGAGCTGGTCAGCTCTTCCATCGAGCGGTAGGGCTTGAAGTGACCGATGGTGACTTTGCCGCCGAACGCATTCTTGGCAATGTACAGGTCGCGCAGGCCATCGAGGTTGGTGCCCGCGCCGAAGTCCTGCTCCATCTTGTAGTCCCAGCCCAGCGCCTTGCCTGACAGCGTGAGGCGCGCACGGCGGAACTCGGTGGTGCCAGTGGTGCTGGCGATATCGCGGTCGAACGCGTAGGTGTCGAAGTGGACGCGGCCACCGACGTTGGCATCGAACTTGCCGTCGGCCGAAGTCACCTTGATGCCGCCCTTGGTGTCGACCTTGACCGATTTGTTGGTGATGGTGTCGAGCTGGGTGGCGGTGTCGACATTGACGTCGGACTGCGCGTCGGTGCGCTCTTCGAGCGATTCGACCTTCTGCATCAGTTCCGCGATCTGGGCCTTCAGCGCTTCGATCTCGCTGTCTCTGGACTGTGCCGATGCGGAAAGGCTCGTGCCGGCGAGGGCTGCGCCGACGGCGATGGCAAGGATGGCATGACGCATGGTGGTGTTCCCGAAGGTTGGAGGATGCAAGTGGTGGCCGGAATCGGGCCTTCGCGTCGACGCAAGCGGCGGCGAACAGCGACGGAACCCGTCAAGACGGTGTAAACGGCCGTTAGAGTGCGACCCGAATCTGACACCGGGATGTTTCGGCCATGACGATATTGTGACAGTGCCGCCCATGGCACTGAAGCATGGCTGACTTAATAGGAGATCCCGGCCCCGCCTCGGAGCACCGGAAATCAGCATGATGGCGAGACGGATGTACGCGAAGATTTCCTGAAAATCAGCGGGCAAACCGCGTATTGGCCTGGGCATGCGGCTGCGGACGCAGAGCTGTCATATTTCCGTCATCCACGACACACATCGCTGTCATCCGCCTCCGCTCCAATGTGACGCATTCGGGACACCCCGAACCGCACCCCTCATCAGGAGCACCTCCGTGTTCAAATCGATCAAATCGCAGGCCGTTGCGCTGGTCATCGCCAGCGGCGCCATCTTCAACGCGCAGGCCGCCGATATCACCGGCGCGGGCGCCACCTTCATCTACCCGCTGCTGTCGAAATGGTCGGCCGATTATTCGCAGGCGACCGGCAACAAGATCAACTACCAGTCGATCGGTTCCGGCGGCGGCATCGCCCAGATCAAGGCCAAGACGGTCGATTTCGGTTCTTCGGACAAGCCGCTGCCGCCGGAAGAACTGAAAGCCGCAGGTCTGGTCCAGTTCCCGTCCGCGATCGGCGGCGTGGTGCCGGTGGTCAACATCGTCGGCCTGAAGGCCGGCGCGATGAAGTTCGACGGCGCGCTGCTGGCCGACATCTTCCTCGGCAAGATCACGATGTGGAACGACCCGCGCATCGTCGCGCTGAACGGCGGCGTGACCCTGCCGGCACAGAAGATCACGGTCGTGCATCGTTCGGACGGCTCGGGCACCACCTTCAACTGGGTCAACTACCTCTCGAAGGTCAGCCCGGAGTGGAAGACCTCAGTCGGCGAAGGCACCTCGGTCAAGTGGCCGACCGGCGTGGGCGGCAAGGGCAACGAAGGCGTCGCCGCGTACGTGAAGCAGATCAAGGGCGGCATCGGCTACGTCGAACTGTCCTACGCGCTGCAGAACAAGATGGCCTACGCCCGCGTCAAGAACGCTGCCGGCAACTTCGTGCTGCCCAGCGACGAAACCTTCCAGGCGGCCGCCGCCAGCGCCGACTGGGCGAAGTCGAAGGATTTCTTCCTGGTGATGACCAACGCGCCGGGCGCGAATTCCTGGCCGATCGCCGCCACCAACTTCATCCTGATGCAGCGCAAGCCGAAGGATGCGGCGCGCTCGAAGGAAGCCCTCGCTTTCTTCCGCTGGGCCTATGCCAACGGTGACGCGCAGGCCAAGGCGCTCGATTACGTGCCGCTGCCGGACGCACTGGTGCAGCAGGTCCAGGCTTACTGGGCCAAAGAGCTGAAGTTCTGATCGTGCTCCGGGCTTGGGGCCCGGAGACACCGATGGTTCGATACCGACCACGCGCCTCGTGCGCGTGGTCGGCGTTCAGGACTTCGGCGACCGCAACACCGATGACGCAACGCCGATGACATCCGTATGACACGCATCCACAACGGTCACGCTTCTGCATGAGCACTCACTCGATTTCCATGCCCAGCTCGCGACGCGACATCCTCGACACGCGCGCGGATCGCGGTTTCCGTTGGCTGGTGACCAGCGCGGGCGTTGTGGTGCTGATTTCGCTCGCTGCAGCCGCATTCTCGATGCTGTGGGGCGGGCTTGCAGCCTTCGAGAAATTCGGCCTCGCCTTTCTCTGGCGCGACGCATGGGATCCGGTGTTGCAGGACTTCGGCGCGCGAGTGCCTATCTTCGGCACGCTCGTCACCGCATTCATCGCACTGTTGATCGCGGTACCGGTCAGTTTCGGAATCGCGATGTTCCTGACCGAGATCGCGCCGCGCTGGCTGCGTACGCCGGTCGGTACTGCGATCGAACTGCTCGCCGGCATTCCCTCGATCATCTACGGCATGTGGGGCCTGTTCGTGCTGGTGCCGTTCCTGTCGCTGCACGTCTATCCGTGGGTCGATGAAAACCTCGGACAACTTCCGGTCGTCGGCACATTGTTTTCCGGCCCGCCGCTCGGCCTCGGCATGGGCACCGCCGGTCTGGTGCTGGCGATCATGGTCATCCCGTTCATCAGCTCGGTCATGCGCGAAGTGTTCCTGACCGTCCCCGGCCGGCTGAAGGAATCCGCCTACGCGCTGGGTTCCACGCGTTGGGAAGTGATCTGGGACATCGTGCTGCCCTACACCCGCTCCGCAGTGATCGGCGGCATCTTCCTCGGCCTGGGTCGCGCGCTCGGCGAAACCATGGCGGTGACCTTCGTGCTCGGCAACGCGCACCGCCTGAGCCTGTCCCTGCTGGAACCGGGCAATTCCATCGCCGCCAGCATCGCCAACGAATTCTCCGAAGCCGATTCGCCGATGTATCTGTCGTCGCTGATCGCCCTGGGCTTCGTGCTGTTCATCGTCACCTTCGTGGTGCTGACCATCGCGCGGCTGATGCTGCGCCAACTCAAAAAGCGCGAGGGCAACTGATGGCAGTCGCTTCCAACACCCCTGCGGCGCCTGCCCGCAAGGTTCCCGCATCGCAGAATTCGCTTTACCTGCAGCGCAGGATCAAGAACATCGTGGCCCAGGTGCTTGCGGTTCTGGCCACCCTGTTCGGGCTGTTCTGGCTCGGCTGGATCCTGTGGACCACGCTGAGCAAAGGCATCAGCTCGCTCAACCTTGCGCTGTTCACCGAGATGACGCCGCCGCCCGGCGACAGCGGCGGCATGGCCAACGCGTTCATGGGCAGCGTCATCATGAGTCTGCTCGGGATCGTCATCGGTACGCCAGTGGGCGTGTTGGCGGGGACATTCCTCGCCGAATACTCGCGCAGCACGTGGTCGTCGCGGCTGGGCGAAACGGTCCGCTTCGTCAACGACATCCTGCTATCTGCGCCGTCGATCGTGCTCGGCCTGTTCGTCTACACCCTCGTGGTTGCACAGATGGGCCACTTCTCGGCACTGGCCGGCGGAATCGCCCTCGCCTTCATCGTCCTGCCGGTCGTGGTCCGCACCACCGACGAAATGCTGCGCCTGGTACCGGCGCAGATGCGCGAAGCTGCGCTGTCGCTGGGCGTGCCGCAGTGGAAGGTCACGGTGCAGGTGCTGTACCGCAGCGCGTCTGCGGGCATCGTCACCGGCATTCTGCTCGCGCTCGCCCGGATCAGCGGCGAAACCGCGCCGCTGCTGTTCACCGCGCTCAACAACCAGTACTGGACCACCGATCTGATGTCGCCGATGGCGAACGTGCCGGTGGTGATCTTCCAGTTCGCGATGAGTCCGTTCGAGAACTGGCACACGCTGGCATGGGCGGGCGCATTCATCCTGACCATGTTCGTGCTCGCCATCAGTTTGATCGCACGCGCCATCCTGCTTCGCAACAAGATTTCCCATGACTGACTTCGCCCGGAACACGCTCATGACCACTGCGACCAATGCGGACAGCCAGACGTCTTCCGCCCAGCACCAGCACCAGCACCAGCACAGCAGCACGCATCGGATCGTAGCCGCACAGCGCGACGCCATGACCGCCGCACCGGTGAAACTCAGCGCCAAAGGCCTGGATTTCTACTACGACAAGTTTCATGCGCTGAAGAAAATCGATCTGGATATCCCGGAAAAGCGCGTGACCGCGCTGATCGGCCCGTCCGGCTGCGGCAAGTCCACCCTGCTGCGCATCTTCAACCGCATCTA
>CAZGBA010000036.1:0-37136 GCA_964523435.1 uncultured Xanthomonas sp.
GCCGAACTTCAGCGCATGCGGTTTGCCCTTGACGTCGATGGTCATCGTCGTCGCTTCGTCGGCGGTGGTTTCCATCATCGGCACGGTCTGGAAATAACTGTCGCCGTTGCCGGGCTTCAGACCGATGCGCTGGAACTGCGCCTTCAGATATTCGACGGTCTTGTCCTCGCCCGGCGTCCCCGGCGCACGGCCCTCGAATTCATCCGACGCCAGCACGCGCACGTGCTCGGCGAAATCGTCCGGTGTGATCGCGTCCTTGAATGCGAAGCCGGGCTCGGCCGGCGTTTCGACCGCCGGCGCAGCGGGCGCTTCGGCGTCCGGCTTGCAGGCGGTGAGCGCGGCGGTGGCGGCGAGGGTCAGCAGCAGAACTTTCGGGAACAGGATTGGCGGAGAACAGCGCATCGGAGGCTTCCAGACAAAACGGAAGCCGCGAGTGTACGACGTGCCCGGCTACCCCGGCTGCCCGGGCGCCTGCCGGAGGGCAGCGTCGGCGCAATCTTTTCTCCTCCCCTTGCGCGCAGCGCAGGGGGAGGTTGGGAGGGGGTGCTTTCGCCGGGAGGTAGCGGGCCGGACACGCATGCTGTCGAGCAGCTATCAAACCGGCGACTGACGCGGCTAGACTGGGGGCGGGCAAGGGGGAGGCCCAGCGGCGATATTGGAAGTCCATGCCACCCCGGTGCCTGCGGGATTCACGCAGCGATGACGCGCCGAGGACTTATGGGCAAGGATGTGCAGTTGTTGAAGGTCGACTCCGCGACGCCCGACTCCGCGCGTGCGAAGTCCCTTGATGTGATCTTCATACACGGACTGGGTGGCGATCATGTCGAGACATGGAAACCCCCGTCAGGCAACATCTGGCCGCAGCGCGTAGCGAATGCGCATCCCGATGTGCAGGTGTGGGCGCTGGATTATCCGGCGAAGATCGGTCAGTTGTTTTCGCTAGGAAAGCCGGATCAGCCCGATACCCACGTGCTGGCCGATCTCGCCGCTAAGCGGATGGTCAATAAGAAGATTGGCGAGGAACGTCCTTGTATCTTCGTCTGTCACAGCTTGGGAGGTCTGCTGGCCAAGCGCATTCTGTTCGATGCTTGGGAGGCGGAGCGCAGTGGCGAATTACGATTCCGCCACGAGGGCGTGAAGGCGGTGATGTTCTGCGGTACGCCGCATCGGGGATCGGCAATAGCGAATGTGCTGCGATGGGCCGAGTGCGCAAAGGGCGTCGCTCCCGGTCTGCTGATGACCTATTTTGGATGGGATCACGGTCGCTATGCGAACAAGATCGCTGGATGCATCGGCGTGACAAGCGATTTGATCAAGGAACTTGAGCAAAACAATGTCGGACTACAGCATCTGAACGAGGATTTCAGAAGTTACTACCAGCATCGTGTAGTTCAGGGTTTCATGGTCGACGTGTACGCTGAAACAAAAGGAATGAAAATCAAGGGGGTTCCCACCGCCATGGTGGTGCCAACCGACAGTGCAAACCCCTATCTTCGCCTAGGCAATGGCCCGGAATTGCCTATGCATCAACTCCCCGACAAAGATCACAGCGAAATCGTAAAGCCTGCTTCCGATTCTGATTGGGTGGTGGAAGGGCTGGATGATCTCATTGATCGAGTGAAAGGCGGCGCGTATGACCTAGGACTGCATGGGGCGCTTCATCGTCGTGTCGGTCTATTGATACATGCGGAATTTTTCAAGTGCCGTGAGCTTCTTAAATTGAGCTGTTTCCGTTCGATGATCGACGGAGAGCCGAATGCGGCGGATGCTGCATTGCGCGTGGCAAGACGATTCGCCGAGACAGACGGCGATGCCTTGATGGAGTATCTACTGAATTTGCCTGCAGTGTTCGACGAACTATCGAGCTATCGTGATCATGCGAAAGTCATGCACGATGGGCTTTCGAAGATCGGCTGTGTGCTGATGTTGGCAATCATGCGTCTGCATCTGCCGGGGCGTTCGATTGCTGACCAGTCGCTTGGAATTGAAGTGCCCAACATCTGCGATACAGAGCAATTGGATCTCATGATTGAGGTGCTGCACGCCAGTCTCAGAAACTGGCCTGTGAAATTGGCGCTCAGCGAAGATCGGGCGCGCGTGATGCCGGGGAGTCGAGTGTTTCGCCCTGCCGGGACTGCGCCGGGCTCGTGGAAGGACGAACACCACCTGCGGCATCTGGTTGATCGCATTCTGGCGAGCAGGCCGATTGCTGCGAAAGCGCTTGGCGGTGTGGTCAGTGAGCCGTGGCCAGATGACGAAGCCAGCACTGTCGGTGTCGTCGACGAATCCAGACTGAGGCAGGCACGCACGCTTCTCCGGTCATGGCTCGGGGAGCAAGTCGGCTTGGTGTTGCATGCCCAGAACGACCAGTCGCCCTATGCGGGAGTGCACATGCGCCAACAGATCGATCAGGCGTTCGGTGGTTTGATTGCAGTGGTATTGCCTGCGGCCGATGATACGGTGCCTCCCGAGTTACAAATCAGATTGGATGAACTTCAGATCATCGCCCAGCGGTTCATGCTCAAAGTACAGGACTCGCGCCCATGATAGGCAGAAAAACGAAGACGTCACCGATGACGCGGGATTTGACAGATCCCATCCAATTCCGCGATGCCCTCCCACTCGACAACACCGTAAAATATCTGCTGGACGAACAAGCCAGACTCGCCGTGCGCATAGCTTGGGCCACATCCCGCCCGCTGCTGGTGGTGGGCGAGGCTGGCTGCGGCAAGACCCAACTGGCCCAGGCGCTTTCACAAGCATGGGAGGTGCCGCTGTTTTCGCGCACCGTGCATGCGCGCACCGAGGCGCAGGACCTGTTTTTCCATTTCGATGCCGTCGCGCGGCTGTCCGATGCGCAACTGCGGTCGGTGCTAGGGCAGCCGGGTGTCGAAGCTGCGGTCGCAGCGGGTTGTAACCCACTCAGCCCCGCGCACTACCTGCGCCCCGGCCCGCTGTGGTGGGCGCTCAATGCGCCCAGCGCTTGGCATCTCAATGCCGATCGCCCGGAGGCATACAAGCTGCGCGCGCCGCAGGGCATGCCGCCGCAATGGCCGGGCGGCCCCAGCGTGGTGTTGATCGACGAAGTCGACAAAGGCAGCGATGAATTGGCGGAAAGCCTGCTGGAAGTGCTGGATACCGGCCGCTTCCATGTGCCTTGGACGGGGCAGGACATCGACCGCGACTCCGCATCACGGCCCTTCCTTCTGCTGACCTCCAATGGCGCACGCCAACTCCCGGCGCCCTTCCTGCGCCGGTGCATCGTGCTTGCGATGCAACTGCCGGCCGACGGGCTTGTGGACTGGCTGATCCAGCGTGGCCGGATGCACTTCACTGCCAAACAGGTGAAGGACGATGCCCTCAAGCGCGCGGCTGAATTGATCGACGAGGATCGTCGTAAAGCGCCCTCGGAACGCCGCTACAGACCCGGTGTCGCCGAATACATCTACCTGTGCGATGCGGTTTCCGAGCTGGCCAAGAACGCCTCCGCGCAGAAGCAGGTCGCCTTGGTCGAAAGTCTTGCGCCCAGCGTCACATGGCACAAGGGCGAGGCGAATCGGCAGCACGGATGATGCACGCAGACTTCCGGCTACCGATATGAGCACGCAGCGCCGCCCGCCCGTCTCCTGGGCCGATCTGCTCATTTACCAGTCCAAGTCGGGGGCTGCGCAGGCCGCTGCCGAGGCGGCACGCTTGTTGGGCTTGCCGCCGGTCGAACTGCCGCAGCGTGCGGCTCGCGCGCAGAAGCAGCCGAAACAAGACAAGCGCAAGCCTCCGTTACCTAAGCCAGCCGTCACGACGTTCCGTTTGCCGCTGCGTTGCCCGCAAGGGTTCGCGGTCCAGAACGAGGCTGCGCCTCAGCTCACTGGTGAGCCGCTGCCCCTACCGGACTGGGGAGCCGAGGAGGCAGCCGAAGTCGAGCGGATGCTGTTGCCCAGCGGTAAGCGGAAGCCGCCAGCGCGGACCCTGCTGGACCTGGGGCGCATACAGACGCGCTGGCGCTCTGTGCTGACGCGGCCAGGGGCCGGCAGCCTCGACATCGATCGCATGGTCCAGACCCTGGCGCGAAACGAATGGCCGCAACCGCTACCGCAGCGCACGCGGCCCTATCGCATCCAAGAGGTGCACGTCTGCATCGATCTGCACCCGGACCGCCAGCATCTGGTGGACGACTACCTCGCATGCTGGGACGCGCTGGTCGCCAGCCGTCCCAACGCCCGTATCCAAGCGCATGAGATTGACGGCCCAGGGTGCTGGGAGCCGCTGCTGGCCGCCGCCGCTCCGGGGCAGGTGGTACTGCTGCTGGCCGAACCCCGGCTGATGCCCGGGGCCGAGCTTCGGCTGTGGCGGGACATGGCGGATAAGTTCACCCGGCAGGGCGCGATGGTGCGCTGGTCGCTGGACTGGTCGGCCGACGCCTGGAGCGCGCACGCAGATGCGGCGTCGACACCGTCCCCAGCCGTTTTGGACACCTCGCTGTCGCTGCTGCTGGCCTGTCTTGCACCGGCCGTCACCGTGGAGCCCGCGCTGGTGCGCGCATTGATCAACGCACTCCAGCTTCCCGGCGGTCTGGCGCTGGAGCAGGCGGTGTGGTGTCACCCGGATCTGGACGGCGCTTTACCGTGCCGGCAGTGGTATCCGGAACACCAGCAAGCGCATCTGCAGCGGCTGCGAGAAGCGTTGCCCGCCATCATCGACACCTGCGGCCGCGTGCTGCGGGAGTCGCACGTCCATGTGCATCAGGTGCAGCGCGATCAGGAACTGTTGAATTGGGCCGAAGCCGCCACTGAGGTGCAGGTCGCGCAGGTGTGCGGTGCGTCGGCGTTGGAGGACGCGAGGTTGCGCTACGGGCGCGTCGTCCAGCATCTATTCCAGCTGAGTGACCGTGCGGGTGAGGTGGGTCCGGCCGTTAGAAGCAGCCCAGGGGTGCTCCGTGCCGCCGCAGCGGAGCGTCTGCAGAGCCTGCCGGAACGCCTGCGGCGCGCCCAGCCCCAGTGGGAGGAGATGCTGTGCCGGGTGGCGCTGACCGATGCGCGCAGAGGGCCCACCGTGCCGGACGATGCCCTCGCACCGGCCGATCTGGTGCTGCGGCAGCAAGGCCAACGCCTGATGCTGGTCGCTGCCGATCAGGCGCTAGGCCCGGGCATGACACTCGCGCAGATGCGGATCACCAAGCCCTGGCTCAGCATCGAACATGCGGGGCGCCGACGTTCGATCCGCGACCCGCGCGCGATGCTGCAACACGGCCCTGCTGAGGTGGCTGCCTGGGGGCAGGTGCTCCCACCAGAGATCAAGTTCCGTCACTCGGCTGGCAAGGTCTGTGTTCGTCGCGTGGACAGGCCGCATTGGGCGGCCGAGTTCATTCAGCAGGAAGGCGGGGTGGCTGGGGTGATTCACTGTCCGGATGGAATGCGGTACGGACTTGCGTTGCCGATGTCTGCTGGTTCGAGGTTCCCTATCAACCGAGGTTGGTGGCTCGAAATGGACGGTTACGGTCCACGGCTGTGGCATCCACAATTCAATGAACGCTTGAAAACTGCCGGCCCCTTGTTTTTCCGCTACATACCCCCGGGCACCTACATCCAAGGCTCCCCCCATGGCACCGGCTACCCCTACGAACACCCCCAACACCCCGTCACCCTCAGCCAGGCCCTGTGGCTGGCCGAAACCCCCTGCACCCAGGCGCTTTGGCAGGCGGTGATGGGGGAGGACCCCAGCCACTTCGCACAGGGCGAAGACGCCCCGCGCCGCCCGGTGGAAAACGTGTCCTGGGACGATGTACAAACCTTCCTCAAGGCCCTGCAGCCGCTGCTGCCGCCCGGCTGCGAGGCGGTCCTGCCCACCGAAAGCCAGTGGGAGTACGCCTGCCGCGCTGGCACGCAGACGCAATACTGGTGGGGCGACGAACCTGACGACGCCCGCGCCAATTGGAATGAGCAACACAACGGCACCACGCCCGTGGACCACTATCCGCCAAATCCTTTGGGGCTGCGCGATATGCATGGCAACATTTGGGAATGGTGCGCGGATAGTCGGCGCTGGTACGAAGACGTGCCCGAGCGGGACCCGGAGGGTCCTGGCTATTACAACAGTCTTGTGACGCGCGGTGGTTCGTGGATCTCCCACCTTATCTTCGCCAGAGCCGCCGCTCGGAACACCAGGCTACCCGGATACGTGGAAGCTGACCTGGGCTTCCGCTTTGCCCTGAGGGCTCCCAGCGGGCCGGATGCCCCGGCGGCGGAGCCACCCCGGCGCGATGCCGACGATGCGGGTTCGCCCTAATGAGCCTGCATTGCTTTTTCATCGCCGCCCGGGCGCCGGAGCCGGCGCAGGCCGTCCGGCCCTCATCCGACCCTTCGGGCCACCTTCTCCCGGGGGGAGAAGGGAAGTGCAGGGGGATGCATGTGGAACGCTGACGATGCCAAACGCGCGCCCATCGGCGACTTCCCACCCCTCTGGGCCAGCGCCTGGGGCGATGACCCCTACGGCCTGTGGGCCGATCTCACCGTCAACGGTGCCACGCAGAGGATGCGCTGGATCGAGCCGAGCGGGCCGGAGGGGTTTCTGATGGGGTCGACGAAGGAGGAGCGGGATGTGATTGCTGACGAGGATTTTCGTGAGTGGGCCAACCAGCACGAACACGAACCCCGCAAGGAAACCGTCGAAGCAGGCTTCTGGCTGGCGGATACGCCATGTACGCAGGCGTTCTGGACGGCGGTGGTAGGCGAGAACCCCAGCCATTTCAACCAAGGCGCGGATGCGCCGGAGCGCCCGGTAGAGAGCGTACGCTGGGACGATGTGATGGAGCAGTTCATCGCCCGCTTTGCGCAGAATTCGGACAGGGGCACGGAAGGCCGTCTGTACCTGCCGACTGAGGTGGAATGGGAATACGCGGCCCGTGCAGGCACGGGCAAGGCGTATTGGTGGGGCGATGCCTGGGATGCCAACCGGGGCAATGTCGATGTCACTGGCCAGCGCCAGTGGGACGATCCGGAAGGCACCACACCTGTCCAGTGCTATGCGCCCAACCCGTGGGGCCTGTTCGATGTGCACGGCAACGTGTGGGAATGGTGTTCGGATGTGTGGCATCCGCGTCGGGACGCGCCGGAGGCGCGGCCGGACGAGGAAGGCCGCGTGGTGCGCGGCGGTTCGTGGCTCCACCGCCCCGACTACGCCCGCGCCGCCTGCCGCGGCAGGTGGCACCGCGCGCTTGCGGCCCAGAGCGGCGGCTTCCGCTTTGCCCTGAGGTCTCCCAGCGGGCCGGAGGCCCGGGGCGGGGAGGCGGGCCGGTAGGCCAGCTTCGACGTTGCTGTGCCAGGCCGGATGGCCTGGCCGGCGCGGGTGCCGGAGGCGGCCGCGCCGCGCGCCAAGACCACCCGCGCAGGTATCCGCCGCACCCGTGACCCGGCATGGCGCCGCAGGTCTGTCTGCGTTTCGCGCAGCACAGGCGCCGTGGTTTCGTTTGCATGAAAATGCGCGCGATATGAATTGAATCAGCATTGCGCGTGTTGAAACAACATGATGTTTCATTCGAGATTGTTTCAGCGGCGCAGTGCGGCCATGCGCCTTTTGCGCGATGGCGGTGGGTTTCGGACGCGGCGATGGTGCGTGCGGTGTGTCGCTTAGTTTATGGCGGGCCAAGGCCCGCCCTACGTGTTGCTGCCGGTGAGCCGCGTTTGCGCGGCGATCACCATCACTCCTTCGGCGCACTCGCCCCGTCATAACTCACCGCCGTCGCGCCGGTGACCTGGCCGATTCTTGCGGTCTTGTGCACGTAGAGATTCACTTCGCGCTTGAACACCATCGGGCCTTCGACCACGGCGTTGGGGCCGATGATGATCCGCAGCTTGCGCTGTTTGGTGCTGACCGGCATCCAGTTGTTGCTCGGTTTTTCGACGGTGATGCCGCCGTGGACGAACGAGCCGACGCCGATGGTGATGTCGCCGTTGACGGTGCTGATGCTGCCGTGGACATCGGTGTCGACCAGGCCGATCGCGCCGTTGACGGTTTCGACGTTGCGGGCGACATCGCCGCCGCGGTCGACGAAGACGCTGCCGTTGACGGTTTCGATCTTGGCGACGCGGCTCTGTTCGCCCAGGCGGATGCTGCCGTTGACCGTTTCCAGCCCGCCGGCCTTGGCCTTGTCGTCGGCCTTGATGCTGCCGTTGACGGTTTCGGCGTCGCCGACATTGGCGCCGGTTTCCAGGTGCACGCTGCCGTTGACGGTTTCGATGTCGCCGGTATTGGCGCCGGCTTCGACGCGGATGCTGCCGTTGACGGTTTCCAGCGAGCCGTAGCTCTCGCCGGCATGGGCGGTGATGCTGCCCATCACTTTCTCGATGTTCTTGCCGGCGAATGCGCTGGGCGCGAGCAGGACCAGCGCGATGGCGGAGGCGAGGAGGAGCGGGGAATGGCGCATGACGGACCTCGATGAACGTGAGCGGGCCTGTCCGGCCCCGTGCCGCGTAGGGTGCGGGCGCTTCGCTACAATCGCATCTGCCCTAAGTCACAGCCCCGAAGGTCACATGCCTGCTGCCGCCCATCGTCCGAAGCCCGTGGTATTGCTCATCCTGGACGGCTGGGGCTATCGCGAGGACCCCGCCGACAACGCGCTGGCGCTGGCCGATCTGCCGAACTGGCGCCGGCTGTGGGCGCAGCGCCCGCACACCGTGATCCACACCGAGGGCCGCCACGTCGGTCTGCCCGACGGGCAGATGGGCAATTCCGAAGTCGGGCACATGAACCTTGGCGCCGGCCGGATCGTCTATCAGGACCTCACCCGCGTCGATGCGGCGATCGAGGACGGCAGCTTCTTCGCCAACACCGAACTGCGCGCGGCCTGCGCGGCGGCGAAGGCGTCCGGCGGGGTGCTGCACGTGATGGGCCTGCTCTCGCCCGGCGGCGTGCACAGCCACGAACAGCATATTTTTGCGATGCTCGATCTGGCCGCGCGCGAGGGCGTTGCCCGCGTCGCGGTGCATGCGTTCCTCGATGGCCGCGATACGCCGCCGCGTTCGGCCGAAGCCAGCCTGCGCGCGCTGCAGGCGAAGTGCGACGCGCTGGGCAGTGCGCGCATCGCCACGGTCGGCGGCCGCTATTTCGCGATGGACCGCGACAAACGCTGGGACCGCGTGCGTCTGGGCTGGGATGCGATCGTCGATGCACAGGCCGCGCAGCACGCGCCGGATGCGTTGACTGCGCTCGCAGCGGCCTATGCGCGCGGCGAGAACGACGAGTTCGTCGCGCCGACGGTTCTCGAAGGCGCGCAGCCGATGCGCGACGGCGACGCGGTGGTGTTCATGAATTTCCGCGCCGACCGCGCGCGTCAGCTCGCTGCTGCGTTCGTCGATCCGGCATTCGATGGTTTTCACACCCGACGTCCGCAGCTGTCGCGCTTCGTCTGTCTTTCCGAATACGACGCCAAGCTGCCGGCGCCGCTGGCGTTCGCGGCGGACGATCTGCGCAACACGCTCGGCGAAGTGCTGGCCGCGCACGGCTTGAGCCAACTGCGCATCGCCGAAACCGAAAAATACGCGCACGTCACCTTCTTCTTCAGCGGCGGACGCGAAGCGGTGTACGCGGGCGAGGAACGCATTCTGGTGCCGAGCCCGAAGGTCGCGACCTACGATCTGCAGCCGGAAATGAGCTGTCCCGAACTCACCGCGAAGCTGGTCGACGCGA
The DNA here is from genome assembly GCA_964523435.1 of uncultured Xanthomonas sp. Lineage (GTDB taxonomy): Bacteria > Pseudomonadota > Gammaproteobacteria > Xanthomonadales > Xanthomonadaceae > Lysobacter_I. Next base: position 9,682 of record CAZGBA010000036.1, read on the forward strand.
TCGCGTCCGCGCGTTTCGACGTGATCATCTGCAATATCGCCAACCCGGACATGGTCGGCCACACCGGCGATCTGCAGGCCGCGATCCTCGCCGCGCAGGCGGTGGACGTGGCGATCGGTGCGATCGAAACCGCCGTGCATGCCGCCGGCGGCGCGCTGCTGGTGACTGCCGATCACGGCAATCTGGAAATGATGCGCGACCCCGAGACCGGTCAGCCGCATACCGCGCACACCGTCGGCCCGGTGCCGTTCGTCTATGTCGGCGAACGCGAAGGCGTGCAGTTGCGCAGCGGCGGCGCGTTGCGCGATGTCGCGCCGACCATGCTTGATCTGCTCGGGCTTCCGCAGCCGGCGGAGATGAGCGGACGTTCCCTGCTGGTAGCAGGATTGGATGCGGAATGAGTGCAGTCCTGCGCGCTGTCGTTGCGATTGCGCTGTTGCTGGCGCTGGCATGGCCGGCGTCCGCGCAGCAGAGCACGAGCCGCGAAGCGCAGCGTCGCTTGGAGAAGATCCAGCGTGAATTGAAGGATGTCGCGGCCGAGCGTCGTCGACTCGAAGGCCAGCGTGGCGAGGCCAGCCGCGAGCTGCGCGCGGTGGACGAACGCGTCGCCGATTCCAGTCGCGCCCTGCACGCGGCCGAAACCGAACTCGCACGCGAGCAGGATGCGCTGGCGCAGCTCAACGCACGGCGTGAAGCACTGAAGACCCAGCAGGCCGCGCAGCGCACGGAACTCGCCGCGCTGCTGCGCGCCGCGTACGCGCAGGGCGAGCATGCGCCGCTGAAAGTGATGCTGGCGCAGGATCGCGTCGCCGACGCCCAGCGGCAGATGACGTATTACGGCTATCTGCAGCGTCAGCGGCTGCAGCGGGTCGCCGCGCTGCGCGCCGAACTCGCCGAACTGGAGCGGGTGGAGGCGCAGATCGTCGAGAAGCGCACCGTGCTGGATGCCGCACGCGCGCGGCAGCGTGCGCAGCTCGCCGTGCTCGCCCGCGACCGCAAGGCGCGGGCGATGACCCTGGGCGAATTGGAACAGCAGTATCGCGACCGCCGTGTCCGTGAGCAGGCGCTCGGCAGCGATGCCAAAGCGCTGCAGCAGGTGATCGGCCGGCTTCGCGCCGCCGCCGCGCGCGCTGCGGCGGAGCGGGCGGCTGCAGAGCGTGCTGCAGCGAAAGCGGCTGCCGCATCGACGAAGCCCAGCGGCTCGCGATCCGCCGGCACGAAGGCGAACGGCTCGAAACCTGCGTCCGCACCGCGCGCGCCGCCGCGTCAGACCGCGAATGCCGCGCCGGTACGGGTCGGCGGCTTCGGCTGGCCGCTGTCGGGCAACCTCGTCGCCGGTTTCGGCGGACGCATGCCCGACGGACGCGCCAGCAGCGGCCTGCTGATCGCCGCCGGTCTCGGCACCCCCGTGCGCGCGGTGGCCGACGGCAACGTGGTGTTCGCCGAATGGATGACCGGTTACGGGCTGATCCTGATCGTCGACCACGGCAACGGTTACCTGAGCCTGTACGCGCACAACGAATCGCTGCTCAAGGACGTGGGCGCCCAGGTCAAACGCGGCGATGCGGTGGCGCGGGTCGGCAACTCCGGCGGTCTGGAACAGCCGGCGCTGTATTTCGAGCTGCGCCGCAACGGTCAGCCGGTCGATCCGGGCAGCTGGCTCCGGCGGCAATAAGCCGTTACGGTAGGGCATACGTCCGCGCAATGAACCTGCCGTGGTCTTTGCGGTCGGAACGTTGGATTTCTTTGGTTGGAGTATTCGATGCCCTTGCTTCCGTCGTCCTCGTCTTCCATGCGCAGCCGCTGTCTGCCGGGTCTGTTCGCGTTCGCGCTGTGCGCGCCATTGGCGATGGCCCAAGAGGTCAAGCCCGAGGTCAAGCCGGCCGATGCCGCTGCGACGAAAAAAGCCGACGAGAGCGAAGCCAGCAAGGTGCCGCTGGAGGAAATCCGTCGCTACGTAAGCGTCTTCAACGCAGTGAAGCATGCGTACGTCGAGCCGGTGGAGGACCGCAAGCTGATGCAGTCGGCGATCCGCGGCCTGCTGCTGGATCTCGATCCGCACAGCGCCTATCTCGTGCGCAGCGATGCCGAAGCCTTCGACGAGGACACCGACGGCGCCTACGACGGCATCGGCGTGGAAGTGCAGCAGCAACCGGACGGCACCATTCTGGTGATCGCGCCGATCGACGACACGCCCGCCGCGCGCGCAGGTTTGAAGCCGGGCGATCTGATCATCGCGATCGACGGCAGAACGCTCACGCCCGAACAGATCGACAACAATCCGCTGCGCGGCGAGCTGGGCAGCAAGACCCGGCTCAGCGTGCAGCGGGAAGGCGAGAAGAAGCCGCTCGACATCACCGTGCAGCGCGAAACCATTCGCATCAGCAGCGTGCGCAGCCGGATGCTGGAGCCGGGCTACGGCTATGTGCGGATCAGCGCGTTCCAGGCCGATACCGCCACCGATTTCGAGCGGCAGATCGACACGCTGCAGACGCAGGCCGGTGCGGGCAAAAGCCTGCGCGGACTGGTGCTGGATCTGCGTACCAATCCCGGCGGACTGCTGACGTCTGCGGTGCAGATCGCCGACGACCTGCTGGACAAGGGCGGCATCGTCAGCACCCGTGGCCGCAATCCGGTGGCCGATGCGACCTTCAACGCGACGCCCGGCGATCGCATGCGCGGCGCGCCGCTGGTGGTGCTGGTGGATGCCGGTTCGGCCAGCGCATCCGAAGTGCTGGCGGCGGCGCTGCGCGACAACAAGCGCGCGCAGATCGTCGGCAGCCGCACCTTCGGCAAGGGCTCGGTGCAGACCGTGTTGCCACTGGACAACGGCGACGCGGTGAAACTCACCACCGCGCGTTACTACACGCCCAGCGGCAAATCGATCCAGGCGCGCGGCATTGATCCGGATGTGGTGCTCAAGCCCGACGGTGCGATCAAGACGACGCAGGGCGGCATCATTTCCGAAGCGGCATTGCCGGGGCATCTGCGCGGCGAGCAGGAGGCTGCGGGCGTCGGCATCGGCGATGTGCTCGAAGGCGATGCGCCGATCACGGCCGCGCTGGTCGTATTGAAAAAGCAGGTCGCGAGTCTGCCTGTCGTCACCGATCGGCGCTGATCTCGCGCGCGCGCAAGCGCGCCGAAGTCGTTCGCTGCACCCTGCTGGGCCAAAGGTCATGAGTGACTATCGGCCCGTACGCATTGCCGATCTTGTCCCTAGGATGCCAACGGTCGGCCCGCCATCGCGGGCCCCGTATCCGGGGACTTTCATCCATGCTCGCTATCCGCGACCTCAGCAAAACCTACGCCAACGGCGTGCGCGCACTCGATGCGGTGACGCTCGATATTCCGCGCGGCATGTTCGGCCTGCTCGGCCCGAACGGCGCCGGCAAATCCTCGCTGATGCGCACGCTCGCCACGCTGCAGGAAGCCGACAGTGGCACGGCCACGCTCGACGACGGCAAGGGCGGCAGCATCGATGTGCTGCGCGACAAGGATGCGGTGCGCAGACAGTTGGGCTACCTGCCGCAGGATTTCGGCGTGTATCCGAAAGTCAGTGCGTCGGATTTGCTGGAACACTTCGCCGTGCTCAAGGGCCTGACCGATCGTAAACAGCGACGCGAAGTCGTCGATGGTCTTCTGCAACAGGTGAATCTGTGGGATGTGCGCAAACGCAAACTCGGCGGTTTTTCCGGCGGCATGCGCCAGCGCTTCGGCATCGCCCAAGCGCTGCTCGGCAATCCGCGTCTGGTGATCGTCGATGAGCCGACTGCAGGGCTCGACCCGGAAGAGCGTAATCGTTTTCTGAATCTGCTCGCCGAGATCGGCGAGAACGTCGCGGTGATCCTGTCGACGCATATCGTCGAGGACGTGACCGATCTGTGTCCGACCATGGCGATCATGAACAAGGGCAAGGTGCTGCTGACCGGTCGGCCGATGGACGCCATCTCCGCGCTCGAAAGCCAGGTCTGGCGCAAGCAGGTGCAAAAGACCGATCTCAAGCGTTACGAGGAGAATTTCACGGTACTGTCGATCCGCCTGGTCGCCGGCAGTCCGGTGATCCACGTGTTCAGCGCGGAACAGCCCGAAGCGGGATTCGAGCAGGTTGCGCCGGATCTTGAGGACGTGTACTTCCAGCGCTTGCGCCAGCACGCCAAAGCAGCCTGAGGATCACGCCATGTTCGAGTTCTTCAGATTCGAGCTGCGCCAGCAGCTGCGCTCACCGCTGCTGTGGATGATGGGTGTGCTGTTCGCCGCGCTCGCGTTCGGCGCGGCCGCGACCGACGTGATCCAGCTCGGTGGCGGCATCGGCAATGTCCACCGCAATGCGCCGATGATTGTCGTCCAGTTCCTGGGCATCTTCACCCTCATCGGCATGCTGTTCATCGCGATGTCGATCAACGGCGCGCTGCTGCGCGATTTCGAGCAGGGCACCGCCGAACTGATCTTCGCCAGCCCGATCAAGCGTCGCGATTATGTCGCCGGCCGGATCGCCGCAGCGGTGCTCGGCTGTCTGCTGATCTATGCGCTGATCGGTTTCGGCATCTTCATCGCCCAGTTCATGCCGTGGATCGACGCCAAGCGTCTGGGGCCGGTATCGTTGTTTCCGTACGTATGGGCGTTCGCGGTCATCGTGCTTCCGAATCTGCTGTTCACCGCTGCGCTGCTGTCGCTGCTGGCCATCGTCACCCGCAGCATCCTGTGGGTCTATATCGGCGTGCTCGGCTTCTTCATTCTTTCCGGCGTGACCGCAGTCCTGCTGCGCGACCTCGACAATGTCTGGATCGCCACGCTGGCCGAACCACTGGGGATGCGCGCCTTCGGTCGCACGATCCGCTATTGGGCAGCGGAACAGCGCAACACCCAACTGCCGGCGATCACGGGCTACATCCTCGCCAATCGCGCGCTGTGGCTGGGGATCGCGTTGACATTGTTCGCGGCGTGTTTCGCACTGTTCAAGACCGAGCGCAGCGGCACCGCGCGCGGTTGGCGCCGAGCGAAAGCCCTGCCGGCGAACAAGGATTCCGGAGTGCTCGCGCCAGCGGCGTCCGCAGCCAGAACACTGCCGAAAGCGTCGCCGTCCTTCGGCCCGGCCACCGGCATCGCGCAATTCCTGCGGCAACTGCGATTCGACATGCTGGGCGTTCTGCGCGGGATTCCGTTCATCGTGATGCTGATGTTCGCGCTGGCGAATTTCATTCCCGCAGCAATCTTCGCGGAAAGCATGTACGACACACCGATCCATCCGGTGACCTCGCAGATACTGGCTGCGCTGCAGGGCGCCTACAGTTTCGTGCTGATCATCATCGTGCTGTTCTACGCGGGCGAACTGGTCGCCAAGGAACGCAGCGTCAAGATCCATGAGGTCACCGACGCCATGCCGGTACCGAACTGGGTGCCGCTGGCGGCGAAATTCGGCGCGCTCGTTGCGGTCGTCGTCTGCTTCCAACTGCTCGGCGGCATCGTCGCGGTGCTGATCCAGCTCGGCAAAGGGCACGCGCAGCTCGAATTGGCGGTCTATGCCAAGACCCTGATCCTCAACAGCCTCGTCTTCGTGTTGATGGGTGGTCTGGCGCTGTGTCTGCAGGTCTTCACCAACAACAAATATGCCGGTTATGCGCTGCTTGTGCTGGTGCTGCTCGGACAGATGGTGCTGGGCACGCTGGATTACACCCACAATCTCTACAACTACGCCAGCGCGCCCAATGCGCCGTATTCCGATATGAACGGTTACGGTCATTTCCTGCAGGGCCAGCTGTGGTTCCAGGCGTACTGGGGTGTGTTCCTGCTGTTCCTGCTGTTGCTGTCCGCAGCGCTCTGGGTGCGTGGCGTGGGCGGCAGCATGCGCGAACGCCTGCGTCTCGCGCGCCGGCGCTTGAGCGGTCCTCTGGGTATCGCGACCGCGCTGTCGGCGCTGGCGTTCGTCGCCATCGGCGGCTATCTGTTCTGGAACACCAATGTCCGCAACGAGTATTTGTCTCCGGACGAAATCCTCGATCTGCAGGCCAGATACGAACGCGAATACAAACAGTACAAGGACCTGGAGCAGCCGAAGATCATCGCGACCGAAATCGAGGTCGATCTTCGCCCCGAAATCCAGACCATGCGCGCCAGCGGCACCTATCGTGTGCGCAACCCGTACACGAAGCCGATCACCGACCTGCATATTGGCATGAACGATGACGAGTCCCTGGTCGGCATCGACATGGGAGGCGCGTCGTTGATCAAGCACGACGAGGCGCTCGGCTACCGTATCTACAAGTTGAAGGAACCGTTGCTGCCTGGCGCTGAGCGCATCATTTCGTTCAAGGTCGAGCTGGCGCCGAATGGCATCACCAACGACACCGCGCAATTCCGGATCGTCGACAACGGAACGTTCTTCAACAGCACGTTCTTCCCGACGTTCGGCTACAACGACAACGCCGAAATCCAGGACCGCAATGAACGACGCAAGCGCAAGCTCGGCGAGCCCCGGCGCATGCCGAAGCTGGAGGATCAGGCGGCGCGCGCCAATACCTATCTCACCGATGATGCGGACTGGATCGATTTCAAGACCACCATCTGCACTGCGCCGGACCAGATCGCGCTTTCGCCCGGTTACCTCCAGAAGGAATTCGTCCGCGACGGCCGCCGCTGCTTCAGCTATGCGATGGACCGGCCGATGCTGAACTTCTACTCCTATCTGTCAGCGCGTTGGCAGGTGAAGAAGGGAAAGTACAAGGACATCCCGATCGAGGTCTACTACGACGCCAAGCATCCGTACAACGTCGACAGGATGATCGAGTCCGTACAGAAGTCTTTGGCGTACTACGAGGCGAATTTCACGCCGTATCAGCACCGCCAGGTGCGCATCATCGAATTCCCGGGTTACGAAGATTTCGCGCAGAGCTTCGCCAATACCATTCCGTATTCGGAATCCGTCGGCTTCATCGCCGATCTGCGCGGCAAGGATGCGGTCGATTACGTGTACTACATCACCGCGCACGAGATCGCGCACCAGTGGTGGGCGCATCAGGTGATCGGCGCCAACATGCAGGGCGCGACGGTGCTGTCGGAATCGCTGGCGCAGTATTCGGCGTTGATGGTGATGGAGAAGGCCTACGGCCGTGGCAAGATGCGGCAATTCCTGAAGTACGAACTGGACAGATATCTCTCCGGCCGCGGCGAGGAGGTCGTCGAGGAACTGCCGCTGTATCGCGTCGAAAACCAGCCTTACGTCCACTACCGCAAGGCGTCGCTGGTGTTCTATCGGCTGCGCGACGAGATCGGCGAAGACGCATTGAACCGCGTGCTGAAGAAGTTCCTGCAGGACAAGGGTTATCAGCAGCCGCCCTATGCGACATCGGTGGAACTGCTCGACTATATCCGCGCCGAAGCGGGACCGCAGCATGCGTCGCTGATCGCCGATCTGTTCGAGAAGATCAGCTTCTACGACAATCGGGTCGAAACGGCAACCGCGAAGAAGCGTGCCGACGGCAAGTACGAGGTGGTGCTCGATCTGCACGCCGCCAAGCTTTACGCCGACGGCAAGGGCAAGGAGACGCAGGGCAAACTCGACGATTGGATCGAGGTCGGGGTGTTCGCGCGCGGCCCCTCCGGCGATGAAGCCGACGAGAAGGTGCTGTATCTCAAGCGTCATCGCATCACCGGACGGCAGCCGAAGCTCACCGTGGTGGTGGATGCGGAACCTTACGAAGCGGGATTCGATCCCTACAACAAACTCATCGACCGGGTGTCGTCGGACAATCGCAAGCGGGTGAGTCTCTGAATCCGGGAAGGATGCGGCGGTGTCTGCGAAGCGCACCGTCGCGTCAGGAGATGGTTGTCCTGATCAGAGCCGCGCGGTGAGGTCGTCGATCGTCCCGGCTCAGTAGCCGCGGCTGTGACGCAGCCGGCGCGCGATCGCGGCGCGTGCGACCAGTGCGAACAGCACTCCGAAGAGAAATCCGGCGATGTGCGCGCTCCAGGCCACCGCACCGAAGGCGGGGCCGATATAGGCGAACACCACCTGCAGGATCGCCCAGACGCCGATCAGCAGCGATGCCGGCGCGCGGATGAATTCGAGGAACAGTCCCAGTGGCACGACCACGCCGAGCTTGGCGCGTGGGAACAGCGCCAGATACGCGCCGATCACCGCCGACACCGCGCCGCTGGCGCCGATGATCAGTCGTTCCGGCGTGCCGATCATGAACACGGCGGCCAGATTGGCGATCGTCCCGCCCAGCAGGAACAGCACAAGAAAGCGCCATGGCCCCATCGTGCGTTCCGCCGGCAGACCGAAGATCAACAGGAAGACGAGGTTGCCCAGCAGATGCGCCCAGTCCGCATGCAGGAACATGGCGGTGAACAGACGCAGCCAGCGCTGGTCGGTCCAGAGTGCGCGCCAGGTGTCCGCCGCCGCTGGACCGCCGGTCAGCGCGCCCCACTCCTGCAGGAGCGCGCGCTGGGTCGCGTCCGGTCGCGTGCTCACCCACAAATAGGCCAGCCACAGAGCGGCGAAGACCAGTGGGGTGGCCCAGCGCAGGCCGGATTTCTGACGGGTTGGAAGCTGAACGAACATGGCGTCTGACGATCGCGAAAATCGTTGGGAACGCCCATGAAAGCACGGCTTCGCGCAGAAAAGGGGGTTGTTAGCTTTGGGTTAACGGGCAAGGTATAGTACGTACGGCGTCGTACGTCGGGAGGGGGCTTCCGGCAGGAGCGGCACGGGCATGGATACAGGCCCGGTCGCGCGGCGCAGATCATCATCCTGTCCACGGAGACGCAAGCACAATGCAAACCCAGAATCGTTTCATCCAGATGACCGCGCTCGCGCTCGGCATCGCCGGCGCGCTCGCTGTCGGTCAGGCGCAGGCCTCTGGCTTCCAGCTCAAAGAAAACAGCGTCAAGGCCATGGGCCGCGCGTTCGCCGGCTCCGGCGTCGCCACCGGCGACGCCTCGGTCGTCGTCAACAACCCGGCGACCATGACCTCGTTCGAGGGCACCACGATCCAGTCCGACGTGACGGTCGTCGATCTCAACGCGAACTTCGATGGCGGCGGCTACGCGGGCGTTGGCTTCGGTCCGGTGTCCGGTCCGCTCACCGGCGGCGACGGCGGCAATGCCGGCGGCGCAACTCCGATCCCGGCCATGTCCTTCATCCACAAATTCGACAACGGCCTCGCGGTCGGCGCCATGGTCAGCGCGCCTTTCGGCCTGAAGACCGAATACGACGAAGGCTGGGTCGGCCGCTATTCCGCGCTCACCTCCGACGTCAAGACTGTCGACCTGACGCTCTCCGCCGCCTATGAAGTCGTGCCGGACCGCTTCTCGGTCGGCGCCGGCCTCGTCTTCGAGCGCGCTGAAGTCGAACTGTCGAAAGCCGTCGACTTCGGCACCGCGCTGTTCGCCAATCCGGCGACGCGTCCGCTGCCTTTCGCCCGTCCGCAGTTGCGCGACGGCAAGGCGGTCATCTCTGGCGAAGACAACAGCATCGGTTACATTTTCGGCCTGAATTTCCGTCCGACCGACAAGCTGACCATCGGCCTGTCGCATCGTTCCGAGATCGATCACGATCTGACCGGCAAAGCCGACTGGACCGTGCCCGCCGACGTCGCGACCGTGCTCGGCTCGAGCCCCACCACTGCGCCGCTGTTCCGCGACGGTAACGTGAAAGCGAATCTGACCACGCCGAGCATTACCTCGCTCAGCGCTGCTTACCAGTTCAACGATCAGTTGGCGATCATGGCCGAGTACGCGGAAACCGACTGGCATTCGCTGCAGGAAGTCCGCATCGATTTCATCAATCCGGATCCGGACTCGGTCGAAGACTTCAGCTGGGGCGACACCCGCTTCTGGTCGATTGGTGCCGAATACAAGCTGTCTGAGGCCTTCACGCTTCGCGGCGGTTTCGCCTACGACGAAACCCCGACCACGTTCGCCACGCGCACTCCGCGTCTGCCTGACGAAGACCGTCGCTGGTTCTCGTTCGGCATCACCTGGAACATGAGCGAAAAGGTCGAGATCAATGCGGCTTATACCCGCATCCAGCCGGACACGCCGAAGGTCGGCGTTCTGGACGCGCAGCGTCACTCGCTGTTCGGCGAGTTCAGCAGCGACGTGAATCTGCTCGGCGTTTCAGGCCGCTACAGCTTCTGATTTTCCGCTGTCGCAAGTCGTATGAAAAACCCCGCTTCGGCGGGGTTTTTTGTTGGTCGAAAATAGCGGCTTCAATAACAGAGCCCTTGTTCACACGGTATGCCGTCGTGGTCTCCGTCCATCTTGGTGTTCGGGCAATTGCGGATGAACCATGTCGCTTCCGAGCATGACGTCATCTGCGAGCAATGTTCGCGTCCGTCGCAGCGGAACACCGGCAACGGTGCGGCAGCCGTCGCGTTCTTTTGTGTGGCCGTCGATTGCGCGGTAATTCCATGTCGCGCGTCGACGGCGACGGCGCGGTATTCGAGAAATTTCCGGTAACCGAATACCAGTCCGCCAATCAGCAGCACACCGAAGAACAAGGTGAAGAGCCTGCCGGGAGATTCCCGGTGCGACTCGCGCCCGCGATTGCGTTCGGAGCGCGGTATGGACGCGCGCGTCTGTATCGGTTGCAATGCATGCTTGGCGGGTTTCGGTTCGATCGGCGCAAGCGTGAAGTCGGCGCGTCCGAGCGGCACATCGTAGGTGACGGCCTTGGCCTGTTTTCGGCCGTCTTCTGCGGTCACGATCTCGAACGACAGTGCATCGCCGATCTGCGGCTGTCGTCCGCCGCGTGGAAAGGCGGTGATGTGGACGAAGACGTCGACGCCGCTGTCGCGGAGTCTGACGAAGCCGAAGCCGCGATCCGCATTCCATTTGGTGAGAGTGCCCAGCGCTCGCATCGGTGCGTCTCCGTTCGCAGCGTTCCGTTGGCGCGGCTCAGCTCGCCGCGAGTTCCCGCAGATAGAAGGTATTGCAGCCGCCATGGCCGGTCGCGCCCATCGGCGCGTCGATGCGGCGGAAACCGCTGCGTTCGTACAGGCGCATCGCCGCGTCCATGCCGGTGAGAGTTTCGAGGTAACAGCGCTGGAAGCCGGACTGTCGCGCGGCGTCGAGGCAGCGCGTCATCAATGCCGCGCCCGCGCCGAGGCCGCGCAGCGATGGCAGGAAATACATTTTCCGCAATTCGCAGGTGATGGTGTCGCCACCGGACAGCGGCGCGATGCCGCCACCGCCTTCCACGACCGGATGGCCGGAGGCATCGTTGCGTTCGATCACGAAATACGCCGATCGCGGTTCCGCGTAGGCGCGATGCATCCAGTCGACTTCCGGATCGTTGATGGCGAAACCGCAGCCGCTCGCGCCGAATTCCGGCATCACGCTGCGGATGATCGCAGCGATGGCGGCATCGTCGCGGGCTTCGATGGGGCGGATGTGAAACGTCGGTATGGTCGATGTCGGCATGAGCGAACAGTTCAATGCGCAGGCGAAGGATGCAGGCCGCCCTGTTCGAGACGACGCGCGAATTCGTCGGGTTTCAGGCCGGGCGCGAACAGGAAGCCCTGTCCGATGGGGACACCCAGGCGCAGCAGGAACTGGCGCTGCGCTTCGGACTCCACGCCCTCGGCAACGAGGCCCAGGCCGAGGCTGCGCGCGATCCCCGACACCGCCTGACACACGGCGACGTCGGAATTGTTGTTCGGTACGCCTTCGACGAACAGCTGGCTCAGCTTCAAGCCGTGGATCGGCAGCCGGCGCAGATAGTTCAACGCGCTGTAGCCTTCACCGAAGTCGTCGATGGTCAGGATCACGCCCATCTCGCGCAGATCGGCGAAGGTGCGCAGGGTGTCCGGGGCGTCCTCGATCAGCACCCGTTCGGTGAATTCGAGTTCGAGCGCGGCGCCGGGCAAGTGGAATTCGTCGAGAATGAGCCGCACCCCTTCGGCGAGATCTTCGCCGACGAACTGGCGATACGACACGTTCACGGCGACGCGGACGATGCCGAGTCCGGCGTCGCGCCATGCCGCGACCTGACGACAGGCTTCGCGCAGCACCCAACTGCCGATGCGCACGATGTCGCCGGTGGTTTCGGCGTGGCTGATGAACCGGTCGGGGCGCAGCTCGCCAAGCAGATGGTTCTGCCAGCGGATCAGCGCTTCGGCGGCGACGATGCGTCCGCTGAGCAGATCGACCTGCGGCTGATAGACGAGATGGAATTCGCCGTTGTCGGCCGCGCGTCGCAGATGGGTTTCCATCCACAGCCGGTCCGCCTGGGTTTGCGCCAGCGCGGGCGTGAACGCTTGCCATGCGTTGCGCGAGCGGCGCTTGCTGTCGTACATCGCGGCATCGGCATTCTGGATCAGCGACTGCGGGCGTTCGCCGTCGGTGGGCGCGCGGGCGATACCGATGCTCGCGGTAATCGTGAATTCTTCGTTGTCGAATCGGAAGCTGTCCGTCAGCGACTGCAGGATCGCGCCTGCGATCCGCTCCGGGCGCTGCGGGTCGTCGGCGAGATTGCAGACCACCAGGAATTCATCTCCGCCGAAACGCGCGACCAGTCCTTCGGTGCCGACCGCGTTGGCGATGCGCTGCGCGGCCGAGGCCAGCAGTTCGTCGCCGGCCGCGTGGCCGAGCACGTCGTTGATGACCTTGAACCGGTCGAGATCGACGTACAGCACTGCGACGGCAGCGTGCATCGGATCTTGCATCCGTACTTCGAGTTCGACCAGGATCGCATCGCGGTTGAGCAGGCCGGTGAGCGGGTCGGTGCGCGCCTGCACCCGCAGGCTTTCTTCGGCGTGCTTGCGCTCGGTCATGTCCTGCAGCGTGCCGACGATGCGCGATGCGCCCGGGTCGCCGGTATCCGCTTCGCCGATCACGCGGATCCAGCAGGCGTGACGGTCGCTGCGCAGATACTGCAGTTCAAGGTCGAAGCTGCCGCCGGTTTCGATCAACCGATCGATGGCGGTGCGGATGTGATGCTGGTCGGGGCCGTAAACGCCGGCGAGCATGTCGTCCATGGTTTCCGGCGTGGGCACACGGCCGAGGATGCGCTGCGCTTCGCGGGTGAGGTACAGCCGCTGGCGGCCGCGGTCCCATTCCCAACCGCCGATATGCGCGAGGCCCTGGGCGCGGTCGAACAGCACGTTGTCACGTTTGAGCGTGGTGACATCGCTGAACATCGCGAACACGTATTGCGGCGTGGTGCCGTCGGCTTCAAATACCGGTACGGTCGTCACCGAGATCCACGACATCCGCCGTTTGGGCACGTAATACAGGCCGACGATGGTGTTGCTGACGACCTGCGCACGTTCCAGCGCCTGGGTCGTCGGCCATTCGTGGAAGTTGAGCGGCCGTCCACGGGCGTCGACGATATTCCAGTTCTCGGGCTGCAGCAGCGTATGCACGCTCTGGCCGGGTTCGGCGCCGATCGCGCGATGCGCGGCCGGATTCGCCGAGATCACGTGCATCTCGCGATCGAACAGGATCACGCCCACATCGATGGATTCGAGCAGCAGCCGGTAGCGCGTTTCCGCCTGCCAGCGGTTGCTCAGATCGCGCGCTACCGCGACCATGACCTTCTGGCCTTTGTAGTCGAAGCCGGCGGTATGCACCTCCACCGGAAAGCGGGTGCCGTCGGCGCGCATGTTCGCCACTTCGACCACATAGGTCTCGCCGCGACTGAGCGCTTCCCACACCGGCACCATGTGGTCCGGGGGCAGATCGGGGTTCAGCACTTCGATGGGTTGGCCGACGATTTCCGCACGCGAGCGCCGATACGCCGCCATTCCGGCCTTGTTGAGATCGAGCACGGTGCCGTCCCAGGCGATGATGCTGACCGGGTCGGGCACCGCGTCGAACAGCGCGGAGTAGCGCAGGCGTTCGGACTCTGTATCGGCGATGGCGCTGCCCAGCGCAGCATGGGCGCGATCGAGCAGCGCGCGGGTGTCGGCATCGAGGTCGGCGTTCTGTCGGGCCTGCTCCAGTGCGGCGAGGGTCTGCGTCATTTCGACGGAGGGCGGCAGCGTGGGATCGGGCCAGGTTTCGGTCATTGCGCCTGTTCCGTGCCCGTTGGGTTCCGCGCCTGCGTGAATTTGCTTCCGCTCGGACGGCCAAGCAGTTGCGCCAGCCAGCGCCCGGTGGCGCTGAGGGCGTCGAGGTCGATGCCGGTGTCGAGGCCCATGCCCTGCAGCATATATGCCACGTCCTCGGTCGCGACGTTTCCGCTGGCGCCTTGTGCGTAAGGACAGCCGCCGGTGCCGGAGACGGCAGCGTCGACCACGCGCACGCCTGCTTCCAGGCACGCGAGGATATTCGCCAGCGCCTGGCCGTAGGTGTCGTGGAAATGCACGGCGAGCGCGGCCATCGGCACTTCCTCCGCGACCGCGCGCAGCATCGCGGCGGCCTTCGTCGGCGTGCCGACGCCGATGGTGTCGCCGAGCGAAATTTCATAGCAACCCATCGCATGCAGCGCCTTCGCCACGCGCACGACCTCGGCCACCGGGACATCGCCCTGATACGGGCAGCCCAGCACGGTGGACACGTAGCCGCGTACCGCGACGCCGTCGGCTTTCGCGCGCGCGACGACCGGCTCGAACCGCGACAGCGATTCCTCGATGGATGCGTTGATGTTGCGATGGTTGAAGGCTTCTGATGCAGCAGTGAATACCGCGATCTCGTCCACGCCCACCGTGCGGGCGCGTTCGTAACCCTGTTCGTTCGGCACCAGTACCGGATAACGCACGCCGGGCCGCTTCCCGATGCCGATGTAGACCTCGGCGGCGTCGGCCAGCTGCGGCACCCATTTCGGACTGACGAAACTGGTCGCTTCGATGCTGCGCAGGCCGGTGGCCGAGAGACGGTCGATCAACTCGATCTTCGCTGCCGCCGGCACCAGTGTCTTCTCGTTCTGCAGCCCGTCGCGGGCGCCGACTTCGACGATGCGGACGAAATCAGTCATGGCGCGGTGTCCGGCGGAAGGCGGCGGAGCGCCAGCGTCCCGCGCGCTTCGGTCATGCGGAACATCGCATCGCCGCGCGTGCGCAGCAGGGTTGCGATGGCCTTGCGGCCGCCTTCGACATAGGTGAATTTGTCTTCGATCTGGCGGCCGGTGGCTTCGCCCTTCGTTCCCGCCTGCAGTGCGATCTGCGGGTCGGGCAGCCACAGCAGGGCGCTGTCGCCTTCGATGCGGTAGCGGGCCAGGAAGACGCTGCCTTTCGGCGCGCTGCGGATGAGATCGCCCTCCGCTGCCAGCAACCGATCCGCGTCGGTGGGACTGAACACGAGATAGCGGTCGTCGTCGAGCGTGAAGCCGGTGAGCGTGGCGCGGTGGAAACCGCCGGCCTCGTCCGGCCAGCGCAGCGTGCAGTCCGGCCCGATCTCGACCGTGTTGTTGAGCGGGCCATCCTTCACGGGCTGCCAGCGACCCGCCAGCGCGGAGTCGCAGCGCAGCTTCGATACGGGTGCGCGCTCGAAGGCGACGCATCCGGGCAGGAGCGACAGCGCCAGCAGGAATGTCGCGAAGCGTACGGTCATGGCGTCAGTACCACCAAGGCGGCGTCGGCCTCGACGAAATCGCCGACGGTCACGCGGATTTCGGCGACGATGCCCGAGCACGGCGCTTTCAGCGCCAGCTCCATCTTCATCGCTTCCATTACCAGAATTTCCTGGCCGTGTTCGACATGGTCCCCAACCTGCGTCTTGATCAACACGATGCGGCCGGGCATCGGGGCCCGGGTGCGGTCGCTGGCGGCATCGGCCTGTTCGCTCGCCGGCTGATAGGCCGGCACCCGCATGAACCGCCAGCGGCGTTCGCCGTCGTGCACATCCGCGCGCGCGAACGTGTCGGAAGCGCCATCGGCATCCACGCGCAGGCGACGACCCTGACCATCGAAACGTGCGAACAGCATGCCGTCGGCCAGACGCGCGCCCTGTACTTCGATTGCGCCGTCTGCGTCTTCGAAGCGGTAGTCGCCGGTCGTGCCGTGCGCGATCAGCGTGTGGCGTTCGCTGCCGTCGTCCAGCACCAGGCGCCGGTGGCCAGCGTGGCCCAGACGCCAGCCGTCGGCGATGGCCCACGGCGAGCTCGGGTCGCTGCTGTCGGCTGCGGATGCGCGGGTTCGCGCTTCTTCGATCAGCAGGAATGCGGTCGCTGCGGCCATGCGTGCATCCCGCGCGCGCGCCTCGCCTGCGGGCTTGGGCATGAAGGCATCGAGATCGCGATCCAGCGTGCCGGTATCGATGGTCGCGTCGACGACGCTGGGATGGCGGATCAAGCGTTCGAGGAAGGCGACGTTCGATTTCGGGCCATCAATGGAGCACTGCGCGAGCGCATCGCGCAAGCGTGCGAGCGCGCGCGGGCGATCCTCGTCCCAGACGATGAGTTTGGCGATCATCGGGTCGTAGAAGATGGTGACGGTGTCGCCTTCGATCACGCCGCCGTCGATGCGCGTATGCGCATCCGCTGCAGGCAGACGCAGCCGGGTGAGCTTGCCCGAGCCCGGCAGGAAGCCGGCTTCCGGATCTTCCGCGTACAGCCGCACTTCGATGGCGTGACCGCGCTGCGCGATCTCGTGCTGCGCTTTCGGCAGGCGTTCGCCAGCGGCGACGCGCAGCTGCCACTCGACCAGATCGAGGCCGGTGACGTATTCGGTGACCGGATGCTCCACCTGCAGGCGCGTGTTGATCTCCATGAAATAGAAGTGACCGTCCTGGCCGACGATGAATTCGACCGTGCCGGCGTTCTGGTAATCGATGGCGTGCCCGGCCTGCACCGCCGCTGCGCCCATCGCTTCTCGCAGTTCCGGTGTGATGAACTGCGAGGGCGATTCTTCCAGCACTTTCTGATAGCGACGCTGCGCCGAGCATTCGCGTTCGTTGAGATGGATCACTTCGCCGTACGCGTCGCCGAAGATCTGGATCTCGATGTGGCGCGGCTTTTCGACGTAGCGCTCCAGCAGCACGCGGTCGCGGCCGAAAGCGTTGCGCGCTTCGCGCTGGCAGCTTTCGAGATTCGGCAAAAACTCGCCGGAATCGCGCACGATCCGCATGCCTTTGCCGCCGCCGCCGTGCGCGGCCTTGATCATCAGCGGATAGCCGATGGCGTCGGCTTCGCGCTGCAGCAGTTCCGGCGACTGGTCCTCGCCGGTGTATCCCGGCACCACCGGCACGCCTGCGGCCTGCATCAGCTGCTTCGCGCCGGCCTTGCTGCCCATCTTGCGCATCGACGCGGCTTTCGGGCCGATGAAGACGATGCCGGCGGCTTCCACCGCATCGGCGAAGTCCGCGTTCTCGCTGAGGAAACCGTAGCCGGGATGGATCGCCTGCGCGCCGGTGGCTTTCGCGACGTCCAGAATCGCATCGCCGCGCAGATAGCTGTCCTGCGGCCGCGCGCCGCCGATGTGCCGCGCCTCGTCGGCCAGGCGCACGTGCTGCGCATCGGCGTCGGCATCGGAATACACCGCGACCGTGCGGATGCCGAGCCGCCTGCAGGTGCGGATCACCCGGCAGGCGATCTCGCCGCGGTTGGCGATCAGGATCTTGTCGAACATCGTGCGTTTCAGGCTGCTCAAGCTTCGCCATCCCAGTAGTCGAGGCTTTCGCCGTGGCGGGCGAGATGACGGAAGTCATCGGGGCCCGTGCCGGTGATCGCGTTCAATTTGCCCGAATCCGGGTATTCGCAGATTTCAGGAAATGCCATCGTGCTCACGGCGAGAAAGCGCAGTTCGCCGCTGCCGGTGTTGACGAGTTGATGCGCGGTGTCCGGGCCGCCCGGCGGGCAGGCGATGACATCGCCGGCACGGATCGGATACGTCGCATCGCCGAGCTTCAGTTCGCCGGTGCCGTCGAGGATGAAGAACATCTCTTCGTTGACCCGGTGCGAATGCTTCGGGAACGCGGCCTTGCCTGGTGCGACCGCAGTGAGGTTGTAGCCGAGCTTCTGCGCGCCGATGTGCGGACCGATCGGACCGATGCGCCCGCCGAAGCGCGCAGTCGGCATTTCGCTGCCGCGCTGGCGCGAGCGTTCGGCCAGATCGATCATGTCGACATCGGCGATGTTGAGGATGGGTGAAGTCATGGTCAGGGTGCCCAGGCGGGTTTGCGCTTTTCGAGAAACGCGACCAGACCTTCCTGGCCCTCGGGCGAGACTCGCAGGCGCGCGATCAGATCGGCGTTGTCGCGGTCGAGTTTTCCGCGGTCGGGCTCGCTGTCGACACGGCGCACCAGCAGCTTCGCGTGGCTGGCGGCCAAGGGGCCGGCCTTCAACAGCAGATCGATCTGGCGTTTGATCGCCGCGTCGAGTTCATCGGCAGGCACCACCGCATGCAGCAGGCCGATCCGCAGCGCCTCGGCGGCGTCGAACTGTTCGGCGGTGGCGAACCAGCGCCGCGCCTGACGCGCGCCGATCGCGGCGATGACATAGGGCGAGATCACTGCCGGCAGCAGTCCCAGTTTGCTTTCGGTCAATGCGAATTTGGCGGTATCGCTGCCGATGGCGATGTCGCAGCAGGCGATCAGGCCGACGCCGCCGCCAAAGGCCGCGCCGTGGACGCGGGCGATGGTCGGGTGGGGCAGATCGTCCAGTGTCCGCATCAGACGGGCGAGGGCCAGCGCATCGACGCGGTTCTCTTCCTGGCTGGCGGTGATCATGCTGTGCATCCAGCTCAGATCGGCGCCAGCCGAGAAGCTGGGGCCCGCACCTTCCAGCACCACGACCCGGACCGTCTTGTCTGCACCGATGGCGACCAGGGCCGCAGTGAGGCCTGTGATCAGGTCGGCATCGAAGGCGTTGTGCAATCCGGGTCGGTTCAAGCGCAGATGGACAACGGCGCCATTGCGATAGTGCTGCAGCGAGTCGGTCATGTCCCTGATCCTGCCTGTAGTCCGGAATGCGAAGAGATGGATGAATGATATCCGCTCGTCTTGAAACGGCGGAATTTGATCTGGATCGACCTCCCGTCGGGCAGCATGGTATAGAATGAGAACAATTCCCATTTGGTGTGATTGATTTGGAACGGTCCTTGAACTTGACCGAATTGAGAAGGCGCGTAGAAGCTCGGGTTGAATCCGTGCAGGAACTTGCGCCGAACGATGCCATCGCACGGCGCCTGCGCGAGCTGGGTTTCGTCGCTGGCGAGCGCGTGGAAGTGGTCGCGACCGGCCCGTTCGGCGCCGATCCGCTGCTGGTGCAGATCGGTTTCACCCGTTTCGCGCTGCGCCGCAGCGAGGCCGCGCGCGTCATGCTGTGCGCGGAAACGCCGTCGTGAGCGGTTCCGCCGTACCGCCGCTCCGGCTTGCGCTGGTCGGCAACCCCAACTGCGGCAAGACCGCATTGTTCAATCTGCTGACCGGCAGCCGTCAGAAGGTGGCCAATTACGCAGGCGTGACCATCGAGCGCAAGGAAGGACGGCTGCAGACGCCGGCCGGACGTTCATGCGTACTGCTGGATCTGCCCGGCGCATACAGTTTCCATGCCGCCAGTCTTGATGAGGCCGTGACCCGCGATATCTGCCGTGGCTTCTACCCCGGCGAGCCCGCACCGGATCTGCTGGTGTGCGTGGTGGATGCGACCAATCTGCGTCTGCACCTGCGCTTCGCGCTGGAAGTCCGCGCGCTGGGCAAACCGATGGTCGTCGCCCTCAACATGATGGATGCCGCCAAGCGTCGCGGTATCGAGATCGATCCGCAGGCGCTGCAGCGCGAACTTGGAGTGCCTGTGGTCGAAACCATCGCCGTGCGTCGCGATGGCGGCAAGGCGCTGCTGGCGCAGCTCGATGCGATGGCCGACCGGCTGTCGCCGCCGATCCAGCACGAACCTGCCGACGGCGACGGCGCGAGTCCGGAGCAGAGATTGCATGAGGAAACGCGGCGCCTGCTGGCGCTGACCGTGCGCATGCCCACGCGCACGGCGCATGTGGATGACGTGCTCGATCGCTGGTTGCTGCATCCCGTCGTCGGTCTGTTGACGCTCGCCGTGGTGATGTTCCTGATTTTCCAAGCGGTCTACGCATGGGCTGCGCCGCTGATGGGCGAGATCGATGCGGCGACGGTGTGGCTCGGCGATGCGCTCGGCGCGCGCATGCCGGAGGGACCGCTGAGGAGCCTGTCGGTCGATGGCATCATCGCCGGCCTCGGCGGCGTCATTATTTTCCTGCCGCAGATTCTGATCCTGTTCGCTTTCATTCTCGCGCTGGAGGAATCCGGCTATCTGCCGCGCGCGGCGTTTCTGCTCGACCGTCTGATGTCGAAGGCCGGCCTGTCCGGACGCAGTTTCATTCCGCTGCTGTCGAGCTTCGCCTGCGCAGTGCCCGGGATCATGGCCACGCGCAGTATCCAGGATCCGCGCGATCGTCTGGCGACGATTCTGGTCGCGCCGCTGATGACCTGCTCGGCGCGATTACCGGTGTATGCGCTGTTGATCGGAGCGTTCATTCCGCAGCGCGAGGTGTGGGGGATCCTGAATCTGCAGGGGCTGGTACTGTTCGGCCTCTACGCTGCGGCGATCGTCAGTGCGTTGGTAGTGTCGTGGGTGATGAAACGCTGGCGCCGCGACAGGGGCGAGCACGTGCTGCTGTTGGAACTGCCGTCGTATCGTTTGCCCAACCTGCGTGACCTGATGATCGGTTTGTGGGAACGCACGGTGATCTTTCTCAAGCGCGTCGGCGGCATCATTCTTGCGCTGACCATCCTGCTGTGGTTTCTGCTGTCGTTCCCGGGTGCGCCGGCTGGTGCCGTCGGCCCGGCGATCGACTACAGCTTCGCCGGCCGTCTCGGTCACGCGATGACTGCGGTATTCGCGCCACTGGGTTTCAACTGGCAGATCTGCATCGCGCTGATTCCGGGTTTGGCCGCGCGTGAAGTCGCCGTGGCTTCGCTCGCTACGGTCTATGCGCTGTCCGCTGCCGACGACACCGCCGCCGCGCAGGCGCTGTCACCGTTGATCGCGCAGGACTGGTCGCTGGCCACCGCACTGTCGCTGCTGGTCTGGTACATCTACGCACCGATGTGCATCTCCACGCTCGCGACGATCAAGCGCGAAACCAATTCGTGGAAGCAGATGGGTTTCGCCACCGTGTATCTGTTCGTCCTGGCATATCTCGCCTCGCTCGTGACCTATCAGGTCGCAGCGGCGATGGGAGCAGGATGACGATGTCGCCATCGTTCTCCATGATATTGCAGTACATCGTCGTCGCGTTGGCGGTGGCGGTCAGCGCTTGGGTAGTGTTCCTCAAGCAGGCGCCGAACGCGTCGCGTCGCGTCCGCATCTCGCTCGCGCTGCCGCTGGTGCGCGAAGGCCGGTCGGAGTGGATGCGCACATTCGGCAAATGGATCGCGCCGGCCCCGAAACCTGCGGGAGATGGCTGCGGGGGCTGCAACAGCTGCGACACGGGAAGCGCATCCTGAAGCATCCGGACGTGGGTGCGGCCCGTCGCATCAAGGCACTTCAATGCTTCCGCTGCTTCGCGCCCTTCGCCTCGAATACCTCGACCGACAGGGCGAAGCTGCGTACATCGCCGGCGTGCATTGCGCCGACGCCCACGACCTGACGCGCGATTTCGTTGCCGCGTTCGTCGTGGATGACGACGACGACCGAGTATTCCCATGGGTCTCCATCCGCTGGATGGCGGATGGTGCCTTCGACCTGCAGCGGTACCTGTCTGGGCTTGGCCGGATGGGTGTCCGAGTCGTAGCGCAGATAGTGCTTGCACGCGGGACAGATCACCGCGCTTTCGAGAATCTTCGCCTTGCAGTGCGGGCACTCGCGAGTGGCGCCCGCAGTGCCCGGGCGCGTACTCATGACTCGGGCTTCGGTTCCGCTTTGCCGCCCGATTTCTGGGTGCCGCTGTTTTCCCAGCCGCAATCGATGTGACCGCGGATCTTCGAGCCGGCTGCGACGGTCAGCGTGCCCGCCTTGAGGTCGCCGATCACCACCGCCGTATCGAGCAGCTCGACCCGTGCGGCGGATTCGACGTTGCCTTCCAGCTCACCGGCCAGCGTGACCTTCTTCGCGCGCACGCCGCCGTTGAGCTTTGCGCCGCGTTCGAGGGAGAGATCGCCCTGCACATTGACGTCGCCTTTGAATTTGCCGGCGATGCGGACGTGGCCGGAGCCCTCGATCTTGCCTTCGATGGTGAGATCGGCGGCGATCAGCGACTCCTTCGCTGCGGGAGCAGCGGCTGGTTCAGGCGCGGCGCTGGTCCGCGGGAACGTGGCCGGCGCGAAATCGGTGTTTGCGGGCGGCGCGGACGCCTCGCGGGCGGCGAAGCTCGGCGTATCCGCTGCAGCGGGTACGGCGTCTTTCTTGCCGGTGTTGGACTGATTGAAGATGGCCATGCTGGAAACTCCGGATACGCCGATGGCGACGGCAGGACTGTTCACCATATCGCCGACGTCAGCATCACGGTGTGACACCGGCAGCAGAATCGCGGCCGGTCATCGCATCGACTTGTCGTATTCAGCTTTGCGATGCAATGTGCTGTTTGCGCAGATCCCATGCCCACAAGGCCACCGCCGATGCGCAGATGCCGCCGACGACCGCGTTCGGAGCACTGCCGAGCAGCGCCAGGCCGGGGCCCACCAACACGGCGATGCCGACCGCGTACCAGACCGGTCCGCGCGGTACGAAACCGAACAGAGGACCATTGCGTCGGCGGTAGCGCTGCCACGCCAACAGGAATGCCGACAGCGATACGACAGCGGCTGCGATCACCTGATCCAGTACCAGACCCAACGCGAATGCGAGCAGAGCGAGCAGGGGAATCAACGCCCGGCGCAAGCCACCGAAACGTTCTTCCTCGTCTTCCGGCAAGCACTGCCACTGCATGCAGGCCTGTCCGCCGATCCATGCGAGCCAGACGATGGACATCCCGGCGAACAGGGTTGCGCCGGTCTTGATAGCAGCGGGCGCGTGCAGTCCTACTTCCGGCACGACCAGTTTCACCAGCAGCACCACCAGCATGGTGAGTATCGGATACACCACGCAACGCGCCGCACCGATCCACAGCCGTGGCGTAGAGACGCGCGAGCGATCTCCGGCGGTATCCCAGAACGCCACCTGCCGTGGATCGATCGGTGGAGGCAGGTCGTCGATGTTGCCGAAGTCGAGCCGGTACAGGAATCTCCGCATCGCCGATGGATACATCGGCATCAGGCCTGCGAGCATCGCCTGCACAGTATTCAGCGGCCGATGGAGTTGTTTCAGGATTCGCCGGGTCTGACGCACGTCGGCGGCGAAACTGCCGCCATCCGGTCGGCCGCGCTGCGCGAGCTCGTACAGCTGTGCGGTCTGGATTTCCCAGGTCAGATGCAGGCGATGGCGCAGGCGCTGAATGGCGTAGGCGTCGTAACCGGAGTTGAGATCGAACAGAGCGAAAAACTCGGCGAGCTCGTCGAAGCGGCACGACTGGATCGCCGGGCGATGCTCGTGCAGGTGACCCAACAGCCACTGCGCGATGCGCGCCTTGTGCTGCAGCGACCACAGGATCGGTTGCGTGTTGAGCCAATCCAGCAGCTCGCCATCGCGGCCGTGCGCCGCCAGCGCGATGCATTCGTCGAAGAACGCATCGAAATCGAAGCGGATGGTTTCGGTGGACAGCCGCTCCGGAGGATCGGTGTCGATCGTATCGCTTTCGGCGACGTCGAATACGCCAACGTTCGCGTCGTCGCGCGTGTTCTCCTCCGTTTCGCGGGGAGGTGACTCCAGCATGGCGAACAGCGCTTCTGTCGAAAGAACCTGCGTGATTGCGCCGTATGGCACTTCATCTGCAGTTGCATCGGTTTCCGCATCCGTATTCGTCTCTGTCGTCGTCGCGATCGACAGCGGAGTCGGCGTAACGTTCGACCGCGACTGCACCCATGCGAGGGCGGCCTGATACGCTGCATTGAGGCGTTGGAAACCTTCCGGATCGGTGTCGGGGCGGGTCGTCTTGAGGCGCGTAGCGTATGCGCGCTTGACGGCGCGCTCGTCGGCGTCGGGGCCAAGACCCAATTCGCGCAACGCGCGGCTCATCCCTGCGCTTCCACCGCGTCCAGCGCCTCCATCAACTGGCTGCGGTGCTGAGCGATCCGGGCCACGTCCTGGGTGTCCAGAACAGCGCGGAACTGCATGATCCAGTCCTGCAGTTGGCTGCGTTCGTGCAGGAACTCCTCGTACAGCCGCTCCGCCCGCGCCAATACCGCGATGTTCTCCTGTTGATCGCGCGGATGCACTTTCAGTTCCGTCAGTGCCGCGAGTCTTGCGCGGATCTCCTCCGGCGTCAGCAGACCCGGATTCTGTTCGAGCAGCAGTTCGTGCCGCCGTTGGGTCGCGTGTTCCGTCACTTCCACCTGCAGCAGACCGTTGATGTCGTAGGTGAAGCGCACGGTGACGCCGTTTTCGTCGTGACTGCGTCGTTTGTCGAGATCAAGCGTGATCTCGCCGAGTTTGATGTTGTTAGCGACCAGCGGGTTCTCGCCCTGGAAGATGTCGATGGTCAGCTGATGCTGCTGCTCGTGCATCGGATAGAAGACGTCCTCGCGACTGATCGGCACCGTGCTGTTGCGCAGGATGATCGGATGGAAATAGCCGTTGTGGATCTGACCGTTCGAGTCGCGGTGCCCGATCTGCGTGCCGAGCGTATAAGGGCAGACATCGGTGAGGATGATCTCATCAAGCTTCGCATTGCGGGATTTCAAACCGGCGGCGACGCTGGCGCCGAGCGCGATGGCCTGGTCCGGATTGATGTGCCGCAGCGGCAATCGACCGAACATGCGCGACACCAGTCGCGCGACCAGCGGCATGCGGCTGGCGCCGCCGACCAGCACGATTTCGTCCAACTGCGCCGGTTGCAGCTTCGCATCGCGCATCGCGCGCTCGATCGGCGCGCGCATGCGCTGCACCAGCGGTTCGCACAGGCGCGCGAAACGATCTTCCTCGATGCTCCACGTATAGCTGTTGTCGCTGATGGCGATCTGCAGCGGCGGTACGGCAGTGCCGCCGATCTCGCGCTTCAATACTTCCATCCGGCGCCTGAGTTGGCCGTATTCCTGCGCGCTCATGGCCTGTCGCCGCAGCGCGTGGTCCTGGCAGAATGCTTCGACGAGGACATCGAGAAAATCTTCGCCACCGAGGAAATTGTCGCCGGCAGTGGCATGGACCTCGAACACGCTGTCGAAGGATTCGAGGATCGATACGTCGAAGGTGCCGCCGCCGAGATCGAATACCAGGAAACGGCTTTCCTGCTCACGGTTCTGCAGTCCGTAGGCCAGCGCGGCCGCAGTCGGTTCGTTGATCAGCCGTTCGACGCGCACGCCCGCCAATTCCCCTGCGCTGCGCGTCGCCTTGCGCTGCGCATCCGAGAAATATGCGGGCACGCTGATCACTGCCTCGGTGATTTTTTCGCCCAGCGCCGCTTCGGCATCAGCCAGCAGCGAGCGCAGCACCAACGCGGATAGTTCCTCGGGCCGGAAGCTGCGATCGCCGAGCCGGGTCTCGCGCGACGACCCCATCCAGCGCTTGAACGCAGCGACCGTGCGATCCGGGTGGCTGATCAAGCGATCTCGTGCGGCCTGCCCGACCAGGACGGTGTCGCCGTCGACGCTGACCACCGACGGCGTCAGCAGCTCGCCAAGCGCGTTCGGGAACAGTTTGCTGCCTTGCTCCGTGTAGGCGCCGATAAGGGAATGTGTAGTGCCGAGGTCGATGCCGACGATCATGCGGTGATCTGTGTTCGTAAGGATTACATGCGGAACACGCCGAAGCGTGGTGGCTCGATGGGTGCATTCAATGCGGCGGAAATTCCAAGCCCCAGCACGCGCCGGGTGTCGGCGGGATCGATCACGCCATCGTCCCACAGCCGTGCGGTGGCGTAATAGGGATTGCCCTGGCTTTCGTACTGGTCGCGGATCGGGGCCTTGAAGGATTCTTCCTCTTCGGATGTCCACACTTTTCCTGCGACTTCGATGCCGTCGCGTCGCACCGTGGCGAGCACGCTCGCCGCCTGCTCGCCGCCCATCACGCTGATTCGCGCATTCGGCCACATCCACAGAAAACGCGCGCCGTACGCGCGGCCGCACATCGCATAATTGCCAGCGCCGAAACTCCCGCCGATCACCACCGTGAATTTCGGCACGCTGGAACAGGCGACCGCCGTGACCATCTTCGCGCCGTCCTTCGCGATCCCTGCGTTTTCGTATTTCCTGCCGACCATGAAGCCGGTGATGTTCTGCAGAAAGACCAGCGGGATTCCGCGCTGATTGCACAGTTCGATGAAATGCGCGCCCTTGAGCGCACTTTCGGCGAACAGAATGCCGTTGTTCGCGACGATGCCGATCGGATAGCCGTGCAGATGGGCGAAACCGGTGACCAGCGTTTTACCGTAACGCGCCTTGAATTCGTCGAAGTCCGAGCCGTCGACGATGCGCGCGATCACTTCGCGGATGTCGAACGGGCGACGCGTGTCCTTCGGTACGATGCCGTACAGCTCGTCGGCGGCGTAGCGCGGTTCGGCCGATGGCCGCACCGCTACCGGGAGCGTTTTCCTGCGATTGAGATTGCCGACGAGATTGCGCGCGATCTGCAGCGCATGGCGGTCGTCTTCGGCGAAATGGTCGGCTACACCGGAGATGCTGGTGTGCACGTCCGCGCCGCCCAGCGCTTCGGCGTCGACCACTTCGCCGGTCGCGGCCTTCACCAGCGGCGGACCGCCAAGGAAAATCGTGCCTTGCTCCTTGACGATGATGCTTTCATCGCTCATCGCCGGCACATAGGCGCCGCCTGCGGTGCAACTGCCCATCACCACAGCGATCTGCGGGATGTTCTCGGCGCTCATCCGCGCCTGGTTGTAGAAAATGCGACCGAAGTGTTCGCGATCCGGAAAGACCTCGTCCTGCAGCGGCAGGAATGCACCGCCGGAGTCGACCAGATAGATGCAGGGCAATCTGTTCTCTCGCGCGATCTCCTGTGCGCGCAGATGCTTCTTCACCGTCATCGGGAAATAGGTGCCGCCTTTGACGGTTGCGTCGTTTGCGACGATCACCACTTCGTTGCCCATCACCCGGCCGATGCCGCAGACCATGCCCGCAGCCGGCGCTGCGCCCTCGTACATGCCTTCGGCGGCGAGTGGGGCGATTTCGAGAAAGGGCGAGCCCGGATCGAGCAGGGCGGTGATGCGGTCGCGTGCGAGCAGCTTGCCGCGCTCGGTATGTTTGGCGCGGGCCTTGTCGCCGCCGCCTTCGGCTGCGTGCGTCAAGCGCAGCTCAAGTTCGACGACCAGCTCGCGATGGTAGGTGACGGTGTCGCGGAATTCCTGCGACTGCGGATCGAGTCGGGTGCTCAGCACGGGCATGGGCGCGTCGGGTTCATCGATGAGAACGCCAAGGATAACCGTTGCGCAAAAAAGAAAGACCTGCCGAGACAGATCGGAAATATCAAAAAGAAAGACCCGCCGAGGCGGGTCGGAAATGCCAAAAAGAAAGACCCGCCGAGGCGGGTCGGAAATGCCAAAAAGAAAGACCCGCCG